>NZ_JBEYZX010000036.1:0-71122 GCF_040646255.1 Streptomyces sp. NPDC046203 | reverse complement strand
GCGCCGAGACGGAGCGAGCGAAGCGAGCGCAGTGCACCAGACGCCGCAGGCCCCGCCCTCCGGGCGGACGGAGCTACTTTCGAAACACGCCCTAGCGGTCAGCCGCTGCCGATCGCGTTCAGGCTGTCGATCTCCCCGTCGGTGAGCCGGAGTTCACCGGCCGCCAGGTTGTCGACGAGATGGTCCGGGTTGCCCGTGCCGGGGATGGCCAGGACGTGCGGGCCCTGGTGCAGCGTCCAGGCGAGACGGACCTGGGCCGGGCTCGCGCCGTGCGCGCGGGCGACCGCGAGGACCGTGTCGTGCTCGGTGGCGGCGGTGCCGGCCTCGCGCCCCGCCCCCGCGATGGAGAAGAAGGGGACGAAGGCGATGCCCAGTTCGCCACAGGTGCGCAGGAGTTCCCCGTCGTCGCGCGCGTCGAGACCGTAGCGGTTCTGCACGCACACCACGGGAGCGATCGCGCGGGCCTCGTCCAGGTGCTGCGGGCGGGCGTTGGACAGGCCGAGATGACGGACGAGTCCGGCGTCACGGAGCTCGGCGAGCGCCCCGAAGTGCTCGCTGACCGAAGGTTGGCTCATGACCCGCAGGTTGACCAGGTCGAGGTGGTCGCGACCCAGCTGGCGCAGGTTCTCCTCGACCTGGCCGCGCAACTGGTCGGGACGGGCCGAGGTGGCCCACTCGCCGGAGGCGTCCCGGGCCGGACCGACCTTCGTGGACAGCAGGAGATCGTCCGGGTACGGCGCGAGCGCCGAGTTGATCAGCTCGTTGGCCGACCGCAGCCGGGAGAAGTAGAAGGCGGCGGTGTCGATGTGGTTCACGCCGAGTTCGACGGCGCGGCGCAGAACGGCGATCGACCGGCCCCGGTCGCTCGGATCACCCAGGTGGAAGGCGGCGTTCCCGGTAAGCCGCATGGCGCCGAAGCCGATCCGGTGGACCGTGTGGTCGCCGAGTGTCCAGGTACCCGAGGCCGCCGCCGGGACCGTGCGCGAGGTCATCCGTTTCCTCAACTCCCTTTCGAAGGACCGCCGGACCCGACGGGCTCGGGTGCGGCGGCAGTGGAGTATGCGCAGGTCGCGGCTGTGGCGAACAGGTCCGGCGGGGCAGGGGAATGTCACAGTCCCGGACGGGAACTCCGCGCGAGGAGGCGAACGTTCTCTAGGAGTAAGCCCGGTGGGGAACCCGACCGATTGCGGCCGGGTTCGGCCGGGCCGGGCCGTCAGTTGAAGAGGTCGGGATCCGAGGCCGTGATCTGGTCCCACAGCGGACGGGCCTGGTACCAGCCGGCGATCGGCGACCCCACCTGGCTGCGGGTGAGCAGCGCCGTCTCCCGGTCGATCACATGCGGCGTCCCCGCCGCCATCGCGAGCAACTGGGCCTGGCAGGAACGCTCCATGGTGACGAACCACCAGACCGCCTCGGCGACCGACTGGCCGACCGTGAGCAGCCCGTGGTTCTTGAGGATGACCGCCTTGTACGAGGCGAGCGCCTTGGCGACGCGCTCGCCCTCCTCCCGCTCGTTGACGACACCCCGGTAGTCGTCGTAGATCCCGTGGTCCTCGAAGAACGCGCAGGCGTCCTGGGTGATCGGATCGAGCGGGACACCGAGGCTGGAGAACGCCTTGCCATGCAGGGAGTGCGAGTGCGCGGCGGCGATCGCGTCCGGGCGCGCGCGGTGCACCTGGGCGTGGATGACGAACGCGGCCCGGTTGACCGGCCGTACGCCGTCCAGCACCCGTCCCTCGTGGTCGACCCGGATCAGGTCGGACGCCTTGATCTGGCCGAAGTGCATGCCGAAGGGGTTGACCCAGAAGGTCTCCGGCTCCCCGGGGTCGCGCACGGTGATGTGCCCGGCGACGCCATCGGAGAAGCCGAACCGGCCGAATATCCGGAAACCGGCGGCCAGTTGCTCCTTTCGGTACCGACGCTCCTCGTCGACCGAATCGAAGGTGGGCGGCAGCGGCACGACGGCCCCCTCGGGCAGGGGGCCGATGGCGGCGGAGAGCAGTTCGGCGAGTTCGGGCGACAGATCGGTCATGGGAACCTCCGGCGGTGCGGCAGGTCGGGCATCCGGGCGCGCCAAAAGATACAGAGCTGTATCCGATACGACAATGTCTCCGACGGCGGCGGTGACCGCTCGCCGAATTGGCCGGAGCCCCGCCCTTCGGAGCCCTCGGCGCCCGGCCGCCGCCCCCGGTCGCGAACGGTCCGGAGCCCCGGTCCCGCCCGGGCGGGAGCCCGCCGCCTGCCGCTGCGGCGTCTACCGCTCCGGCGCCCCGAACCGGGCCAGCAGATGCCAGACCCGCTTCACCTCCTGCCGGTCGTACCGCCCCGACTCGGCGGCCTCCTGTACGATCCGCGCGTCCAGCCACCCGTCCACGGCCAGCGCGGCGCCCAACTCCACGTACCGCGGCCCCCGGTAGTCCGGATGGCGCCCGAGCTCCCCGACCGAAAGCCGGAAGCCCCCGTGCCATGCGACGGGACACGGCAGCGCACGGGCCGCGGCCTCCACCTCCGTACCACGAAAGGCCGGGTCGAGGACCAACTCCTCGACATCCCGCGCCAGTTCGACCGGGCCGTGTACCTGGGTCTCCACATAGTCGTCCAGCGCGTCCTGACCGTCGGCGAGGGCGAGCGCGACGAGCCGCGCGGCCCGTCCGGCGACACCGAAGTCGGCCGGTTCGAGGACGCTGTCCGGATAGCAGAAGGTCGTCCGGGCCAAAGCGGCGGAGTTCAGCCGCAGATGCGCGGAGCCGAACCGGGGCGCGGCACCGAAGGAACGGCGCCGGTGGTCGAGCGCGCCGTACACGGGCCGTTCGACCGCCGGGGCGTCGTCGTACGCCCCGCCGAAGATCCGGCTCTCCCAGTCCCATCGGTCGCCGCCGGGGTGCGCGGTGAGACCGCCGTTCCCGGTGCCCGTGACGAACTGGGAGCGGTAGACCCCGTCCTCGGCGAGCCGGCCGAGGAAGACGGGATGGAAATTGAGGGTGACCCGCAGTGCGGGATCGAGCGGCCCGCCCGTGGTACGGGCGGAGACATGGGCGAGTGCGCGGCGCGACCGGGGAAGGAGATCCATCGCCGCAGTCTGCCGGAGGACGGACCTTGCGGCGCGGGCTTTTCGCTGGCTACGGTCGGCCGGACGGGCGCGAAAGCGCTTGCCGACGGCGGGGGAGAGCGGAGGACACCGCGTGGCGGACGGCGACGACAGCGGAGCCACCAGACGGTCCGGACACACAGGACGGGTTGGACCCACCGGGCAGGCCGGACCCACCGGGCAGGACGAACCCACGGGATGGGACGAACCCACCGGACGGGCCGCCGGCCGGGCGGACCGGGGAGCCCGGCGCGGCGGCGACGTCCTCGTCTACACCCGTACCACCGGCTACCGCCACGACTCGATCCCCGCCGGCGCCGCCGCCCTGGCCGCGCTGGCCCGCGCCGCCGGGCTCACCCCCGAGACCACCGAGGACCCCGGCGCCTTCACCACCGCCCGGCTCGCCCGCTGCGCCGCCGTCGTCCTCCTCTCCACCACCGGCACCGTCCTCACCGACGAGGGGCGGACGGCCTTCGAGGCGTACGTACGGGACGGGGGCGGTGTCCTCGCCGTGCACGCGGCGGCCAACGCCGAGCCCGACTGGCCTTTCTACGGCGAACTCCTCGGCACCCGCTTCGCCGGACACCCCGCGCTCCAGCCCGGCGTGGTGTGCGCCGAGGACCCCGGCCATCCGGCGACGGCCGCGCTGCCGGCCCGCTGGGAGTGGACCGACGAGTGGTACGACTTCACCGCCCACCCGCGGGCCGCCGGCGTCCGGGTCCTCGCCCGCGTCGACGAGAACTCCTACCGAGGCGGCACACTCGGCGCCGACCATCCCCTGGTGTGGTGCCGGGAGGCCGTGCCCGGACGGGGCCGCTTCCTCTTCACCGCACTCGGGCACGCCACCGAGGCGTACGCGGACCCCGCCTTCTGCGCCCACCTCGCGGGCGCCCTCGGCTGGGTCGCCCGCACCACCGGGTGACCCCGGTCCACGGGAGACGGGGCGGGTGGGACGTAGCGGGAGGTCCGGCGCTCCGTTCGCCCCGTGCGCGCTCCTCTCGTTTCCCCCGCGCTCCGGCCCCCTCCGCCCGTTCGTCCCGTCCCGATTGCGGGCACGCCCGGTCCGCGAGAGGTTGACCCCGGGGGAGCGCGGCGCGGGGGCGGAGGCATGGAGGAGACGACATGGGTATCGCCACCGTGAACCCGGCGACCGGCGAGACACTGCGCACGTACGAGGCGCAGGGGCCCGCCGAGATCGAGCGGCGCATCGACGCCGCCCACGAGGCGTACCGCCGCTACCGGACCACCCCCTTCGCCGAACGCGCCCGGCTGATGCGCGCCGCCGCCGCCCTCCTCGACGAGGACACCGAGGACATCGCGCGCACCATGACCACCGAGATGGGCAAGCCGATCGTCGCCGCCCGCGCCGAGGTGGCCAAGTGCGCCAAGGCCATGCGCTGGTACGCCGACCACGCGGAGGAGCTGCTCGCCGACGAGCGGCCGGCCCAGCACGACGTCCAGGACTCGGGCGCCGACTTCGCGCGCGTCCGCTACCGGCCGCTCGGCCCGATCCTCGCCGTCATGCCGTGGAACTTCCCCCTCTGGCAGGTCGTCCGCTTCGCGGCGCCCGCCCTCATGGCCGGCAACACCGGGCTGCTCAAGCACGCCTCGAACGTGCCCCAGACCGCGCTCTACCTCGGCGAACTCTTCCGCCGCGGCGGATTCCCGGCGGGTTGCTTCCAGACCCTGCTCATCGGCTCCGGGGCCGTCGAGAGCGTGCTGCGCGACCCCCGGGTCGTGGCCGCCACCCTCACCGGCAGCGAACCGGCCGGCCGGTCCGTCGCCGCGATCGCCGGGGACGAGATCAAGAAGACCGTGCTGGAACTCGGCGGCAGCGACCCGTACATCGTCATGCCCTCCGCCGACCTGTCCCGGGCCGTCAAGACCGCCGTCACGGCCCGCGTACAGAACAACGGGCAGTCCTGCATCGCCGCGAAACGGTTCATCGTCCACCGCGACGTCTACGACACCTTCGCCGAGCGGTTCACCGCCGCCATGAACGCCCTCACGATCGGCGACCCGCTCGACGACGACACCGACGTCGGCCCGCTCGCCACCGAGCAGGGCCGCGCCGACCTGGAGGCGCTCGTCGACGACGCCGTGGCCGCCGGGGCCACCGTGCTGTGCGGCGGCGGGCGGCCCGACGCCTTCCCGCGCGGCTGGTTCTACAAGCCGACCGTGCTCACCGGCATCACCCCCGCGATGCGCGTCCACCACGAGGAGGCGTTCGGGCCCGTCGCCACCCTCTACCCGGTCGCCGACATCGAGGAGGCCGTCGCCGTCGCCAACGACTCGCCCTTCGGACTGAGTTCGAACGTGTGGACCCGTAAGGAGGAGGACATCGCCTTCTTCGTCCGAGACCTGGAGGCGGGCGGCGTCTTCGTCAACGGCATGACGGCCTCCCACCCCGCTCTGCCCTTCGGCGGGGTGAAGCGATCGGGGTACGGCCGCGAGCTGGCCGGGCACGGCATCCGCGAGTTCTGCAACGCCACCACGGTCTGGCAGCGCGCCTGACCCGCCACGGAACGGCCCCGCCCCTGGCTCGTCCTTGGGTAGCCCGACCACCCGTCCCGACGCCCGGCCCGCCATGGTCCGCGACGGCCCGCCCAGCCGTCCGCCCGGCGGTCCGCTCGGTAGTCCGGCCGATGTCCGCCCGGCCCGGCGTGACCCGCCCCGCCCGCCGGACGAATTCGCTTGCGGCGGCCCGGGGCCGCCCACTGAGCTGGACCCATGGACACGACTCTCCCCACCCTCCCCGAGCGCTCCGCGCGGGCGCGCGGCGCGGTACTGGGGGCGCTGATGCTGGGCGCCTTCGCCTTCAACACGGCCGAGAACCTGCCCATCGGGCTCCTCGACGTCCTCGCCGCCCGCCTGGACGTGTCCGTACCGGCCGCCGGACTGCTCGTCACCGGCTACGGCCTGACGGTGGCCGTCGTCTCCCTGCCGCTCACCCACGCGGTACGGGCCGTGCCCCGCCGCCACGTCCTGACCGGCGTGTTCGCCGCCCTGGCCGTCTCCAGCCTGGCGGCCGCGCTGCTCTCCTCGTACGGACCGCTGCTCGCCGCGCGGCTGGTGACCGCGCTCGGGCAGGCCCTGTTCTGGGCCGTGATGGGCCCGGTCGCCGCCGGACTGTTCCCGCCCGGCGTCCGGGGGCGGGTGATCGGGGCGCTGTCGGTGGCCGGTTCGCTCGCGCTCGTCGTCGGGGTGCCCGGCGGCACCTGGCTCGGCCGGCACGGCGGCTGGCCGCTGCCGGTCGCCGTCCTGGCCGTGCTGGGGCTCGTCCCGATGGTGACGGTCGCCGCCCTGCTGCCCACCGTACGCCCGGAGACGGAGGCCGCCGCGCGGGGCACCCGCCCCGACCGCCGCCGGTTCGCCGTCGTACTGGCCGCCGGGACGCTCTCCGCCACCGGCGCGTTCGCGGGATACACCTACCTCGTGCCCTTCCTCGGGGACGTGGGTGGGTTCCGGCCCGAGACCACCGGCGTCCTCCTGTTCGCCTTCGGGGCCGCCTGCCTGGCCGGGGTGAGCCTCGCCGGTCCGCTGCTCGACCGCTTCCCGCACGGTGTCCTGACCGGCGCCGTGGCCGTCCAGGCGACGGGACTGCTCGGTCTGTCCGTGTGGGGTGCCCGGCCCGCAGCGGCCGTCCTGTTCCTGGTGCTCACGGGCGGCGCGCTCGGACCCGTCTTCATGGCCACCCAGCACGCGATGCTGCTCTGTGCCCCCGGCCGGACCGACCTCGCCTTCGCCGCCAACTCCGGTGCCTACAACGTCGGCATCGCCGCGGGCGCCGCCCTCGGCGGGCTGATCCTGCCGTACGCCGGGGTCCGCGCCGCCTTCCTGGCCGGCGGGCTGCTGGCGGCCACCGCCTGCGCGGTCCTCCTGCCCGCCCGGCCCCGCCCGGCGCGGTCATAGCGGACCAGGTAAGGAAATAACCAGCGGCGTCGGACGCCGGACCTCGGGCGTCGTAAGCAGCCGCCCAAGGCCCGAGGCCCGACGCCCGCCATCCCCGGCCCCGGGAGCCTCCTGCCCCGCCATCTTCACCCCCGGGTCCACTCCAGCAGCCGGTCCGCCGGCCAGGTGTTGATCACCCGCTCGGCCGTCACCCCGCACTCCTCGGCCCGCGCGCAGCCGAGGATCTGCCACTCCAGTTGCCCCGGCGCGTGCGCGTCCGTGTCCACCGCGAAGCGGACCCCGGCCGCCACCGCCTCCCGGAGCAGCCGCAGCGGCGGGTCGAGCCGCTCGGGACGGCTGTTGATCTCCACCGCCGTACCCGACTCGGCACACGCCGCGAAGACCCGTTCCGCGTCGAACGCCGACTCCGGGCGCAGTCGGCCGCCGCTCACCAGCCGGCCCGTGCAGTGCCCCAGTACGTCCATCAGCGGATTGCGCACCGCCCGCTCCAGGCGTCGGGTCATCGCCCGCGCGTCCATCCGCAGTTTCGAGTGCACGGAGCCCACGACCAGGTCGAGCCGGTCGAGCAGGCCGGGCTCCTGGTCGAGCGAACCGTCCTCCAGGATGTCGCACTCGATGCCGGTGAGCAGCCGGAACGGCGCCCATCGCGCGTTCAGCCCGGCCACCGTGTCCAGTTGCTCGCGCAGCCGCTCGGCGGACAGTCCCCGGGCCACCTTCAGGCTCGGCGAGTGGTCCGTGAGCACCATCCACTCGTGGCCGAGCCCGGCCGCCGTCCGCCCCATGTCCTCGATGGTGCTGCCGCCGTCCGACCAGTCGGAGTGCACATGGCAGTCGCCGCGCAGCGCCGCCCGCAGCTCCTCGCCGCCCGACACCTCGGGCACCGGAAGTTCCCGTTCCAGCCGCTCCAGATACTCCGGCACCCGGCCCGCCAGTGCCTCGCGCACCACGGCGCCCGTCTTCGGGCCGATGCCCTTCACCGACTCCAGGGTCCCGGCGGACGCCCGCCGTTCGACCTCGTCCGGGCCGAGGGCCGTCACCGCCGCCGCGGCCGTACGGAACGCGCGGACCCGGTACGTCGGTTCCCGCGAACGCTCAAGGAGGAACGCGATCCGGTCCAGCGCCGCCACCGGGTCCATCGGCACGCACCGTCCTTCCCTCGGCGGGGCGCGGGCGGCCCGTCACGGCCCTCGGCCGCGCCGGCCGCTCAGCCCTCGTCCTCGATCCAGTCCGCGGCGCGCCGCGTGGCTTCCCCGGCCGCGCCGCCGTCCCGGCCGTTCCCGCCCCCGTAGATGCCGCCCCTGCCGCCACCGCCCGTACCACCACCGCCGCCCGCGCCACCGTCCCGCCCGTTCCCGCCGCGCGGCTCGACCGGCTCCAGCTCGCACCACACCGCCTTGCCCTCGCCGCGCGGCTCCACACCCCACCGGGCCGCGATCGCGTCCATGAGAAGCAGCCCGCGCCCCGACGTCGCCGCCTCGCCCGGGGTGCGCCGGCGCGGCCAGCCGCTCGACCGGTCCTGCACGGACAGCCGGACCCGCCGTACCGGCTCCGGCAGCACCTCCAGGGTCAGCACCGCCCCGCCCTCCGTGTGCAGGAGTACGTTCACCAACAGCTCGCCCGTCAACAGCTCGGCGTCGTCGGCGAGTTCGGGCATGCCCCAGTCCACCAGGGTCTGTCCCACCGCCGCCCGCGCGTCCGACAGCCCCTGCGGATCGGCCTGATGGATGTACTGGTGGATCCGCGGCGCCCGGGGCGTGCCCGGGTCCGGACTGCGCCGCAGCACCAGCAGGGCCACGTCGTCCCCCGCCCCCCACCGCTCCCACAGCCGGTCCGACAGATGGTCCGCGAGCGCCTCGGCCTCCGGCGGGCCACCGCCCACCGCCGCCGCCAGCTTCGCGAGCCCCGCCTCCAGATCGGTGCCGGGCTGCTCGACCAGCCCGTCCGTGTACAGCACCAGCGTCTCGCCCGGCACCAGGTCGAGCCGCGTCTCCGGGAACTCCTCCTCGCCGAAGACCGTGGCCAGTCCCAGCGGCAGCCCGCCGCGCAGCTTCGGCCGGCCCACCCGTCCGTCCGTATGCCGGATCAGCGGCCCCAGATGCCCCGCCCGCACCCCGCGCACCGTGCCACCGGCCAGGTCCACCTGTGCGTACGTGCAGGTCGCGAAGCGATTGGTGTCCAGCTCCGCGAGGAAACGGGAGGCCCGGGCCAGCACCGTCGACGGAGGGTGGCCCTCGCCCGCGTACGCCCGCAGCGCGATGCGCAACTGCCCCATGATCGCGGCGGCATGGGTGTCGTGCCCCTGGACATCGCCCACGACCACCCCGACCCGTCCGCGCGGCAGCGGGATCACGTCGTACCAGTCGCCGCCGACCTGCCGCCCGCTCCACGCCGCGTGATAGCGCACGGCTATCTCGCCGCCCTCGATCTTCGGGATCCGGCGCGGCAGCATCGTCGCCTGGAGCCCGGTGGCCAGCTCCCGCTCCTCGTCGAAGAGGATCGCGCGCTGGAGCGACTGCGCGACGATCGCGGCGAGCCCGAGCAGCAGATTGCGCTCGTCCGTGTCGAACCGGTTGCGCCGCCGGTAGAACAGCGCCATCCCGCCCAGCGAGCGGGCCTGCGCCACCAGCGGCAGATAGCAGGCGGAGTGGTACGGCATCCGGTGCACGTACGGCACGAGCCGCGGGAAGTCCTGCTCCACGTGCTCGGGGAACTCGGACACGAACCGCGCCTCGCCGCTGCGCACCGCCTCCGCCAGCGGCAGCCCCGGCTCCAGCGGGCGGCTGCGGAAGTCCTCGAAGACGTCGATGCCCTCACCGCTCAGCGCGATCAGGTCGAGATTGCCGTTCTCGACGAGCCCGAGCCCCAGCCCGTCCGCGCCGAGCCGCCCGAGCCCGGCCGGACCGGTCAGCGCGGCCGTCACGTCGTCCACGGTCACCGCCCGCGACAGCGCGTGCGTCGTGCGCTGCACGATCGTGGTCTGCACCTCCTGGCGCTTGGCCAGGTTGAGGATGAACTCCGAGTTCGTGACCTCGGTGGTGGTGTCCCGCACGATCCCCACGACCCGGTGCGCCGTCCCGTCCGCCCGGCGCAGGATCCGCGCCTGCACATGCGTCCACTGGGGTGGGCCGCCGGGCGGACCGAGGCGGATGTGGGCCGCGTACGAGGTGCTGTCGCCGGAGACCGCCTCCTGGATCATCCGGTTCAGCCGGTCCCGCTCGGCCGGGTCGAGGCCGCGCATCAGCGACGCGGACCGCCTGTCGAAGCCTTCCGGACCCACCCCGAGGACCAGCAGGCCCGCGTCGTCGACATCGATGGTGTCCGTGTCGAGATCCCAGTCGAAGCTGCCGGTGCGGTTCATGGCGAGGCGCTCGGCCGGCCCGATCTCACCGCCGCGCGCGCTGTACTCGTCGTCGGTCATCCTCCTCATTGTCGAGCCGGGCCCCCGCCGACGCCACGGCGGCGACAGCACGGCCTGCGGGCGATTTCGGCGGGCCGGCGGGCCCCGGATGCGGGACCCCGGCCCGGACACGAGAATGGCCAGTACTCGTGTAACCGTGCGGAACGCCAGGAGGCGCCATGACCGGAGACACCGACAAGACGTCCCGGGGGGCCCGGGGGGAGACGCCCACCCCCGACAAGCTGCTGCACGCGGGGTCGGAGGGCGAGTTCTCCGCCGAGGACCTGGTCCTCGCCTCGGGCCGCGACCTGAACCCGAAGAACCTCGCGTGGGCGGAGCGGCGGATGGAACGGAAGGGGGCGCGCGCCTCCCTCGACGAACTCCTGCCCTGAAGACCTGAAGACCTGAAGACCTGAAGACCGCGTCCCCGCCACCCGGCGGGGTGTGGAAGGTCCGTACGCCACCGGCCGGCGCACGGGCCTTCCCCCTTTGTGGAACACGTTCTACCGTGGCTCGCCGCACAGGGACCGTCCGCGCCGAGCCGGGCTGCCCGCATCGCACGGCACCGCACCGCCCCGCGCCGAGGACCGAGCCACGGGAGACGCCATGCACCTCGACTACACGCCCGCCCAGCACCGATTGCGCGCCGAGCTGCGGGCCTACTTCGCGACGCTCGTCCCCGACGACGTCCACGCCCGCACCCGCTGTGCCGCCCCCGCCGAGCGGAAACGCTTCTACCGCGAGACCGTGCGCCGTCTCGGCACCGACGGCTGGCTCGGCGTCGGCTGGCCCACCGAGTACGGCGGCCGCGGCCTGACCCCGATGGAACAGTTCGTCTTCTTCGACGAGGCCGCGCAGGCCGGCGTCCCGCTGCCGCTGATGGCGCTCAACACCGTAGGGCCGACGATCATGCGCTACGGCACCGACGAGCAGAAGGCGTACTTCCTCCCGAGGATCCTCTCCGGGGAGATCGACTTCGCCATCGGCTACAGCGAACCCGACGCCGGCACCGACCTTGCCGCGCTCCGGACCCGCGCCGTGCGCGAGGGCGACGAGACGGACGGCCACTACCTCGTCGACGGCCAGAAGATCTGGACCACCAACGGCGACACCGCGGACTGGGTCTGGCTCGCCGTCCGCACCGACCCGGCCGCCCCGCCGCACCAGGGCATCACCATGCTCCTGGTCCCGACGAGCGATCCCGGCTACTCCTGCACCCTCATCGACACGCTCGCCTCCCACGACACCACCGCGAGCCACTACGAGAACATCCGTGTCCCCTGCTCCCGCCGGGTCGGCGCCGAGAACCAGGGCTGGCGACTGATCACCAACCAGCTCAACCACGAGCGCGTCACCCTCGCCGCCCACGGCACCATGGCCATCCGCGCCCTCCACGACGTCCGGCGCTGGGCCGCGGACACCAAACTCGCCGACGGCCGCCGCGTCCTCGACCTCGGCTGGGTCCGCCGCGTCCTGGCCCGCACCCACGTCCGCCTCGACGCGATGAAACTCCTCAACTGGCAGATGGTGAACGCGGTCCAGGACGGCACCCTCACCCCCCAGGACGCCTCCGCCGTCAAGGTGTACGGCTCCGAGGCGCGCCGCGACGCCTACGCCTGGCTCCTGGAGGTCACCGGCGCGGCGGGCGCGCTCAAGGAGGGCTCGCACGGCGCCGTCCTCCACGGCGAACTCGAGCGCGGCTACCGCTCCGCCGTCGTCTTCACCTTCGGCGGCGGCAACAACGAGATCCAGCGCGAGATCATCTCCTGGATCGGCCTCGGCATGCCCCGCGTCCGCCGCTGACGGTTCGTGACGCGTGAGGGGTGGCGTCCACCCGCGCCCACCGCTCTTCGGCACGGCATGGCAAAGGACGGCCGGGAGAAGGCGGTGCGCGAGGGGGCCGAGGCCGCCCTTCGGGAGGTCGCCGCATCCTCCTCGGCCTCGGTGGGGGCAGAAAGGACGGGCCTCCCGAATGTCCCGGCGGTGATCGACGCGGATGCGGCGAAGCTGACCGAAAAGCGCTCCGGAGAATGCGTCGACCGCATTCTCCGGAGCGTTTTTCGTATGCCGCGCCGCCCGTCCGGAACAAGCCGGGAATGGCCACCGGTGGAAAACAAGCCGGGAGCGAGGGGAACAAGCCTCTCCGACACCGTCGCCTTGACGCGTCACCGTCAAGGGTCGTTTCCTTTCCGGTGTCCACTTCACAAGAGTCGACCGGAGGAACACAGTGGGAAAGTACCTGGGGGCAAGGTCGGTCGCGGCGTTGGCCGCCGCGGCGCTCATCGGCCTGATGGTTCCGGGCGTCGCCGACGCCGCGCAGGGGTCCGCCGATTCCGCCTCCTACACGAGGTGCAGCAGCGGAGGCACGGAGCTGGCGACGGCGGCGGAGGCCGTGGCCGTCCGGACCGGCCCCAGTGTCAGCGCCGCCGTGGTCACCACCGCCCAGAAGGGCACCACCTGGTACTGCCAGGGCTACGCCTTGGGTGACCGCTACAACGCCTGCGGGGTCACGCAGGCGAACGGCTGGCTTTACGTGTGGAACAACAACTACGCCGGCTATTCCGCGATGACCTGCTGGAACTGACGGCACGTATTGCCCCGTCGAAGGGCGAAGGCAATATGATTCCCAAATCCCGGCAATTTACAGGCCGGTGAATCGCCGCCGCGGAGGCGCCCGATACGGGTGCCTCCGCGGGGGCGTGGGGCGCTGTCCGGTGGATCGGCTCGGCCGAGGCGCCGGACAGCGCCCCACAGGAATTCCCGTTCCTTTTCGAGTGTGGCGCGCTCGGCTCCCTCACGGGGTCCCCGCCCGAGGCCCCCGTGCCGCGTCCGCCGGTGCCGACGTGCCGACGGCGGGTCCGGCGGCGAAATGGACGTACTCACGGCTCAGCCGGAAGCCCGCGGTCCAGGCGAGCAGCCGGCTCGGGCGGTTGTCGCGCGAGCAGGACCAACTGGCGCGGTGACCGCGCGCCGTGATGTCGGCGGTCAGCCCGGTGACGCAGGCCAGGGCGAGATGCCGGCGGCGTTCGCCGGGGCCGGTGGCGCAGGCGACGTCCTCGTAGCGGCTGCCGAGGAAGCGGGTGCAGGCCAGGGCGAGGATCCGGCCCCGGCGGAAGGCGGCCCAGGCCAGGCCGGATTCGGCGAGGGCGGCGGGCCCGCCCCAGGTGTCGTGGAGCCAGGCCGCCGCCGGATCCAGGCCGGCGAGCGCGGGAGCGTCCCGGGGCGCGAGGCGGCGCACGGTCACCCCGGTGGGGACGCGCGGCGCGACGGGCTCGGCCCGGTGGACGTAGAGCATGCGTTCCCAGGGGTGGAGGTGGCCGAAGGCCGCGCCGAGGACCGGCAGGAAGCGGTCCGGCGCCTCGACGTAGTGCCCGGCGAACGGGGCCAACAGCTCCGGGGAGACGGCACCGGGGTCCCCGGTGAGCAGGGCGTATCCGCCACAGGTCACGGCCACGACGCGGGGTTCTCGCGCCCGGTCGGTCCACCACCGGCCGTGGCCGGTGGCGAGGACGTGCTCGGCGAGCGCGCCGGATCCCGGGGTGCCGGAGAGGAACACCCGGGCGGGCGCGGGAGGTTGGTGGGACGCGTGGGGGATCACGGGTACTCCTGGTGCGGCGGGGACGAGGAGGTACGGGGCGGGACGCGGAGCCGGGCGCGGTGCTGAGGGCGGTGCCGGGGGCGGGGCGAACGCGAGGTCGAACGCGGGGCGGCGCCGGCCGGCGGTTCGGCCGGTGGGCGCGGAGGAAGGCAGGGGAAGCGCGGGTACACGGGTACGGAGCAGGGGCACCGGACGGCGGGTCGCGACGCCCCGGCGGTCAGGGCACGGGGAATCCGGTCGGCCGGGCATACGGACGGGACGTCCGTCGACGCGGTCCGCCGGATGAGGGCCGTGTGCTGTGTGCGCCTCCATGGAAACCGAGCGCGCGGGACTCCCGCAAGACCGCCGGAAGGCCGCCCTTCTCTTCACGGCGCCACCTCGACGCCGTACACCAACGTCCTCGGGACGCCTTCGAGACGGCTTCGGGACACCCGGGACGCCGTGCGGTGTCCCGACATGGACGCGAAGCCGTCGCCAAGCCGCCCACATGCGCCGCCCGGGCACCCTCGCCCCGCCCGCTCGTCCACCTGCCCGTGACATCGGCGCGCACGCCGATGTCACCCTGGCCGAAACGCCCCCCGCCGTCTCCCTACGGCGTCCGCGCCCGAACCCGTAGAGGACGCGTCAAGACCGGACCCCCAGGCGTCAGAGGGGCGTCAACGGCAGCGGCGGCGTGGCTGATATGAGGTTCGCTCCTCGTGTCCGAGTATTCGATTCCCTTCCTCATTTCTCCGGGAGCTCACGATGGCCGACGTGGCCTTCGTCCTCGCCACGGTCGCGATCTTCGCGCTGGTGGCGTTCATCGCCAAGGGGGTGGCCAAGCTGTGACTGCCGAGAACATCGTCGGTCTCGTCGTGGCCGTCGCCCTGCTGGGCTATCTGATCCTCGCCCTCGTCAAGCCCGAGAGGTTCTGAGCCCCGAGATGAGTCCCGTCCTCGCTGGAGTCCTCCAGCTTCTGGCGCTGGTCGTCGCGCTCGGTCTGTCGTACCGGCCGCTCGGCGACCACATGGCGCGCGTCTACTCCTCGGAGAAGCACTACCGTCCCGAGAAGTGGATCTACAAGGCGATCGGCGCCAACCCGGACACGGAGATGCGCTGGCCGGCCTATCTGCGCGGAGTGCTCGCCTTCTCCGCCGTCAGTGTCCTCTTCCTCTATCTGCTTCAGCGGGTCCAGGGTTCGCTGCCCGGCTCGCTCGGCTTCGTGTCGATCGACCCGGACCAGGCCTTCAACACGGCCGCGTCGTTCGTCGCGAACACCAACTGGCAGTCGTACTACGGCGAGCAGGCCATGGGCCACGTGGTGCAGACCGGCGGCCTCGCGGTGCAGAACTTCGTCTCGGCGGCCGTCGGCATGGCCGTGGCGGTCGCCCTCGTCCGAGGCTTCGCCCGGTCCCGCTCCGGTGAACTGGGCAACTTCTGGGCCGACCTGGTCCGCGGCACCGTCCGCATCCTCCTGCCGATCGCGGTCGTCGGCGCGGTGGTCCTGGTGGCCTGCGGCGTCATCCAGAACTTCGCCGGCATCCACGAGGTCGGCCAGTTCGGCGGCACCCCGCAGCAGTGGAACGGCGGCGCGGTGGCCTCGCAGGAGGTCATCAAGGAGCTGGGCACCAACGGCGGCGGCTACTTCAACGCCAACTCCTCCCACCCCTTCGAGAACCCCAACGGGCTGTCGAACCTCTTCGAGATCTACCTGATACTGGTGATTCCCTTCGCGATGACGCGGACCTTCGGCCGGATGGTCGGGTCGGTCAAGCAGGGGTACGCGATCCTCGGCACGATGGCCGTCATCTGGATCGGCTTCACCGCGCTGATGATGTGGACCGAGTTCGCCCACCGCGGCCCGGCGTTCGAGCTGGCCGGCGGGGCCATGGAGGGCAAGGAGACCCGCTTCGGGATCGCCGGCTCGTCGTTGTTCGCCGTGGCCACCACACTGACCTCGACCGGCGCGGTCAACTCCTTCCACTCCTCGTACACCGGCTTCGGCGGCGGCATCGCGATGCTCGGCATGCAGCTCGGCGAGATCGCGCCCGGCGGTGTCGGCTCCGGCCTCTACGGCATGCTGATCATGGCGGTCGTCGCGGTCTTCCTCGCGGGTCTGATGGTCGGCCGTACGCCCGAGTACCTGGGGAAGAAGATCGGCACCCGCGAGATCAAGTTCGCGGCCTGCTACATCCTGATCACCCCGGCGCTGGTGCTCTGCTTCACGGCGCTCGCGATCGCGCTGCCGACGCCCCCGCACTCGATGCTCAACACGGGCGCCCACGGCTTCTCCGAGATCCTTTACGCCTACACCTCCGGCGCCAACAACAACGGATCCGCCTTCGCCGGTCTGAACGCCGACACCCAGTGGTTCAACTCGACGATCGGCATCGCGATGCTGCTCGGCCGCTTCCTGCCCATGGTGTTCGTCCTCGCCCTCGCCGGCTCGCTCGCCGAACAGACACCCGTACCGGCGACCGCCGGAACACTGCGGACCGAGAAGCCGCTGTTCGCGGGCCTGCTGGGCGGCACGATCCTGATCGTCACCGGTCTCACCTACTTCCCGGCCCTCGCTCTCGGACCGCTCGCCGAAGGGCTCGCGGCATGACACACGGCATACGGAAACCCGGCACACCGGAATCCGGCATACGGGAATCCGGCGCACCGGAACCCGGCCTGCGAAGCCACGCCCCCCAGGCCCACGCCCCCCGGACCGGCGACGCGCGGAACCACCCCGCCCGGACCCACGACCCACAGCACCCCGCCCCACACCACCCCGCCCCACACCACCCCGACGTAAAGGATCACGAGGACGCCATGTCCGCCACGCGACCGACCACCGCGCCCCACGGGGACCCCTCCGGCGGGCGGCATGCCCACGGACGGGTGGGCGGCGGTCTGTTCGACCCGAAGCAGCTGGTCACGTCCTTCCCCGACGCGCTGCGCAAGCTCGACCCGCGGGTGATGGTCAAGACGCCGGTGATGTTCGTGGTCCTGGTCGGGTCGGTCGTCACCACGGCCCTCGCGATCCAAAGCCCCTCGGACTGGTTCGGCTGGGCGATCGCCGGCTGGCTGTGGCTGACGACGGTCTTCGCCAATCTCGCCGAGGCCGTAGCCGAGGGCCGCGGCAAGGCGCAGGCCGACACCCTGCGCAAGGCCAAGACCGACACGGTCGCGCGCCGGCTGGCCGGCGGCGCCGAGGAACCGGTCCCCGGCACCGATCTGCGCGTCGGCGACCTCGTGGTCTGCGAGGCCGGCGACATCATCCCCGGCGACGGCGATGTCGTCGAGGGGGTCGCGAGCGTGGACGAGTCCGCGATCACCGGCGAGTCCGCCCCGGTCATCCGGGAGTCCGGCGGCGACCGGTGCGCGGTCACGGGCGGGACGAAGGTGCTGTCCGACCGGATCGTCGTGAAGATCACGACGAAGCCCGGCGAGACCTTCATCGACCGCATGATCAACCTGGTCGAGGGCGCGGCCCGGCAGAAGACGCCGAACGAGATCGCGCTCAACATCCTGCTGGCCTCGCTGACGATCGTCTTCCTACTGGCCGTCGTCACCCTGAAGCCCTTCGCGATCTACGCCGGGGCCGACAAGCAGACCTCCCTCATCGTCCTCACCGCGCTTCTCGTCTGCCTCATCCCGACGACGATCGGCGCCCTGCTCTCCGCGATCGGCATCGCGGGCATGGACCGGCTCGTGCAGCGCAATGTGCTCGCCATGTCCGGCCGCGCGGTCGAGGCGGCGGGCGACGTGTCGACACTGCTGCTCGACAAGACCGGCACCATCACCCTGGGCAACCGGCAGGCCGCCGAGTTCGTGCCGGTCAAGGGCGTGACGGAGGCCGAGGTCGCGGACGCCGCGCAGCTCTCCTCGCTGGCCGACGAGACCCCCGAGGGCCGCTCGATCGTCGTCCTCGCGAAGGAGAAGTACGGGCTGCGCGAACGCCACCAGGGCGAACTCGCCCAGGCGGAGTGGATCGCCTTCACCGCCCAGACCCGGATGTCGGGCGTGGACGTCGAAGGCCGGCAGACCCGCAAGGGCGCGGCCGGTTCGGTCCTCGCCTGGGTCCGCGAGCAGGGCGGCGAGGTCGCCGCCGACGCCGACACGCTGGCGGACCGGATCTCCGAGGCCGGCGGCACCCCGCTGCTCGTCGCGGTGAAGGACGACGCCGGCGCGCGGGTCCTGGGCGTCGTCCATCTGAAGGACGTCGTCAAGGAGGGCATGCGGGAACGGTTCGACGAACTGCGCCGCATGGGCATCAAGACCGTCATGATCACGGGCGACAACCCGCTGACCGCCCGCGCCATCGCCGAGGAGGCGGGAGTCGACGACTTCCTCGCCGAGGCCACCCCCGAGGACAAGATGGCCCTCATCAAGCGGGAGCAGGCAGGCGGCAAACTGGTCGCGATGACCGGCGACGGCACCAACGACGCCCCGGCCCTCGCCCAGGCCGATGTCGGCGTGGCGATGAACACGGGCACGTCGGCCGCCAAGGAGGCCGGCAACATGGTCGACCTCGACTCGAACCCGACGAAGCTCATCGAGATCGTCGAGATCGGCAAGCAGCTCCTCATCACCCGGGGCGCGCTGACCACCTTCTCCATCGCCAACGACGTGGCGAAGTACTTCGCCATCATCCCGGCCATGTTCGCGGTGGCGTATCCCTCGCTCGACAAGCTGAACATCATGGCCCTGTCGTCGCCGCGGTCAGCGATCCTCTCGGCGGTCGTCTTCAACGCGCTGATCATCATCGCCCTGGTCCCGCTTGCCCTCAAGGGCGTGCGCTACCGCCCGTCCAGCGCGGACTCGATGCTCCGGCGCAACCTCGGGATCTACGGACTCGGCGGCCTCGTCGCCCCGTTCGTGGGCATCAAGATCATCGACCTGCTCCTCTCCCTCATCCCCGGAATCGGCTGATCCACGATGAACTACTCGGTAGGAAACACGGGCCGTGTGCTCTGGGCCGGCCTGCGGGCCCTGATCGTCCTGACGGTGGTGTGCGGGGTGCTCTACCCGCTCGCCGTGACCGGGATCGCCCAGCTCGCCTTCCCCGCCAAGGCCAACGGATCGACGATCGAGGACGCGAGCGGAAAGGTCGTCGGCTCCTCGCTCATCGGGCAGCGCTACGACCTGCCACTCAAGGACGGCCAGGAGACGGCCGCCCCGGATCTGCGCTGGTTCCAGCCGCGCCCGTCCCGTGGTCTCGGCACCAACACCGTCAACACCCGATACGCACTCCTGCTCTCCGGCGCCACCAACCGCGCCGGCGACAGCTCCGAGCTGATCACCTGGGTCACCGAGGCCAAGGCGGCCGTCGTCAAGGACAACTCCGTCCCCGGCCACCCGGTGAAACCGTCCGAGGTGCCGGCCGACGCGGTGACCTCCTCCGGCTCGGGCCTGGACCCGAACATCTCCCCGGCGTACGCCGGGCTCCAGGTCCGCCGGGTCGCCGAGAGGAACCACCTCACCGTCGAGCAGGTGGAGAAACTGGTCGCCGAGCACACCGGCGGCCGGATCCTCGGCTTCATCGGAGAGCCCCGGGTCAACGTCCTCGAACTGAACACCGCACTCAGAGACTTGACCGCCAAGGGCTGAAACGCGAGCCGGAGCAGGGGCCGAGGCCCGATCACGGCGCAGAGGGAGCCGGCGGCTCCGGGATTCCTCCCGGGCCCGCCGGCTTCCGGCGTACCGGAACGTACCGGAGTGGAGCGGGCGGCGCGGGCCGTCGCGTGCCGGTCCGGCGGGGGAGCGCCCAGAGGGCGTACGGCTCACGGCCGGGTGGCCACCAGCAGATCGGCGACGTAGGTCTCCTCCACGGTCCCGTCGGGGAACAGCGCGCGCAGCCGCGCCCCCTCCTCGCGGAGGAACGCGCGCCGGACGTCCTCGGGCAGGACGAGAAAGGCCGAGCGGGTGCCGATGTTCGCGAGGTGCGTGCCGAGGGGGACCGTCCGGCTCCAGCGCATCTGATGGCGGGTGACGGGCAGGCCCGAGAGGCCCGCCCGGCGGACGGCGTCACGGTCCCCGTAGCGCACCCGGGACTGCGGTTCCACCCCGCAGACCTCGGCGATCCGCCGGTGCTGGGCGAGGATCCAGGGCACGTCGAAGGCGGTGGTGTTCCACCAGATCGCGAGCGCGCCGGCCGGCCGCAGCACCCGGAGGGCCTCCGGGACCGAACGGGCCGGATCGGTCCAGTGCCAGGACTGGCCGTAGGTGACCAGATCGTGCGAGGCGTCGGCGAGCGGGAGGGCGTTGCCGTCCCCCAGGACGACGGGCACCCCGGGGAGCAGGGCGCGCAGCCGGGCCGCCATGGCGGGGCCCGGCTCGACGCCGACGACCCGGGCCCCGCGGTCGCGCAGCAGCCGGGTGGCGATCCCGGTGCCCGCGCCGACGTCCGCGACGCGCGCACCGTTCAGGGGCCGCCCCGCGCACTCCTCGACGCGGTCGAGGAGTGCGGGCGGATACGAGGGCCGGGCGGCCGCGTAGCGATCGGCGGCCGTGTCGAACGCGCGGGCGCGAAGCGGGGAGGACACCTCCCCATCATCGGCGCCCGGCCCGCCGCCCCCGCGGGCGACCCGCGGGGCCGGCGGGCCGGCGGGCCGGATCCGGGCTTGTGTACGGCCGCTCCTACCGACCCGACCCGACCCGACCCGACCCGACACGGCCCGGCCTGGCCCGACCCGACTACGGCTTCGGCAGGGTGCAGCCGGCCCGGTTCAGATCGAACACGTTCCCGGGCCCGACGCACGGGATGATCTGGTACGTCTGCTGGGCGTAGTTGATGCCCTGGCGGACCGTCACGGCGCCGTTCGCGTCGACCTCGCACGGGTTGTTCATGGTGCAGGTGCCGCCGCTCTCGTTGCCCGTGTTGTTGACGGCGACGACCTTGCCGGTGGTCGTGTCGATCACCGGCGAGCCGGAGGTGCCGCCGATGGTGTTGCAGGACGAGGTGTAGCGGACCGAGTCCTTCCAGGTCCAGGCATCCTCCTTGAGGCGGTACGCGAACCCGTCGACGTTGCAGCTGTACGTCCGCTTCCAGTACCCGGAGACCACGGTGATCGCCGAACCCTGCGTCGGGCGCACGTCGTTGAGGGTGAGGGCGCCGATGCCGTACTGGCTCTGGATCTGGTCGTACGTCTTGGTCAGCTGGTAGACCGAGATGTCGGTGTCGGTCATCGTGGCGTACGCGATCTTGCTCGCCTGGAGCGTGGCCACCTTGGTGCCCGCCCCGTTGAGCAGGGAGAAGGTACGGGTCGACGCCCGGTCCTTGACGACCTGGCCGGCCGCCGGCATGCCGGTCTCCAGGCAGTGCCCGTTGGAGAGGACGAGCGCGGGGTCGGTCGACAGCGAGGACGGCATCCGGACGACGGAGCCGGAACAGTTGCTGAGCGCGACCGTTCCCGCGAAGTCGACGGCGGCGGGTGCGACGGCCTTGACCGGCGCGGTGTTCGCGGGCGAGGAAGCCATGGCCGGGGCCGTCGTCGCGCCTGCCAGGGCGAGCGCGATCAGCGTGCCGGCGAGAGGCTTGTTCATGTGGGGGTTCCCCTCTGGTGACGGTGCGTTCGAAGCGGTGCGAGTTGTCATGTGCATTCTTGGAACCCCGGGCCCGGCTGACAAGAGGGCGTACCGCGCCACATCCCGACCACCGCCTCCACGCCGTCCCCGCGCCTCCGCGCTCCGGCGCCGACGGCGCTCGGCCCCGCGCGCGGAGCGTCCGGCGGCGTACTGCGACTTTCGCGTACGCCCTCGGCCCCCGTGCGCCCCCACAGGGCCCCGCGTCGCCGCCCCGCACCGCCGCCGACCGGCGGCCTGGCACCCCGACCATGGCTCGCGCCCTCTTCCCGAACCGGCGGCCGGTCGTCGAAGACGCCGCTCCGGCGGCGGTTTCCGCGCACCGTACCGGACGCGCGGGGACCGGCCCGGACCGGACACCCCGCCCGTGTCGTACAGTCTGCGGACCGGTGCCGCCATACTGGGACGGGCCGGGGAGGGGCGGCACGGCGACGGGGTACTCGGGGGCGACAGCACGCGATGGCGGACACGGACACCAGGCTGATCCAGGGCCGGTACCGGCTCCAGGAAGTGATCGGCCGCGGCGGCATGGGCGAGGTGTGGCGGGCCACCGACGAGTCGCTGGAGCGGCGCGTCGCCGTCAAGTGCCTGCGACCGCTCGGCCGGCAGCGCGACCCCGACCATCTCGCCGTCCTGCGCGAGCGCTTCCGGCGCGAGGCCCGGGTCGCCGCCGCGCTCCAGCACCGGGGCATCACCGTCGTCCACGACTTCGGCGAGTCCGACGGGGTCCTCTTCCTCGTCATGGAACTCCTCGACGGGCGCAATCTGAGCCAGCTGCTCACCGACAACGACAAGCGGCCGCTGCCGGTCGCCGAGGTCCTCGACATCGCCGAACAGGTCGCCGAGGCCCTCGCCTACACCCACCGTCAGGGCGTCGTGCACCGCGACCTCAAGCCCGCCAACATCATGCGGCTCACCGACGGCACCGTGAAGATCTGCGACTTCGGCATCGCGCGGCTCGGCGCGGACATGGACTTCACCTCCCGTCTCACCGGCACCGGCATCGCCATGGGCACCCCGCACTACATGTCGCCGGAACAGATCGGCGGGGGCGGCGCCGTCGACCACCGCAGCGATCTGTACTCCCTCGGCTGTGTGCTCTACGAAGTGGCCACCGGACGGCCGCCGTTCGACATGGAGGACACCTGGGCGATCCTCATCGGACACCGCGACACCGCCCCCGCGCCGCTGCGCGGCCACCGCCCCGAACTGCCCGGCTATCTGGACCTGGCCGTCCTCGACCTGCTCGCCAAGGCACCCGGGGAGCGCCCGGCCGACGCGGCCGAACTGGGCCGGCGGCTGGTCTCCGGCCGCACCGGCACGGACCCCGCCCTCCGGCCGGCGCCGCCGGCCGTGCTGCCCGCCTGGGCCCGCACGCTGGCCGCCGGCCGCCCGGCGGCCTCCAGCCCCGCCGGCCGCCCCGCCCCGGCGCACGACCACGCCGCCGCACTCACCACCGTCTGGACCGGGACCGCCGCTTCGCACCCGCCCGCGCCTTCCGAGACCGGGCAGCCCCCCGTTTCTCCGGCCACCGAGATCGCCCCCGCCCCCGTATCCCCGGTCGGCGAGATCGCTCCCGCCCCCGTCTCCCCGGCCAACGAGATCGCCGCCGTCCTCGCCGGCCGGCACCGGGCCGGGCTCGGGCTCGGCCGGCTCGGCCGCTGGACGGAGGCCGCCGATCTGCTCCGCACGGTGGTGCGCGACCGGGTGCACGTGCTCGGCGCCGACCACCCCGACACCCTGGCCAGCGGTTACGAACTGGGCTTCGCGCTCGGCCGGCTCGGCCGTGCCACCGACGCCCTGGACCGGTTCGCGGCGGTCGCCGAGGGCCGCGCCCGCACCCTGGGCGCCGACCACCCCGACACCCTGGCGGCCCGTCAGGAGACCGCGTACGTCCTCGGCGGACTCGGCCGCCACGCCGAGGCGCACGAGGTGTACGAGACGGTCCTCGCCGCCCGGACCCGCACCATGGGCGCCGAGCACCCCGACACCCTGCGCTGCCGCCACAACCTGGCGTTCACCCTCGGCCGGATCGGCCGGGTCACGGAGGCGTACGCGACGGCCCGCGAGGTCGCCCACGTCCGCGCCCGGCTGCTCGGTGCCGAGCATCCCGACACGCTGGCGACCCGGCACGAGATCGGCCACGCGCTCGGCCGCCTCGGCCGCTGGTCGGACGCGCTCGCCCAACACCGCGAGGTCGCCGAGGCCCGGCGCGCCGTCCTCGGCGCGGACCATCCCGACACCCTCGCCACGCGCTACGAGACGGGCATCTGCCTGGGCCGCCTCGGGCGCGCCGAGGAGGCCACCGTGCTCTACCGCGACCTGGTCGGCGCCCGGACCCGGGCGAACGGCCCCGACCACCCGGAGACCCTGCGGGCCCGGCACGGCCTGGGCGTCAACCTCGGCCGCCTCGGCGACTGGGACGACGCCCTGGCCGAGGCCCGTACGGTCCGCTCCGCCCGCGCCCGCGTCCTCGGCGCCGACCACCCGGACACCCTCGCCAGCCACCGCGAGGCCGGGATCGCACTCGGCCATCTGGACCGCTGGGCGGAGGCCCTGGCCGAGTACCGCCACATCACCGCGGTCCGTACCCGGCTGCTCGGCGCCGGCCACCCGGCGACCCGCGCCGCCCTGGCCGACGAGACCCACTGCCGGCGGCGGCTGGGCGCCACCTCCGCGTAAGGCACCCCACCTGCGTAAATCTGTTCGATCGAGGCGTCGGGCCCAGGTAGACAGGGGCCGGTGGGCGCCCAGGAGCGTGAGCGCAAGGTGTACCGGCCGCTGCGGCGGGCCGGTCTCAAGGTGATTCCGGACGCCGTGCCGGCCGGCACGATCCCCTTCGTCCTCGGATACGGCGCCGAGGACGTGGCCGGCGGGTTCTCCTACCCGTACGACACCCCGAAACTCGTCGAGCGGCTGAACGAGAGCTGGTACGACCTCGCCGTCTCGGCGGGTCTGTTCGACGACCGGCGGGAGTCCCTCCTCCAACTGCCCCAGGGCGTCCGGTCGCACCAGGCGATTGTGCGCGATGGTGGCGACGGAGACCGCGGGGCGCCCGAGGCATGGACCCGGGTTCGGCTGCTCGACCGCTGGGACATCATGGGCCGGGGCGCGCAGTCGGCGTTCCTCGGCATCCACGCCGGGCACCCGGGCTTCGGCATGCCGGCCCTCGACGGCAGCGTGTACATCAGGTGCTCGACCGGTGAGCGGGGTGTCGACGTGCTGGAAGTGCGTCGCCCGGACCGCTCGGAGAGCGTCCTGCGGTTTCTGGAACGGATCGTGGCGCAGGACGAACCCTTCGGCCGGCACCGCGAGTTCAAGAAACGGATCGCCGCCTGGCTGCGGGAGCGCTGACGGCGTGCCGTCGTCCGGCCGGCCCGCGCCTCCGCGCCGTAACGTGCCGAGACACGGCGGGCCCCCCGGGTGGCCCCGGCTTACGGCGGCAGGGGTACGGGCGGGCGGCCCCGCCCGCCCGCCATCACCCCCTCGGAGCAGGGGCTTTCGCCGATCCCGTCGTGTCGGATCCCTGGTGGAAGCGCCCGGGAGGTGCTAGCAAGGGGCATGATCGATTCGCACAGCTCCTACGACGCAGTCATCGTCGGCGGTGGACACAACGGCCTGGTCGCCGCCGCCTACCTCGCCCGCGCCGGGCGCCGGGTCGTCGTTCTCGAACGACTCGGCACCACCGGTGGCGCCGCCGTCTCGACACAGCCCTTCGCCGGGGTCGACGTGCGGCTGTCCCGCTACTCGTACCTCGTCTCCCTGCTCCCCGACAAGATCGTGCGCGATCTCGGGCTGCGCTTCGCGGTGCAGAAACGTTCCGTCTCCTCGTACACCCCGTACCGCGACTCCGGTCTGCTCGTCGGCGGCGACCAGGAGCGCACCCGCGCCTCCTTCGCCGCGCTCACCGGATCCGACCGCGAGTACGCGGCATGGCAGGAGTTCTACGGCCGTACCGCGCGCGCCGCCCGGCGGATCTTCCCGACCCTCACCGAACCGCTGCCGAGCCGGGCCGCCCTGCGTGCCCGCCTCGACGACGAACCGACCTGGGACATGCTCTTCGAGCAGCCGATCGGCGCCGCCGTCGAACGGCACTTCGCCGACGACCTGGTGCGCGGCGTCGTCCTGACCGACGCCCTCATCGGCACCTTCGCCGACGCGCACGACCCCTCCCTGATCCAGAACCGCTGCTTCCTCTACCACGTCATCGGCGGCGGCACCGGCGACTGGGACGTCCCCGTCGGCGGCATGGGCGCGCTCACCACCGCCCTCGCCGACGCCGCCCGTGCCGCCGGCGCGACCCTGCTGACCGGCCACGAGGTCACCCGGATCGCCACCGACGGCAGCCGCGCCGAGATCGCGTACCGCACCGCCGACGGCGACGGCGTCATCGACGCGGAGCACGTCCTCGTCAATGCCTCGCCGCAGGCCCTCGCCGAACTCCTCGGCGACCCGGCCCCCGCCACCCCCGCCGAGGGCGCCCAGCTCAAGGTCAACATGGTGCTGAGCCGGCTGCCGAGGCTCCGCGACCGGGCCGTCGACCCGCGCGAGGCGTTCTCCGGCACCTTCCACATCGCCGAGGGATACGGCCAGTTGGCCACCGCGTACGCCGAGGCCGCCGCCGGCCGGCTGCCCACCGCCCCGCCGGCCGAGATCTACTGCCACAGCCTGACCGATCCGACGATCCTCGGCCCCGAGGCCACCGCCCGGGGCTACCAGACCCTCACCCTCTTCGGGCTGCACGCGCCCGCCCGGCTCTTCGCCGCCGACCCGGACGGCGCCCGCGAGGACCTCCTGAAGGCCACCCTCGCCCAGCTCGACGCCGTCCTCGACGAGCCGATCACCGACTGCCTCGCCCGCGACGCCGACGGCCGGCCCTGTATCGAGGCGAAGAGCCCCGTCGACCTCGAGAACGAACTGCGGCTGCCCGGCGGGCACATCTTCCACCGCGACCTCTCCTTCCCCTACGGCGACGAGGAGGCCACCGGCGCCGCCCGCTGGGGCGTCGGCACCCGCCACCCCAACGTCCTGCTCTGCGGCGCCGGTGCCGTACGCGGCGGCGGAGTGAGCGGCGTGCCCGGTCACAACGCGGCCATGGCGGTACTCGAAGGGCTCGCGGATTGACGCCCGACCCCGCCCCGCCAGCGGTGTGAAGCTGATCTGCGAGGGCGCTTAAGAAATCCTCGATGGACCACGGCCCCGACATACGAAAGATTTCGTCCGGGGAATCCGGCGCTTCAGGCTGCCTGGAACCTCCGCACCACAGGAATTCGTACGTCGGGAGCCGTGACATTGAAGGCGCTGGTCAAGCAGAAGTCGGAACCGGGACTCTGGCTCGCGGACGTCCCCGAGCCGGAGACCGGACCCGGTGACGTACTGATCAAGGTCAAGCGGACCGGAATCTGCGGCACCGATCTGCACATCCGTTCCTGGGACGGCTGGGCGCAAAAGACCATCTCGACCCCGCTCGTCCTCGGCCACGAGTTCGTCGGCGAGGTCGTCGAGACCGGCCGCGACGTCTCCGACGACATCAAGGTCGGCGACCTGGTCAGCGGCGAGGGCCACCTGGTCTGCGGCAAGTGCCGCAACTGCCTGGCGGGCCGCCGGCACCTGTGCCGCGCCACCGTCGGCCTCGGTGTCGGCCGCGACGGCGCCTTCGCCGAGTACGTGGTGCTGCCCGCCTCCAACGTGTGGGTGCACCGGGTCCCGGTCGACCTCGACGTCGCCGCGATCTTCGACCCGTTCGGCAACGCGGTGCACACCGCGCTGTCCTTCCCGCTCGTCGGCGAGGACGTCCTGGTCACCGGCGCCGGCCCGATCGGCATCATGGCGGCGGCCGTCGCCAAGCACGCCGGCGCGCGCAACGTCATGATCACCGACGTCAGCGAGGAGCGCCTCGCGCTCGCCCGCAAGACGGGTGTCTCGCTCGCGCTCAACGTCGCCGAGCAGACCATCGCCGACGGCCAGCGCACCCTCGGTCTCAAGGAGGGCTTCGACGTCGGCCTGGAGATGTCCGGCAACCCGCGCGCGATGCGCGACATGGTCGCCAACATGACCCACGGCGGCAAGATCGCCATGCTCGGCCTGCCCAGCGAGGACTTCGCCGTCGACTGGTCCCGGATCGTCACCTCGATGATCACCGTCAAGGGCATCTACGGCCGCGAGATGTTCGAGACCTGGTACGCCATGTCGGTCCTCCTGGAGGGCGGTCTCGACCTCGCCCCGGTCATCACCGGGCGCTACGACTACCGCGACTTCGAAGCGGCCTTCGACGACGCCGCGTCCGGCCAGGGCGGCAAAATCATCCTCGACTGGACCGTCTGACCACCCCTCCAGGAGCTTCAGCCATGTTCGATTCCGTACGCGACGACATCCGCACCACCCTCGACGAGATCCGCCAGGCCGGGCTGCACAAGCCCGAGCGGGTCATCGGCACCCCGCAGTCCGCGACCGTCGAGGTCACGGCCGGCGGCCGCCCCGGCGAGGTGCTCAACTTCTGCGCCAACAACTACCTCGGCCTCGCCGACCACCCCGAGGTCGTCGCCGCCGCCCACACCGCGCTGGACCGCTGGGGCTACGGCATGGCCTCGGTCCGCTTCATCTGCGGCACCCAGGAGGTGCACAAGGAGCTGGAGGCACGGCTCTCGGCCTTCCTCGGCCAGGAGGACACGATCCTCTACTCCTCCTGCTTCGACGCCAACGGCGGTGTCTTCGAGACCCTGCTCGGCGCCGAGGACGCGGTGATCTCCGACGCCCTCAACCACGCCTCCATCATCGACGGCATCCGGCTGTCCAAGGCCCGCCGCTTCCGCTACGCCAACCGCGACATGGCCGACCTGGAGCAGCAGCTCAAGGAGGCCACCGAGGGCGGCGCCCGGCGCAAGCTCATCGTCACCGACGGCGTGTTCTCCATGGACGGCTACGTCGCGCCGCTCGACGAGATCTGCGACCTGGCCGAGCGCTACGACGCCATGGTGATGGTCGACGACTCGCACGCCGTCGGCTTCGTCGGCCCCGGCGGACGCGGCACGCCCGAGCTGCACGGCGTCATGGACCGGGTCGACATCATCACCGGCACTCTCGGCAAGGCCCTCGGCGGCGCCTCCGGCGGTTACGTGGCCGCCCGCGCCGAGATCGTCGCCCTGCTGCGCCAGCGCTCCCGCCCGTACCTGTTCTCCAACACCCTCGCCCCGGTGATCGCCTCCGCCTCCCTCAAGGTCCTCGACCTGCTGGAGTCGGCCGGCGACCTGCGCGAGCGGCTGAACGCCAACACCGCGCTGTTCCGCAGCCGGATGACCGAGGAGGGCTTCGACATCCTCCCCGGCGACCACGCGATCGCCCCCGTCATGATCGGCGACGCCTCCGAGGCCGGCCGGATGGCCGAGCTGCTCCTGGAGCGCGGGGTGTACGTGATCGGCTTCTCGTACCCCGTCGTCCCGCAGGGCAAGGCCCGCATCCGGGTCCAGCTCTCCGCCGCGCACTCGGCCGAGGACGTGAACCGGGCCGTGGACGCCTTCGTCGCCGCGCGGGCCGCTCTGTAGGGCCGGTGTCACGACCCCGGTGTCCGCGCGGCGAGGCGAAGCCCGCCGTGAGGGACACTGGGGACATGATCGAAGCGCGGCGGCTGCACATTCTCCGGGCGGTGGCCGACCACCGCACCGTCACGGCGGCTGCCGCCGCGCTCTATCTCACCCCCTCGGCCGTCTCCCAGCAGCTCGCGGCGCTGGAACAGGAGACCGGCCACCGGCTCGTCGACCGCAACGCGCGCGGCACCCGGCTGACCCCGGCCGGCGAGATCCTGCTGAGCCACGCCAACGCCGTCCTGGCCCAGCTGGAGCGCGCCGAGGCCGAGCTGGCCGCGTACGGCTCGGGCGAGGCCGGGACGGTCACGGTGGCCGCGTTCGCCACCGGCATCGGCCTGGTCGTCGCCCCCGCCATCGGCGCCCTCGCGCGAAAGGCGCCCGGCATCCGGGTCCGGGTGCGCGACGCCGAGGGGGACGAGAGCCTGCTCATGGTCCTCGACCGGCAGGTGGACGTCGCCGTGGCCGTCGAGTACCGGGGCGCGCCCGGCGAGGACGACGCGCGCCTTACCCGTATGCCGCTGTACGCCGAGCCGTTCGACGCCGTACTGCCCCGGCACCACCGGCTCGCCGACGACGAGCGGACGGCGCTCGCCGATCTCGCCAAGGACCCGTGGATCGGCCAGTCCACTGGCAATCCCTGCCATGACGTGACGGTGCTGGCCTGCGAATACGCTGGATTCGAGCCCTCTCTGGAGCACATCTCGGACGACTTCCGGGCCGTCGTCGCCCTCGCCGCGGCCGGCGCGGGGGTCGCCCTCGTGCCGCGCTCGGCCCTGCGCGGCACCGACCTTGCGGATGTGGTGGTCCGGCCGGTCGACGGGGTCGCGCCCACCCGTCGTGTCTTCGCCGCCGTCCGGCGCGGCGCGGAGCAGCACCCGCTGATCCGCCCGGTGCTCGACGCCCTGCGCGAGGCCGCCGGGCCGGGTCCGGTGGACGAGCCGTAGGGCCCAGCCCGCCGCCGGAGACGGAAAAAGTGCCTCCCGGGTGCGGAAGGCACTTTTCGATGGTGGGTGAGGAGGGGCCGGTCAGCGGCGCGGGTCCACCAGGATCTTCACGGCCGTCTCGTTGTGGTGGATGAGGGTCTCGAAGCCGTCGTCCACGAGGCCGTCCAGACCGATCGTCTTGGTGATGAACGGCGACAGGTCGATCCGTCCCTCCTGGACCAGCTTGATGGTCTGCGGGTGGGAGTTGACGTAGGCGATGGTGCCGCGCAGGTCGACCTCCTTGAGGACGAGCTTCTGCATGTCGAGGCTGGCCGGCTTGCCCCAGATCGAGATGACGGTGATCACGCCACCCGGACGGACCGCGTCGAACAGGGTGTCGAGGACGGCGTTGACGGAAGTGGCCTCGAACGCGACGTCCGCGCCCTTGCCGCCGGTGAGGCGCCGCACCTCGGCGGCGACGTCGGTGGTGGCGGGGTCGATGACATGGTCGGCGACCTTGGCGTCCAGCGCCTTCTGCCGGCGCAGCGAGCTGAGCTCGCTGACCGCGACCTCCACGCCCATCGCCTTGAGCACCGCGCAGGTGAGCAGCCCGATGGGGCCCGCGCCGCCCACGAGGGCGAAGTCGCCCGCCTTCGCACCCGAGCGCTCGAAGGCGTGGTAGCCCACGGACAGCGGCTCGATGAGGGCCGCCTGGTCCAGCGGGACGTCGCCGACCGGGTGGACCCACCGGCGCTCGACGACGATCTTCTCCGCGAGACCGCCGCCTCGGCCGCCCAGCCCGATGAAGTTCATGTCGGGCGACAGATGGTAGGTCGGGTTGTTCTCGCTGGTGTCGACATCGGGGCGCACGATGTAGGGCTCGACGACGACCCGGTCGCCCGGCTTCAGATCCTCGACACCCTCGCCGACCGCGTACACCACACCGGACATCTCGTGGCCGAGCGTCACGGGCGCGGCCTCGCCGGAGATGGGGTGCGGGTGGCCGGCCGGCGGGACGAAGATCGGTCCGTCGAGGTATTCGTGCAGGTCGGTGCCGCAGATTCCGCAGTACGCGACGTCGATGCCGACGGTGCCGGGCTCGACGGCAGGCTCGGGGATGTCCTCGATACGGATGTCACCGCGGTCGTAGTAGCGCGCAGCCTTCATGAGGAAACGACTCCTTCGCTTATTGCCCGAATTAGTCTGATATTAACAATCGGCTTTTGCGGGCGATAAGGGAGGGGTTCGGTCGCGTCTCGCGTGCCGATCGCGTCTCGCGTACTGATCGCGCTGATCGTGCCGGTCACGCGCGCCGCGCCGGGGCAGGAGCGGCCGGTGCCGTCCGGGAGGTGTCGGGGTCGGGCTGTCGGCGGTGCGCCCAGCGGACGGCGCGGGGGGCCGCCAGGCCCGTGAGGGCGAACAGTGCGCCCACGACGTACCATCCGGGCCGGCCCCAGGTGATGCAGAGGGCGATGAGCAGCCCCGGGCCGAAGGCTTCGGCCAGTCCGGCACCGAGGCCGAAGACGCCGAGGTACTGGCCGGTGGCGTGCTGCGGCGCGAGGGCGAAGGACACCTCGAAGCCCGCGGCGGAGTGCCAGAGTTCGCCGACCGTGTGGATCACCATCGCGGTCATGAGCAGCGCGGCGGCGGCCCATGCGGGGATCCCCGCCGACAGGGAGGCCAGTGAGCACGAGACGAGAAAGGCCACGCCCGCCCGGCGGTAGGCGGCTCCGCCGGCCGCCGGGGAATCGATGCCGCGGCCGGCCCGCATCTGGAACGCGACGACGATGACGGTGTTGACGAGCATCGTGCCCGAGATGAGCCAGCGCGGGGCGGTGGTGGCGGTGACGAGCCAGAGCGGGACGGCCACCGTGAGCACCTTGAACTGGACGGCCATGACTCCGTCGAGGGCGGTGAGCAGAAGGTAGGGGCGGTCGCGCAGGGCGATCCAGCGGGGGCCGCCGGCGGGGGGTGCGGGCGGGGTCGGCGGCAGGAGGATCAGGATCGCCGCGGAGGCCGCGAAGGCGACCGCGTTGCCGGCGACCAGGAGCCGGTAGGCGGGGAGGGTGCCCACCGTGACGGCCCAGCCCGCCAGCAGGGCGCCGAGGGAGATGCCCACGTTGGTCACGGCGCGGAGGTAGGCGCGGAAGACCTGGGGTCGGTCCCCTCCGTAATGCCTGATGAGAGGGGCGCGTGCGGCGAGTCCGGCGGCCTTGGCGCTCATCGTCGTGCCCACCGTGACGGCGAACAGCCAGAAGCTGTCCGCCAGGACGAAGGCGGCGGTGGCCAGCGCCTGGGCGGCGAGGGTGAGCGCGTAGACGCCGCGCGCTCCGCGCCGGTCCGCCAGGTGGCCGACGCCGATGCCCACGGCCAGGGAGAGACCGCCGGCGATCCCGAGGCCGAGGCCCACTTGGGCCGCGGGGAGGTGGACGGCCTCGGTGAAGTACAGGACTCCGGCGGTCAGATAGAGGCCGCTGCCGACGGTGTAGACGAAGTTCGAGGCGGCGAGGACGCGTTGGGGTCCGGATGTCGGTAACAGAGGCATGAGGTAGCTCCGCGTCCAGGTTAGGTAAGGACTGGACTAGCTTTCTGCTTGTTACGTGCAAAAGCAAGAGAGTTGCAACAAGTGCGATGCACGGGGTGCCTCCGGGGTCGCTCGGTGGTTCCGGACCCGGAGCGGGAGTGCTTCGGCCGGCTTATGCCGGGGTGGCGGTTCCCGGAGTCGGGGCGATGTGTCGCGATCGGTGGCCGGGCGCCTGCTGTCGCGCTGCCGGATCGTGCCGCCGGGCGGCGGCGACCGCCGCCGTTACTCCGCCAGTGCCCCGCCCCGGCTCGGTCCGTGAGCGAGTGGACGCTCACGTCACAGCCACTACAGCGCCGCCTCGGCGCTGTTCGTGAGGATGGTGTCGAACGCGACGACAGCCTGCGGGGCATGACGGTGAGTCAGGTTCACCACTGCTTGAACAGCGGGAGCAGGGGCTCGGCCTCGCAGACCCCGCCGCCGACGACCACCACGCCCCACGGGCGCCCGGTCGGCGACTCGGTCAGGACGGCCTCGGCCGCTGCGTCGTACACGACCAGCGTCACGGTCGCGTCGATGCCGTGCCCGCCGAACCGGGCCGGCTCCGCGTCGAGAGCCGCGAGAAGGGCCTCCCGGTCCATGCCGGGAGTCGCGCGCGGGCCGTCACCGACGAGGAGGGCCGAAGGCGTACGGGCAAGCCACCCCGCCCCTCCCCGCCGATGAGGTGCCGGACGCGTTCTAATCCTCCGAGGCCGTCCACCCCTTCGCCTCGATCCGCGACCGGTCCGCCGGCCGGGCCTCGTCGAAGACCGGCTTGCCGGCGGTGCCGAGGAGCCGCAGACCGTCCACGTACACCCCGCGCCCGACGTAGAGCCGGTCGGTGGTGTAGCGCCACCGCAGTCGTACCGGCGCCGCCGACCAGGCCGACAGGTCGGCGGACAGATCGTGCCACGCGCGCCCCGACCAGCCGTCCACCGTCCCCGTCGGATGGTCCGTGCCGTGCGGGCGGCCGGAGCCGTGAGGGGAGGTGGTGAAGGGAACGGGCGACCAGTGCGCGCCGCCGTCGGCGGAGGCCTCCAGGGTGACGCCGTCCGCGTCCGGCTCGGTGTCCCACCACAGCGCGCACTCCATCCGCGCCGCGCCCGTGACGTCCGGCAGGGTGAGGGTGGCGGTGGTGCCGTTCGCCATCCCGGAGAACCAGGCGGTACGGCCCCGGGCCGGGCGCACCGGTACGGCGCGGGCCAGCGCGTCGGCGGTGGCGACGCGCGGCGCGGAGCCCGAGCGCCAGGAGCGCACCGGGTGCACCGAGTTGCCCAGCACGATCAGGAACGCGTCGGTCGACGGGTCGAGGACGAGGCTGGTGCCGGTGAAGCCGGTGTGCCCGGCCGTGCGCGGGGTGGCCATGGCGCCCATGTACCAGTGCTGGTAGAGCTCGAATCCGAGGCCGTGCGCGTCTCCCGGGAACGCCGTGTTGAAGTCGCGGAACATCAGCTCCACGGAGGCGGGGGAGAGGATCCGGGTCGCGCCGTACGCGCCGCCGTTGAGCAGGGTCCGGGCCAGGATCGCGAGGTCCCAGGCGCACGAGAACACCCCGGCGTGCCCGGCGACCCCGCCCATGGCGTACGCGTTCTCGTCGTGCACCTCGCCCCACACCATGCCCCGGTCGAGCCCGGACCAGGGGAGTCGTGAGTCCTCCGTCGCCGCGATGCCCGGCCGCCAGGACGGCGGCGGGTTGTAGCGGGTGCGCTCCATCCCGAGCGGGCCGGTGATCTCGGTGCGCAGGAGTTCGTCGAGGGGGCGGCCGGTGAGCTTCTCCAGGATCAGCTGGAGGGTGATCAGATTGAGGTCGGAGTAGAGGTAGACCGTGCCCGGCGGGTTGGCCGGCACCTCGTTCCACAGCAGCCGCAGCCGTCCTTCCCGGGTCGGCTCCTTGAAGAGCGGGATCCACGCCCGGAACCCGGAGGTGTGCGTGAGCAGCTGACGTACCGTGACATCCTGCTTGCCGCCGCCCCCGAACTCCGGCAGATACGCCGTGACCCGCTCCTCCAGTTCCAGCGCGCCGCGCTCGATCTGCCGTACCGCCAGGATCGAGGTGAACAGCTTGGAGACGGACGCCAGGTCGAAGACGGTGTCCTCGCGCATCGGGACCTGTTCGTCCGGCGGCAGCTCGACACCGGTGTCGGTCTTCTCGTCGTACGCGGAGTAGCGCGCCGCCATGCCGATCGGCCGGTGCAGGGCGACGGTCCCGCCACGCCCGGCGAGCAGCACCGCGCCGGCGTACCAGGGGTGCGTGGGGGAGGGGCGCAGGAAGGACTCGGCGGTGGTGACCAGCCGGTCCAGGTGCTCGGGCAGCAGTCCCGCCCGCGCGGCCGAGCCGCGCCGCAGGGTGGTTCGGCGGCCGCTGCCGAAGCCCGGATCCGGAGCCCTTCCCGCAGCCGTGCCACCCGCCTTGGCCGCGGATCCAGGTCCGGGCTCGGCTCCGGCCGCCGCCGGTACCGCACCGATCATCAGCGCACCTCCCAGGGCCAGGACCCCGCCGCCGAAGGCCCGTCGGCTCGGCCCCCGGCTCTCTGTTCCCGCTCGTCCTGCGGGCATCGTGGTTCCCGTGGTTCCCGTGGTTCCCGTCGTCCTCGTCGTGCTCGGCTCTCTCACCGGTTCCGTCATGCTCATGCTCTCCCACCCACCGCACCGCGCCGAAACAATCTGACACCGCATCAGGAAATCTCTTCCCTCGGCACACCGGCTGCGGCACCATGCCGCCCATGCAGACGGAGCTGAGCCGCACCCTGGGGATCGAGCACGCTCTCTTCGGCTTCACGCCGTTCCCCGCGGTGGCCGCGGCGATCACCAGAGCCGGCGGGCTCGGCGTCCTCGGCGCGGTCCGCTACACCGACCCCGGCGACCTGGCCCGGGATCTCGACTGGATGCAGGCGCACACCGGCGGACTGCCCTACGGTCTCGACGTCGTCATGCCCGCGAAGAAGGTCGACGGGGTGACCGAGGCCGAGGTCGAGGCGATGATCCCCGAGGGCCACCGCGCGTTCGTCCGCGACACGCTCGCCCGGCACGGCGTCCCCGAACTGCCCGAGGGGAAGACGTCCGGCTGGCGCATCACCGGCTGGATGGAGCAGGTCGCCCGCGCCCAGCTCGACGTCGCCTTCGACTACCCCGTCAAACTCCTCGCCAACGCCCTCGGCTCGCCACCCCCCGACGTCGTCGCCCGCGCCCACGACCACGGCATCCTGGTCGCGGCCCTGGCCGGCAGCGCCCGGCACGCCCGCCGCCACGCCGAGGCGGGCATCGACATCGTCGTCGCCCAGGGCTACGAGGCCGGCGGCCACACCGGCGAGATCGCCACCATGGTGCTCACCCCCGAGGTCGTCGAGGCCGTCGGCCCGCTGCCCGTCCTCGCCGCCGGCGGCATCGGCAGCGGCGAACAGATCGCGGCCGGTCTCGCCCTCGGCGCCCAGGGCGTCTGGCTCGGCTCGCTCTGGCTCACCACCACCGAAGCCGCACTCGGTTCCCGCGCCCTCACCGCCAAGCTCCTCGCCGCCGGGTCCGGCGACACCGTCCGCTCCCGGGCCCTGACCGGCAAACCGGCCCGCCAGCTGCGCACCGCGTGGACCGACGCCTGGGACGACCCGGCCGGCCCCGGCCCGCTGCCCATGCCGCTCCAGGGCCTGCTCGTCGCCGAGGCCGTCTCCCGGATCCAGACGTACGAGGTCGCCCCGCTGCTCGGCACCCCGGTCGGCCAGATCGTCGGCCGGATGACCTCCGAGCGCACCGTCCGGCAGGTCGTCGACGAGCTCACCCGGGGCTTCGAGCGGGCCGTCGACCGGATCGAGCGCATCGCCGGAAGGAGCGCGCGGTGAGCGAGGGACCGTTTCGAGGGGAGGGTGGGGGATCGGTTCACGGGGAGGGCGGGGGATCGGTTCGCGGACAGGGCGAGGGGCCGGCGCGCCGGGAGGGCGAGGCACCCCGCGGTTTCTGGGCCGAGGCCGCGGCCGACCCGGACCGCGTCGTCCTCGTCGCGCCCGACGGTACGGAGTGGACCGCGGGCCGGCTGCTCGGCGACGCCAACCGGCTCGTGCACGGACTGCGCGCGGCCGGACTGGACCGAGGCGACGTCCTCGCCGTCGTGCTGCCCAACGGCCCCGAACTCCTCACCGCCTATCTCGCCGCCGTCCAGGCCGGGCTCTATCTGGTGCCGGTCAACCACCATCTGGTCGGCTCCGAGATCGCCTGGATCGTCGCCGACTCCGGCGCCCGGCTGCTGCTCGCCCACGAACGGTTCGCCGGGGCCGCCGCCCACGCCGCCGACGAGGCGGGCCTCGCCCCCGCCGGGCGGTTCGCGGTCGGCCGGATCGCCGGGTTCCGCCCGTACGGCGCACTCCTCGACGGGCAGTCGGCGGCGGCCCCCGCCGGCCGCACCCTCGGCTGGGTCATGAACTACACCTCCGGCACCACCGGCCGCCCCCGCGGGATCCGGCGCCCGCTGCCCGGGGTGCTTCCCGAGGAGACCCACCTGGGCGGATTCCTCGGCATCTTCGGCATACGGCCCTTCGACGGCAACGTCCATCTGGTCTGCTCGCCGCTCTACCACACCGCCGTGCTCCAGTTCGCGGCCGCCGCCCTGCACCTCGGCCATCCGCTCGTCGTCATGGACAAGTGGAGCCCCGAGGAGATGCTGCGGCTCGTCGAGACCCACCGCTGCACCCACACCCACATGGTGCCCACCCAGTTCCACCGGCTGCTCGCGCTGCCCGAGGAGACCCGGGGCCGCTACGACGTCTCCTCGATGCGGCACGCCCTGCACGGCGCCGCGCCCTGCCCCGAGCACGTCAAGCGCGCCATGATCGAGTGGTGGGGCCCCTGCGTGGAGGAGTACTACGCGGCGAGCGAGGGCGGCGGGACCTTCGCCACCGCCGAGGACTGGCTGAAGAAGCCCGGCACCGTCGGCCGGGCCTGGCCCATCAGCGAACTCGCCGTCTTCGACGACGACGGCAACCGGCTGCCGCCGGGCCGGCTCGGCACCGTCTACATGAAGATGCGCACCGGCGGATTCCGCTACCACAAGGACGAGGCCAAGACCGCGCGCGGCCGGATCGGCGACTTCTTCACCGTCGGCGACCTCGGCGTCCTCGACGAGGACGGCGACCTCTTCCTGCGCGACCGGAAGATCGACATGATCATCTCCGGCGGCGTCAACATCTACCCGGCCGAGATCGAGGCCGCGCTCCTGGCCCATCCCGCCGTCGCCGACGCCGCCGTCTTCGGCGTCCCGAACCCCGACTGGGGCGAGGAGGTCAAGGCCGTGGTCGAACCGGCCGAGGGGCACCTGCCCGGCCCGGAACTCGCCGCCGCGCTCCTCGACCACTGCACGGGCCGGCTGGCCTCGTACAAACACCCGCGATCCGTCGACTTCATCGCCGCCATGCCCCGCGATCCCAACGGCAAGCTGTACAAGCGACATCTGCGGGCGACGTACGGGGAACACGGGGAACACAAAAGAGACGAGGAAAACAGGCAAGGCGGGTAACACGGGGAACACAGGGAAAACGAGGAGAACAGGCCGGGCGGCAAGGCGGGGAAGGCCACGCCAAACCGCGCTGACCAACTCCCGCGAGGGACCGGAAACGGCTGCGCGAACGTCTCCGGAACAACGGAGAAGCGGTCCCGCGCATGCCTCCGGAACGGATCCGGGATCGCCACTGGCGGTCCCGCACGACCAAGGGCGCACCTCGCCGCGGTCCCCTCGAACGTACCTGAGAAATATGCCTCGCGTCGAACGCCCGTCCGATGAAAGAAAAGGTGAAGGTCCCGTGATCCCTTGCCTGGCAACGTAATTGAGTGAGCGTCATATTCGGCGCGCACACTTCAAACGGAGGGTTAGGCTCCCCTTTGTGGCAGGATTCAGGCCATGAGTTCGACTACCGCAGGACTGACACGACAGTGGACCACCTGGGGACCGGTCGTCGCGGCCATCGGCCTAGCCTTCGGATGGGGGCGCGACCACCTTCCCGGTTTCGCCGTGGCCCTCATCGTGCTCTGCCTCTTCGCCGCCGTCCTCGCGGCCGTCCACCACGCCGAGGTCATCGCCCTGCGTGTCGGCGAGCCCTACGGCTCGCTCGTGCTGGCGGTGGCCGTCACCGTCATCGAGGTCGGGCTGATCGTCACCCTGATGATCGGCGGCGGCGACAAAGCCACCAGTTACGCCCGGGACACCGTCTTCGCCGCCGTGATGATCACGTGCAACGGCATCGTCGGTCTCGCCCTCCTGGTCGCCGCGCTACGCAATCGGACAGCGGTCTTCAACGCGGAGGGCAGCGGCGGCGAACTCGCCGTCGTCTGCACCCTCACCACGATGACCCTGGTCCTGCCGGCCTTCACCACCAGCCACCCCGGCCCCCAGTTCTCCGCCGCCCAGCTGGGCTTCGCGGCCGTCGCCTCACTCTTGCTGTACGGCGTGTTCGTCGGCGTCCAGACCGTCCGGCACCGCGACTACTTCCTGCCGGTGACCCGGCCGGGCCAGCAGGCCGACGACGAGCACGCCGCGCCGCCGAGCGCCAAGCTGGCGTGGATCAGCCTCGGCCTGCTCCTGGTCGCCCTCGTCGCCGTCGTCGGCAACGCCAAGCTCGTCTCGCCCACCATCGAAGACGCCGTCGCCACGGCCGGACTGCCCAAAGCGGTCGTCGGTGTCGTCATCGCCATGATGGTGCTGCTCCCCGAGACCCTCGCCGCCGTGCGGGCCGCCCGCCGCGACCGCATGCAGACCAGCATGAATCTGGCGTACGGCTCCGCCATCGCCAGCATCGGCCTCACCATTCCCACGATCGCGCTGGCCTCGATCTGGCTGGAGGGACCGCTGATCCTGGGGCTGGACCCGCTCCACATGGTGCTGTTCGTGCTCACGGCCGTGGTGAGCGCCCTGACGGTGGTGCCCGGGCGGGCCACCCTGCTCCAGGGCAGCGTCCATCTCTCCCTCTTCGCGGCCTTCGTGTTCCTGTCCTTCAGCCCGTGACCCGGTCCGTGACCCGGTCCGTGACCGGGATGTGAGCGGGCGCGGGCCATGAAACCGGGCGGGAGCGGATCACACGATCCGCTCCCGCCCGGTCGTCGTATCAGCGGTCAGGCCACACCAGGCCACACCCCGGTCCGGCCACTTGCCCCGGCCCGCTCACGTCCTCGCGCTCAGTTCCTCACGGTCACGACCTTGAGCGCGGGCGAGCGCAGGATGTCCTTCTCGCAGTAGCGGGAGGTCACCCACTGCTCCTTGGAGAACAGCCGCGTCTGGTCGCTGTAGTGCGCCGAGCCCGTGTTCTCGGACTGGGAGTACGTCAGCAGGGTCCGGGCCACCGGGCACCGGCTCCCGTCCCAGCCGACCGCCTGGACATGGCTCGTCCCGTGCACGACCTCGGTGTAGCCGCCGCCCGCCGCGTTCCACACGGACTCCGTCTTGTTCCAGACGCCCAGCCCCTCGGTGCCGCCGCCCACCGGGATCCGCTCCCCGCCGCGCACCACGAACTGGTGCCGGCCCAGCGGCGCGTCCAGGGCGATCCCGGCCGCCCGCAGCTCGGCCACCGTGTCCTTCAGCGCCTTGGCGAACGCGGGGGAGTCCGTCGCGAGGACGCGCGGAGTGCCCACCGGATCGGCCGCCGAGAACGGCACCTTCCACTGCTCGGCCGGCGGAATCTGTGCCGTGAACTTCCGCCAGAAGCGGTCGAAGAGCAGCGCGCCCCGGCTGTCCGTGTCCACCGTGCGGTCCCAGGCGGCGATCACCCGGCACGGCTCCGGGTCGTCGGCGAGCACCGCCGTACAGGCCCGCGCCGTGTCCGCCGCCGCCAGGTCGCCGATCGGCACCCGGTCGGCGAACTGCTGCCGCTGGAGATCCCGTACGGTCAGCCGGCCGCGCGCGGCCATCGCCGACACGTCCTCGATCGCGCCTCGGGTGCGCGGGGAGCGCGCGGTGCCGATGGTGCCGAAGACCCGCTCGTAACCGGTGACGGGCTGCTCGGCGTTGGCCAGCCAGGCGCTGTCGTTGGAGTTCTCCACATACGGGGCGTCCCGCAGTACCGGCATGCGCGCCGGACCGAAGATCCCGCTCTGCACGGCGTCCCGGTCCGTGCCCGGGGCGCAGTCGGCGCGCGAGCCGTCGAGCACCGCGAGTCCGGAGGAGGGATAGGTGGCCTGGCCGAGCGCCGTCGAGCAGCGCCCGGCCAGCTCGTCGGTGACCCTCGGCAGCACCTGGGCCTGGGTGAACAGGGTGTGCCCCGCCGCGTCGGCGGCGACGGTGTTCACCCAGGGCAGGCCCTGGGTGCGGCGCAGCGACGTCTCGATGTCGCGGGTGGAGCGGGCCTTGGCGAAGCCCAGTTCGGTGTCGGACATCCGCAGGTTGGCGGCGTTCGGGTCGCCGAGCGCGTAGGCGGTCGTCGCCGTCCACGGCAGCGGCAGCGCGGGGCCGAGACTGCTGACCACCGGTCCGTACCGGGTCCACCACTGCGTCCGGGTGACCGAGGCGCCGCCGCCGACCGCGACCGTCACCGGGCGCCGGGTCATCTTCTCCCGCCGGCCGTCCACCAGGTACGCGGTCGGGTCGGCCGGGTCGAGGGTGAGCTGGTGCAGGGTCATCGGCACGCCGGTGGCGACGGTGTGGCTCCAGGCCACCTTGTCGTTGAAGCCGATGTTGACGACGGGGCTGCCCACCAGGGAGGCGCCGGAGACGTTCAGCTCGCCCGGGATGGTCTGCTGGGACTGCCAGAAGCGCCGGCCGCCCTGCCAGGGGTAGTGCGGATTGCCGAGCAGCAGCCCGCGTCCGTCCGAGGTCGTCGAACCCCGGAACGCGACCGCGTTGGACCCCATGGTCGCGTTCGCGGCCGAGAACAGTTCCTTCGCCGCGGCGGCGGTACGGCCCGGATCGGGGCCCGGATCCGGAGCCGGGTCACGGCGCGTGCTTCCGGCCGGCGCCGGACCGGTGGCGGTGGCGGTGGCGGTGGAGGAGGGTGGCTGGGCGCCGGTGATCCCGTCCACGGCGCGGCCCTGACCGCCGATCACCGCCAGGGCCCAGCTGCGGCGTGCCACGTCGAGGTCGGTGATCGGCCGTACCCAGCCGGCGCCCGCGCAGACCGGGTCGGTGATCCGGTTCTGGCGCAGCCAGGCGTTGTAGCCGGCCGCGTAGCCGCGCGTCAGTTCCTCGACCTGATCGCTCGGTCCGGCCGGCGCGGGCTTGGCGAGCAGCGCCTCGACCGTCCCCGCGTCCTTGACACCGCGGAAGAACAGGTCGCTGGAGAGGTTCTTGGTGACCGAGGACATCGCGCCGTCGGTCACGGCGTCGGGGCCGAACCAGCGGGAGCGTTCGCCGTCCACCGTCACGAACCCGTCGGCCAGCGTGCATATCTGATCGGCGGCCTGCGCCCAGCCGGTGCCGAAGCCCAGGTTCGCGTAGTCCTTGGCCACGATGTGCGGGATGCCGTACTCGGTGTAGCGGATGACCGCCGACAGACCGCGGTCCGACGGCCGGTGCGTCCGGTCGCCCGGGCCGGTGGCCGCCGCTGCGGGCAGCGAGGCGGTGACGGTGGCGAGGGCCGCGCCGAGGAGCGCGAGGCGTTTCAGCCGGCCGGGAACGAGACCGGGAATGAGAGTGCGCGGATGCAACGTTTCTCCCAACGGACGAGGAACAACGGGCATGAGTCGAACTCGGGAGCCCATCCAGACAGGCGGGCGCCCGCCCTGTCAACCGCCGATCCCGGGCGCGGGCGCTCCCGGGATCCGTACAACCGGCTCGTTCCCGGTACTTGACCAGGTGTCCACTCCCGCCCAAGATCCAGCCATGGAACGAGAGCTGCTGTCCCGCACCGTCGACGGCGTGCTGCGCCGCAGCGCCCAGCGCGTCCCCGACCGGATCGCCGTCCGCTACGGCGACCGGACCTGGACGTACGCCGAGCTGGACGCCGCCGTCTCCACCGGGGCGTCGCTGCTGTACGAGGCCGGGCAGTGGACCGGGCTCCAGGAGGGCGACCGGGTCGCGACCTACGCGCACAACTCCGACGCCTACCTGATCGCGTTCCTCGCCTGCGCCCGCGCCGGTCTCGTCCATGTGCCGGTCAACCACCACCTGACCGGTGACGATCTCGACTACGTCCTCCGCCAGTCGGGCAGCGCGCTGGTCCTCGCCGATCCGGACCTCGTCGGCCGGATCCCCGACGACATCCCCGTACGGGCCCTGCGGGACACCGCGGACTCCTTCCTCACGGCGCTCGCCGAGCCGGACGCGTACCAGCCGGAGCGCGACACCCGCGATCTCGTCCAGCTGCTCTACACCTCGGGCACCACCGCCCTGCCCAAGGGCGCGATGATGACCCACCGTGCCCTGGTGCATGAGTACGCGAGCGCGATCGACGCCCTCGACCTGCACGAGGACGACCGGCCCGTGCACGCGCTGCCGCTCTACCACTCGGCGCAGCTGCATGTCTTCCTGCTGCCGTACCTCGCGGTCGGCGCGGAGAACGTCATCGTCGACGGGCCCGACCCGGCCGTCCTGCTGGATCTCGTCGCCTCCGGGCGCTGCGACAGCCTGTTCGCGCCGCCGACGGTGTGGATCGGTCTGTCCCGGCACCCGGAGTTCGCCACCCGCGATCTGTCGGCGCTGCGCAAGGCGTACTACGGGGCCTCGATCATGCCGGTCCCGGTCCTGGAGCAGCTGCGGGGCCGGCTGCCCGGGCTGCGTTTCTACAACTGCTTCGGCCAGTCGGAGATCGGGCCCCTGGCCACCGTCCTCGGGCCCGACGAGCACGAGGGACGGCTGGACTCCTGCGGGCGGCCGGTGCGTCATGTCGAGGCGAAGGTCGTCGACGAGCAGGGCAGGGAAGTCCCCGACGGCACGACCGGCGAGGTCGTCTACCGCAGCCCGCAGCTGTGCGCCGGATACTGGGACAAGCCGGGGGAGACCAGGGAGGCGTTCCGGGGCGGCTGGTTCCGCTCCGGCGACCTCGCCGTCCGGGACGCCGACGGCTATTTCACCATCGTCGACCGGGTCAAGGACGTCATCAACTCCGGCGGCGTGCTGGTCGCCTCCCGTCAGGTCGAGGACGCCCTCTACACCCATCCGGCGGTCGCCGAGACGGCCGTCGTCGGACTGCCCGACGAGCGCTGGATCGAGGCCGTCACCGCCTTCGTCGTCCCGTGCGCCGAGGTCACCGAGGCCGAACTCCTCGCCCACGCAAAGGAGAAGCTCTCCGGCTTCAAGGCCCCGAAGCGGGTGATCCTCGTCGACGCGCTGCCGCGCAACGCGAGCGGCAAGATCCTCAAGCGCGAGCTGCGGGAGCGGTTCGCCGACCGCTGACGGCGATCGCCGCGCGTGCGGGAGTGACGCCGAGGGGCGGGGTGCGGGCGTCGGCGGCCTGCGATCGTACGTTCCGCTCCCTCGGTGAACCGCCCCCCGGTGAGGGGAAGAGCCCGCGCGGACGGCCCGCGGCCGCTGTCGCGTGTGGTCGGCGGCGGCCGCGGGCCGTTCTCGCCTGTCGTCCCGTAGGGGATTTTTGCCGGGTCAGCCGGCGGGCGGGGGAGTGAAGACCCTCTCCAGGAGTGCGTGCAGACGGGCCCGGTCCTCGTCGCCGAGCCGGTCCAGACCTTCCCGGGTGGTGCCCATCCCCGCGCGGATCGCGTCGGCGACACGCTCGCCCTCGGCGGTGAGGACGACGTTCTTGACGCGCCGGTCCGAGGCGTCGGCCTCGCGGCGCACCAGGCCGCGCTTCTCCAGCCGGTCGACGATCCCCGTCACGTTGGAGGCGTCGCAGGTCATGTGCCCGGCCAGGGCGCGCATCGAGGCGGGGCCCCGGCGCAGCGTGGCCAGGGTCTTGGCCTGGCTCACCGTGAGGTTCTCGTGCGCCGCCGCGACGGTGAAGTCGCCGTAGAAGACGCCGAGGGACACCGAGAGCAGCTCCATGAGCCGGGCCGTGTCGGCGGGCGCGTGCGTGCGGGGAGCTTCTGTCATGGCGCCACTCTACCGGGGGAAACTTGACTATCTCAAATATCAAGTTCTACCTTCTTTTATTGCATGAAGTTCTCAAGCATCAAGGTTCCTCCGGCACGCCGGGCGCGATGGCGGTCAGGCCCCGGAGGTGGTCGGCCGGCAGGTCGGCGAGCACGGCCTCGATCCGGCCCAGGGCGGAGTGGCTGAAGTGGACGTTCGGACGGGTCGGCGAAGGACCGATGGCCACGTGGTAGCGGGCGCTGAGGGCCTTCTCGCGTTCGGCGACTCCGTGGTTCCACAGCAGGCCGGGGAGCCCGTAGCCGCCGGATCCGAGCCGGGCCATCCTGACCGGAAGCCAGCTGCTGCGGCTTTGCTGGGGCGCGGAGACGGCCCTGTCGGTCGTGTGGGGCGCGTTCTGCTGATCGTGCTGGTCGCTCTGACCGGTCTGGTCGCTCTGGCCGGAGTGCTCGGGAGAGGACTGCGTGGGCTGCTGGTTGGACCTGAGCGACAGCAGGCGGCGCATGCCACCGCGCAGACCGGGCTGTTCGGCGAAACGCGGGTCGGTCTCGGCGAGCAGCCGGCGCTCCTCCGCGACGGCGGCGGCCACGGCGTGTGCGGCGGAGTCGTCGGAAGAGCCGGGGGTGTCCGAAGTACCGGAGGTGCCGCGGGTGTCGTGCGGGCCGTCGGCCGGGGACGGGTCGGGGCCGAGGGCCTCGGCCACCCGGGTGATCCAGCCGTCCTGCACCTCACGGAAGGCGACCGTGTCCGGGTCGGTGCCGAGGGCCGGCCGAGGGTGCACCTGATGCTCCGCCAGGATCTCGATCGCCCGGCGCGTCCGGGGCGGGAGCCCGTCGGAGACCAGGTCGCCGGTCCGGCTGGGACCGGCCACCGGACCGTCCGCGGGCGGCACGGGGCCCTCGCTCGCCGGGTCCGGTCCGGCCCCGGCGGGCAGGCCCGTGGTCCGGCGCGTCCCGTACTGCCGGGCCAGTTCGAGGGAACGCGCCCTGGCGCCGTCCGTCCCGCCCGTGAGCACGCTGTGGCTCAGCAGCGTGACGAACGCCCCGATCAGCTCGCGCCGTTCGACCGCTCCCGGGCGGTCCATGTCGAGGAACCAGACGTGGTCGGCCGACACCTGGGCGCGTGCCCACTGCTCCGCCTGCGCCATCCGTTGCGGGGGTACCCGGCTCAGGTACGCCTCGGCCCGCTCCAGCGCCGCCCGGTCCTCGGTCGTGAGGGGAGCGGCCGTCAGGGGTGCGGCCGGTGCGGGCGCGGCCAGTGCGGGCGCGGCCAGTGCGGGCCGGCCGTCGTCCGGGAAACCCGACGGACCGGGCTCCTCGGTTCCGGTGAAGGTGAAACCCGCGGCGAACGCGTCCTCCACCGCCGCTTCGACGTCGTCCGGGTCGCCCTCCAGCATCTGGTGGGCGACGGCCACGACGTGCCGGTCCGCCGGGGAAAGGCCGTAGAGGTCGTCGGCATGCGCGTCGAGCCGCGCGACCAGCTGCGGCACCCCGGCCGGAGCGCCGCCCAGACGCGCGAACGCGTCCGTCACCGCGGTGAGCGCCGGGCCGGGCAGCCCCCGGCCTGCGGGGCTCTTGCCCCAGTGCCGTGCGAACGAGCGCAGCGGATCGGCGTACACGTAGTCGTCGCTGTCGCTGCTGTCGCTACCGCTGTCACTGGTGCCGTGTTCGTCACTGTCACTGCTATCACTGCTGTCGCCACGGTCGTCCCGGTACACGAGGGACGGGACGGCGGCAACCTGCTGTGGCGGCGCGAGAGGCGCGCCGGGTTCCGACCATTCGACGGTCCGCGTCGCCGCGTTCCACCGTCCTCTCCGGTCGGTTTCCCTGTCGTACACGGAGACGACGGCCTCGGCGGGTATGCCCCCGACGAAGGCGACTTCCTTCTCGTCGTCCCGGTACACCGTCAGCTGCGGCATGTCGTCTTCGAGCGACGGGTCTTCCGCGAGCAGGCTGTCCAGGGTCATGGGAACGTCGACACCCGAGTCCGTGCTCCGGATCTCGTACTGGTAGCGCCGGTCGGTGTACTTCAGCAGCTTCTCGTCGCGCGTGGTCGAGACGAACTGGGCCCCCTCCTCGGGCGGCGCGGTGACCCACTGGACGATGTCCAGGACGTTCGAGGGATTGCGCGCCCGGAAACCGTCGCGAAAGACGTCGCCGGGTTCCTCGCCCGTGTTCCGCCATACGGTCCGGCCCGGAGCGCTCCACGACACGAAGTCCTCATCGGCCTCGTGGATGTACCGCATGCGAGGGACCGCGCCCTGCGACGAGCCCGTCATCATGCGCACCGTCAGGTCCTGGGCGGCGACCGTGCCCAGGGGGTGCGGCTTGCCTCCGGCGGGAGCGGTGAGCGAGTCGATCCAGCTCCGCACCTTCTCCCTGGTCCACTCCGACCGGTCGGGGTCGGGCCCGGCCGGCTTCTTCGGGCCGGCCGTCGGCTTCAGGTCGGCGGCGGAGGCGACGAGGGTGTCGCCGGAGTCCGACGCGCTGTCGACGACCGTGTCCGTGTCGTCGAGCGGGGCATCGTGTCCGGGGTCGGCGGAGAAGTCGGATTCGGTCGCGAGGACGGTATCGGCAGTGCCGGTGTCCAGAACGGCGGACGGGGCGGTGTCGGTCGCGGACAGGGTGGCCATCGGTACGGGGGCGGCGAGGTCGTCCTCCCATGCGCCGGTCTCGTCCGGAACCTCCGTGGCCTCGGGGCTCGCGGGGGTCTCCTGTACGTCGTCGGCGGAGCGCGGGCGGTCGGCGCCCCGGCCGTCCGTGGCGGGCCACGGACGGGATGTCGGCGCGGCCGAGACCGTGCCGACCGGAGTGATCGGGGTGATCGGCCCCCCGCCGTTGTCCTGACCGTCCACGGTGACCGGGTCTGTCGTCGTGACGGGGCCGGAGGTGACCGGCGGGGCGGGGCGGACCGTGGTGTCCGGTTCCGTCGTCGGGGTCGTGAGGATGTCGGGCGTGGCGGCGTCCGCCCCGTTCCGTTCCTGGTGGGAGCCCTGCTTCGTCCGGTCCGGGTCGCCCTGCGCGGGAGTGTGCGGCGTCGTTCCCGTGCCGGGGCCCGTGGTGCCATCGGTCTTCGCCACCGGGGTCGCCGGTGCGACCGGTGCGGCCGGTCCGGCTGGTGGCGGGCTCGGCGTTCCTGCCGGAGCCGGAACCGGAGCGGTTACGGGTCCGGTAGCGCCCACGGGGCTCGCGGGCACGTCCGGTCCCGTGGGCGCCGATGTCACCGGCCCCGTACCGGTCGTCCCCACCGGGCCGCCGGTTCCTGCGTTCTCGGAGAGCTGCCGGGCAGGGGCCGCCTCCTCATGGTCGCCCGTGGGATTCCGTACGGCCGGGCCGTCGTCGCCGACCGGGCCGGGGCCCGGCTGCGCGGAACTGCCGGGGCCGGTGGACGCGAGAAGGCCCGCGGCCGGCCGGATGTCGTTGTCCGCCGCCCCGGTGACGGGCGGCACGGTCGCCGCATCGCCGTCACCGTCGACATCGGCGGGTGCCGTGGGCGGGGTCGTACCGGCGGCAAGGTGTTCCGCCCCGTCCGCCGTGTTCCGCGCGGGTGTGGGCCCGCCGCCTGACACCGTCGCCGGACCCGCTCCGCCCGACGTGGCCCCGGGTGTGCCGTCAGCCGTACCGTGGGCCGTGTCCTGAGGTGTGCCCTGGGGTGTGCCCCGGGACGGGTCCGTGGCCGCCGGTGAGACGGAGCCTTGGGACGGGGCCGGGGCGTCGGTCTGCGAGAGCGTCGCGACCGGTGCCGGTGGAGCCACCACGGGATCCACGGGCCCGTGCGCCGCCGGGGCCGGAACGGCCGTACCCGCGGCGGGAATCCGTACGCCGCCGCCCGGTCCCGTGTGGACCGCGGGCCTCTCGCCGCTCGGTACGCCGCTCTTCTCGTCCATGGCCCGCGCGGGGGCCTCGGATGAACCGGCCGAGGTGTTCGGCAGGGTGGAGTTCACGTTCCCGGAGAGTGTGAGGTCGCGCAGCCCGTGGCTGAACTTCTCGGTTCCCGCGAAGACCAGTTGGGTGTTCAGGCCGCTGACGAAGGAGCCGTGGAAGGTCGCCAGTTCCCAGGAGCCGTAGAGCGCGCCCTCGGTGACGGTCTCCGCACCGGCCGAGAGGGTGGCGTCGAAGCCTTCCTCGGCGGTCTTGCCGCCGATCTTCGCGCCGTGGGAGAGCGGTCCGCCGGATGCCGGGGTCTTCGTCCCGGGCAGAGCGGTACTCCGGACCGGGGTGGTGTTCAGTCCGGGCATCCGGTCCGCGTCGGCGAACTTCATGCCGAGGCCGGGCCCCTTGTCGAACGTGTCCTTGAAGAACCCCTTGAAGAGACTCTTGCCGCCGTGGAAGACATGCTCGAAGAGCGAGTTGACGGCTCCGGTCGCTCCGCTCATGAGGATGTTCTTCAGATCGAAGCCGTGCGGCTTGCGGCCGGGGTCGGCCGTGATGATCAGGGCGAGACGCGCCGCGAACGTGCTGAATGCCTCCTCCAGTGCCTCGCTCAGGGTCGGCATGAGGTGGCTGCGCCTGACCAGCGTCTGCATGATCAGCAGCATCCTGGCCCGCGAACGGGCCTTGGCGATCGCGGTCTTGCCGGCCGTGGCACCGCCGCTGAAGAAGGTCATGACCGCGAGGACCGCCAGCTCGATCAGCAGGATGACCGCCTCGATCACCAGCTGGATCTTGGACTCCGCGATGTCCATCGAGGTCTTCACACGGCCCTCGGCGATGTCCTCCAACTGCTGGGCGAACGCGACGAGATGGTTTGTCCCTCCGTCGTCGGTCAGCGACTTCACCGCGCCGACGTACTGCTCGGCGACCCCGGGCGGCAGGACCCGGCGGGCGAGATGGACGGACTCCTCCAGGAGGTCCGACAGCTTGTACATCGCGTCCGCGAGATACCGGAACGGCCTGCGGCTCAGATAGGCGAGATCTTCACTGGCCTGGAAGATCTTCTCGCCCAGAAGTCCGTAGAACAGGTTGTTGAGTTCCTCCGAGACCGCGATCGCCATGACGGATCAGTGCCTTCCGGAGCCGGTCTTGGAGGCGTGCTCGTCGATCAGCTCCAGCGCGTCGTTCTGGGCCCCCTGGATGACGATCGCGTTGATGTTCAGCAGCTCGGCCGAGTTGGCCACGCCCCGCGCGAGGGCCTCGCAGGCCCCTTCCACGTCCGCGCGGTCCTTGACATCCCGGGGGTACAGCTCGCTCCACATCCGGTCGTCCCGGCCGGCCCAGCCGGCGGATTCACGGACGAGCGCGCTGAATTCACCGGTCAGCCTCGCGACGGTGTCGCCGATCTCGGCGTGCAGCCGCGCCGCCGCGTTGATGGCCGAGGTGTCGGCCGAGAAGACGTTCGCCACTGTTTCCTCTACTCCTCTGTGTCTTCGTGGATCTCGTCCCGCAACCGGGTCCGGCCGGTGCGGACCCGGGAGGTGTCCGGCTCCTCGAGGACACCGGAGCCGAAGATGTCCGCCCAGTCGAGGTCGAGACCCTTCATTCCGGGCAGCCCCGGGCGCGCCGAGGTGAACGGCGTCATCGTCCGCATCACCTGCCGGGACATCGCGTCGCGGGCCTCCGCCGCCGCCCCGAGGACCGAGGAGGCCAGTTCGGCCGCGGTCATCGTGCGGTGCCGGCCGTCGAGGAACCTCAGCCCGGTCAACTGCCCCTGGGAGCCGACGGTGACCTCCACCGCCCGGTCCCGGGAGCGCACCGTGTACGAGGCCTGGCGCAGCTCGGCCTCGGCCGCGGCCACACCGGCCGTGACCGCCTCCAGGTCGGCGAGCGCCTCGGCCAGGCGGTCGCCGATCGACTCGGCGAGGGGGTTCGCCCCGGCCGTGGCGTCCGGATCCGTCCGGCCGTCGTCCGCGGTGCCGTCGTACGTGCGCGCGTTCATCCGATCACCGCCGGTGCTCCGCCTTCCTCGGTTCCCCATACGTCCTCGTCCTCGTCCACCCAGTGGGCGCGCTGCCGTTCGCCGCTCTCCGTGGCCTGGCCGCCCTGCATGCCGCCCATCGGGGCGCCGCCCATGGGCATGCCCGAGCTGGTGGTCTGGGTCCCGCTCCCCCGGAAGGGCAGGGCGTCCGTGTCGAGCGAGGCGCCGGCGGTGCCCGGGCGGCGTGGTACGGACAGGTTGGCCGGGTCGTTGAGGACGTTGCGCATCCGCTCCGCGTTCGTCCCGCCCGCCCCGGCTCCCGCGCCCGCGCCCGCGCCGAAGCCGGGGTTGAGCGGTGTGCCGCCGCCCTGCTGCGCCCCGTCGGACAGAGCGGACCGCACGCCCCCGTATCCGTCGGCGGTGCCGCCCAGTCGGCCCCCGGTGAACGGGGTGCTGTCGTAGTCGGCGTAGTCGGTGTGGTCGGTGTGGTGTGCGCCGCTGAGGATGTCGCGGACGGGGAACGGGGTGTTCAGCGGGGAGGAGCCGCCGTGCGACAGCCCCGAGAGCCCGGACGGATCCGGGAGATGCGGGAGATCCGGCATGCCGGCCCGGTCGGGCAGCTCGATGGGGTCGTTCAGCCGGGTCGTGGTGTGGGTGCCGTCCGGCCGGGTGGTCCGCACGGTGCCGTCGGACGGGTCGAACACCTGCTTGCTGCCGTCGGAGAACTCCGTCGTGAGGGTGCCGTCCGCGTTGAGCCGGAGGTGACTCCCGTCCGGGTTGGTGAGGACCTTGCCGGGTTCCAACTTGGTAGTGCTCGTACTGCCGTCCGGACGGGTCGTCACCAACTCCCCGGTGCCGGGCCGGAACTCCGTCTTCGTGCCGTCCGGATACGTCTGCACCAGGTTGCCGTCGGCGTCGAGGCGGGGTCCGTTCGTCCGGATCGCCCCCGGGTTGAGGGGGACGGAACCGCCGGTGGACGAGCGCGGGGGCAAGGAAGTCAGGGAGGACAGGGAAGAAGGCAGGTTGAGGGGAACACTCCCGCCCGTGTTGAGAGCGATCCCACCCGGGTTCAGCGGGACGGAACCGCCCGTGTCGAGCGGAACGCCGCCCGGGCGGGTGTCTCCCAGGCCGGCGACCAGGTCGCCCAGTCCGCCGTTCAGGGGCACCGTCGTGCCGGCGCCGGCACCGTTGCCGTCGAGGCGCATCCCGTCCTTGAGGCTGTCGCCGAGACCGTCCGGGTTCAGGCTCCGGGTGAGGTTGTCGCCGATGCCGCTGAGGCCGTTGCCGAGACTGTCACCGAGCCCGCTCAAACCGGTGTTCAGAAGCTTCTGATTGTTGTTCAGGCCGTCGAAGAGGTCCTTGTTGCTCGCGCCCACGTCGGAGAGATTCTGGTTGAGGCTCTCCCACGCCTCCTTGTTCTTCTTGTCGGCATCGCCGAGCGCCTTCTCCGCCTTCTCCTTCTCTGCTTTCGCCTCCTCCTTCTCGTACGTGGCCGACAGGCTCCTGGTGCTCTTGGTCTCCACCGGCTGCTCCAGGTCGTGGGCGTTCTCGGCCCAGACCTTGCCGAGGGTGGAGAGGGATTGCCGGGCGACCGACACGAGATAGTGGTCGATGTAGGTGTTCCAGCGCTCGACCGCCCGCTCGCCGATCCTCTTCCAGGTGTCGATGTCGTCCAGCAGGCCGAGTCCGGGAATCTCCTCGGTGAAGCCGGGCTCGGTGTCGAACTTCTTCGTCGTCGTGTAGATGAGGTCCTCGTCGTTGTCCTTCCAGGTGGCGGGCCGCGCGTCCTCTCTGTACACGGTGACGTAGGGGACGTTGTTCGCGATGATCCAGGCGGTCACCGCGTCCAGTTCCTCCAGCAGCGCGCGGTGCGGATCGTGCTCGGCGGTGTCGGCCCAGTTCGCCCAGGCCTGCTGGAGCAGCCGCGCCTCCCAGTGGAGATTCCACTGGGCCTGGAACAGCATCTCCGCGTACGCGGAGGTGGGCTCGTGCCCGCCCAGCATGACGTGGCCGAATTTCTTCTCCGGGCCGCCCATCTGCTCCACGTAACCCTCGTAGTTCTTGTGGAGCGTCTCGACGAGTCCGCGTACGACGTCCGCCGACTGCCCTTTCCAGGCGGCCTTGTCGCTGCCCAGGCTGTCCTTCCAGGCGGACAGGGTGCGGAACTGGTCGCTGAAGAACTTCGCCGTCCGGTCGAACGAGGCGGCGGTCCGGTCGAACGAGGTGAGGTCGACGGCGCCGGCGTCCTCGACACTCGCTCCCCCGTAGGAGAAGTTCGTCGTCTTGTAGTCGTTCACCAGGGCGTCGAGGACGAATTTCGGGGCGGACACGTAACGCCACAGATCCGCGTCGTCCCATTCGTCGCCGTACTTTCCCTTGAAGGCGCCGCCCTCCCGGGTCGTACCGCCCTCCGACAGATGGCTCTTCCCCTCGCTGTCGGCGAGGGTCCCGATGAAGATGATGTCGGCCGTGTAGAGCCGTACGAGATCCTTCTGGCCGTGGTGCACGTAGAAGGCGATGCGGTAGTCCTCGCCGTGGGACGCCTGCCAGCCGGAGGAGGCCGCGTAGTCGTTCTTGTCCACGGCCCTGGTCAGGTGTTCCACCAGGTTCACCCGCATCAGCGGGATCCCCTCCCGGCTCTTCAGCTTGTCGAAGAGCGCGTTCCGGCTCGGCATCGGGTAGCCGGTGTAGAGCCTGACGGCCTGGGCCCAGTAGTCGTCTGTGTCGGCGTTGGATGCCATGAACGAGCTCCGCTGTGGTGAGGTACGAGGATGTCGGCCGCCGCCCGGCGGATGAGGTCAGGTGTTCAGGTTCCTGCTCCCGTCGGCGCCGCTCAGATCGCCGTCGACGTCCTCGAAGATGTCGAGCATCTTCTGGCCGTCGATCTCGGTGAGGCTGTCGCTCTGGGTGTTCCCGATGACCTTGAGGGTCTGCCGGAAGTCCCTGTCGATGTCCCTGAACAGCCTTTCCTGGTCCGCGAGGATCTTGTCGATGGAGGTGGCCGACTTGGTCACCCCTTCGACGAGGGACTTCCCGTGGGTGAGGTCGTCGGCGGTCATCGGGCCGATCGCCAGGAACTGGTTCTGCTGAAGGGTCTCCGGAGTGGTCTGGTTCTCGACGAGGCTCTTCAGGGCCCTTCCGGCGCCGGCGGGGTCGTCCTGCCGGATGTTCTGCGTCGCGGTCACGAAGTCGTGCAGCTCGGTGTCGATGAACGTCTGCAACGACTTCCCGTCGAAGTGGGACAGTCCTCCCATGGGAACCTTCCGAAGGTAGAGGGTCGGCCGGGCGTCCGGCGCCGGTGTCCGGTGCGGATCCGCCCGATCGGCAGCCAGGGACCGGACACCTGGAGGCCGAACGCCAGACGCCGAACACCGAGCGCCGGACGAGGAATCAGCGGCCGATCTTCACGTCCGACCACATCTGGCTGAGCGAGTTCTCGGTGTACTTGTAGTTGCCGGAGACGTCGGTGAGGACGTCGGCGTTCTGCTTCAGGAGAAGCTTCATGTTGTCGACCGCCGTGTTCCAGGCGTCCTGCTTCCCGATGTACACCTTGGCGTCGTCACCTCCCCAGGAGTCCATCAGCACCTGGAGTTCGGCGTTGAGGTTCGTGATCGTCTGCGCGATCGCCTTGGTCTGGTGGACCATGTCGTCCGCGGCGTTCTGCATATGGTTGTAGTCGACGTGGATGTAGCCGTCGCTGAAGTTGTCGCCCATGGGGTGCTCGATTCGTCTCGAAGTGGTTCGGTCGCGCCCGAGGAGGAAGAGGATCCGCCGGGACCTCAGCCGCCCGTCAGCTGGTCGAAGATCGCTTCGGACTGGTGATACGCCTGGTTGATGGCCTCGTTGGACGAGCCCTGGTTCTGCTGCATCGAGCTCAGCGTGTGGTTGAGGGTGCCGATCATCTCGTCGAGGTTCCGGAGGATCGTGTCGGCGTGACCCTCCCACTTCTCGATGAGTCCGGTGTAACTGTGGCCGTCGCTGCCCTGGTAACCCGTACTCAGGTTGTTCCGCATGGCCTCCACGTCCTGACGGGACCTCAGGATCCCGGTGAAGGCGGACTCCAGGGCCATGATGCCGTTGCGGGTCGCCGGTATGTCCGCGGTACGGACTTCGCCTGCCATGCCATGCCTTTCGGTCGTCACTGCTTCGAGGTGTGAGACACGGTCCCACACATACGTTACTCGCCACGCACACCTTGGAGCGCCCGACACATGTGAATACTCACATCTTTCCCTTCGCCGGCGTGCTCCGCGCGCCGCAGTGCGCCGGTGTGGTGGAGGGCCGCACCGCGCCGGCGGCCGCGTCCGGGTCCAGGTCCGGACCGGCGGGCAGCATCGCGAGCAGCGGGGCGGGCAGGGCGGAGGTCTGCTCCTCGGCGTACCCGAGGGCGCCGAGCGCTTTCGCCGTCGGTACGCGGTACTTGGTGCCGGTGTCGTCCACCAGGTAGGTGGTGGTGCCCAGGGCGGTGCCGCCGGCGCCCAGGACGCGTACCAGTGCCGCGTGTCCCGGACGTACCACCACGGCGTCCACCCGCAGACAGGCCGGTGCGGCCTCGGCGAGCGGCTGGGTGACGGGCGACAGGTCCCCGGTGGCCGCGAGCAGGGTGGTGACCTTCGTGCCGTGCTCGCCGGGTTCCACGCCCGCGCACACGGACCGGTCCGGGGCGATCACCGCCGCCCTCGGCGGTGCGGCCGGCAGTCCCTTCGCGTCGGGGGCGCGGCCCTCGGCGCCCGGGGCCAGATGCCGTTTCAGCGCGTCCGCGCCCAGTGGCAGGGCGCGCGGCGGCTTTCCGCCGTACGCCCCGTCCCGGGTGTGCGGGTCGCCGAGTGCGAGGGCCGCCTCGGTGTCGGTCAGCGGCACCAGGCCCTCGGCGCGCAGGAGGTAGTAGGGGTGGGCGGCCGATCCGGGCACCCGGGTCTGGAACACCTGGCCGACGGTGCTCGGCGTGCCGTCGAGGGCGGGTCCGGCGCCGCCGCGTCCCGGGGTGCCCGGTGCCGTCAGGTCGGGGCCCGCCACCAGGGCGTTCAGGAAGGCGGCGGACACCTGTCGCGGCGTCACGGATCCGTAGCCGAGCGACACGGCGGCTCCGGTCCCCGGGTCCAGGCGGAGCCGGCTGCCCTGCCAGACGAGGTAGGCCGTCCCGTCGGGGGCCTTCGCCACGATGCCCTGGTCGGCGCCCAGTCCGCGGCCGGGTACGGGCGCGCCGGCCACCAGGGTGGTGTGCGGGGCGGGGGTCCCGGGGGCCGTGGCGGCCGTGGTGGACTCGGTGGAGCACACCAGCCAGGCGCCCCGGTCCAGGGAGTTCGCCGGGGGTACCGACTCGGGGGCGCCGGGGATGCCGACGGGGGCGCCGACCGGGGTTCCCTGGAGCGACGCGGTGGCGACGGTCGAGGCGGTGAGGTCCTTGCCGGCGATCAGCCGGGCGGAGGCGTAGTTGCGGACCGGTCTGAGCCGCCCGTCGATGTACAAGTAGCGGGCGCCCGTCTCCTTGTTGACGACGAGGGTGCCGGTGGTCTTCCACGAGGTCTTGCCGCCGGGCGAGATCAGGCCGAGGACCACGGCGCCGGCTGCGATGAGCACGGCGACGAGGACGCCGATGCTCACTCCTCTGGTGGTGCGGGCCAGCGGGGTGTCGGGGGCGTCGGGTTCGGCGAGGAGCATGCCGGCGGCGAGCCGGCTCATCAGGAATCCGTGTGCCTGGACCTGGTCGCGTTTGGACTGCATGGTGTGTCACCTGGGGGCTTTCGTCGGGGTCGGCAGGGGCGCGGTCACCCGGAGACGGCGCGCAGGAGCCCGAACACGCCGACGGCCCAGAGCGCGAGCGGGAGCAGGCTGATGGCGAGCGCGGACTGCAGGAGTTCGGCGGCCCGGCCCCAGTAGGGCAGCATCCGGCGGCCCGGGACGGTCCAGGTGACGACGGCGAGGACGGCGGCCAGGGCGAGCAGGCCCGCCGCCAGGACGGGCCGGTCGCCGGGGTCCAGCCGCGCTCCGGCGCCCACGAGCAGGGTCGCGGCGCCCAGCGCGCCGGGGATCACCAGGGCCAGCCGCTGTCCGGTGTGGACCATGCCTCGGCCGTGCATGAGCAGGATCAGCGACAGGACGGCCGCGACCAGCGCCTCCGGCAGGTCGGGGTGGTGGGCCAGGAGCAGCAGGCAGCCCGTGGCGACGACGCCCGTGGAGGCGTACAGCGCGGTCATCCAGCCGGCGGCGAGTTCGGTGCGGGTGGCGACGTCGCGTCCCTCGTACGGCTCGATGCCTTCCTGGAGTTGGCCGGGGTCGCCGGGCAGCGGCGGCATCCGCAGACCGGCCAGTTTGAACGAGAGCGCGGGGACGAAGCCGCCGAACACCACCACGCAGGCGGCGATGCCGCAGGCCGCCTGGTCCACGGGGACGTCGAGGACGCTCGTGGTCGCGCCGCAGACGGCGGCGACCACGCAGACCAGCGCTCCGGAAAGGAAGAGCGGCGGGTAGACGGCGACGCAGGCGAGGGCCAGGACGGCGGCGCCCGCTCCCGCCGCACCGGCGGCCAGCAGCCGGGCGCCGAGGACGTGGTGGGCGTCGGGCCCCGCCGTGTCCCCCGCGGGCAGCAGCCATCCGGCCAAGGCCAGGGCGGGCATCGCCATGATGCCGAGGGTGGCGCTCGTGGGCGCGTCGCCGACCGCGCGGGACGCGGTGGCGGCACCCGCGAGCAGGAGCAGCCCGGCGGCGCCGGCCGTGGCCACGCGGGGGGCGACCGGGCCGCCGGGCCAGGCCAGCAGGCCCAGGCCGAGGAGGAGGACGCCGGCGACGAAGCCGCGCAGCAGGCGTCGGCTCGTCTCCTCGGTCCAGGCGTGGAGCCGTTCGCGGGTGATGTCGGCGATGCCGTCGACGAGGTCGTCCAGGCGTACTTCGGGCATCGCGTCGGCGCGCGGGCGCAGATGGAGCACGTCGCCGTCGCCGAGGCCGAGGGTCTCCAGGGTGGCTTCCTCGTCGAGGGGGCGGTCGCCGAGCCGCTGGAGGACCCAGCCGCCGTGGTCGAGTCCCTCCTCCTCCAGGTCGTCGCCGCAGTAGCGCAGGACGGTGGGCAGGAGGTCCGCCACCGGGACGTCCGCGGGGACCGCCAGGTCGATGGTTCCGGCCGGGGCCCGAACGGTGAGGCGGCACAGGCTGGCCACCGAGGTGTCGCTCATGGTCGGCACATTCGCTTTCGCGGAAGGTGATCGGGTGGGTCGGGAAGGTGTGCAGGGATGCCTTGTGCCGTCCGGATGTCCGGACGACACATAGGTGTGTGTTCCCATGGTCGGATGTGTGAGCCCGTGACGGAGGACATCCGTCTAAGGTGTGTGTGCAGAGTACCCCTGCCGCCGTGCCGGGTCCGCCGCGTTCACATCCCGCCGCCGGGCCGGGTGTCTTTCCGGCCGCCGCCGCTCGAAGGAGCCGATGCGTTGAGTTCCGTGCTTTTCCGCCGCCCCGCGCGCCGCCGTGGACCGGACATGCCCCAGGGGGAGTTGAGCCTTCAGGAGCCACCGGTGCTCGCGGAGGCGGTACCCGACAGTTCGGCGGTGTGGACGTATCTGCCGATGGCGATGATGTCCGTCTCCATGATGCTGATCTTCCTGCGCCCGGGCGGGTCGAACGGGGTCTTCGTCTATCTGTCGCTGGGGCTGATGGTGCTGGCCTCCGCCGCCATGATGGTCGGTCAGTTCATGCGCCGAGGCGCCGAACGCAAGCAGCGGCTGCGCGGTGAGCGGCGCGACTATCTGAGGTATCTCAGTCAGATCCGCGGACAGGTCCGGCGGGCGGTGGCGCAGCAGCAGTCGGCCCTCGCGTGGCGGCATCCCGAGCCCGCCGCCCTGCGTTCCCTGGTGCGCACCACCCGGCTGTGGGAACGGCGGCCCGCCGACGAGGACTTCGCCGAGGTGCGCGTGGCCGTCGGCGACCAGCAGCTGGCGATGAAGCTGACGCCGCTGTCCACCAAGCCCGTGGAGGATCTGGATCCGCTCTCGGCACATGCGCTGCGCCGGTTCATACGTGCCTACAGCACGGTGCCCGGTCAGCCGGTGGCGGTGTATCTGCGGTCGTGGGCACGTGTGCTGCTGCGCGGCGACGAGACGGCGCGGCGCGACCTGGTCCGGGCGATGGTGGCGCAGCTCGCGGTCTTCCACGCGCCGGAGGATCTGTGGATCGCGGTCTGCGCGGGTGACGGACGGCGGGCCGACTGGGAGTGGGTGAAGTGGCTGCCGCACGGCCTGCACCCGCAGGAGGAGGACGGAGCGGGGCCGGCCCGGATGGTGACCTCCGACTTCGGGGAGCTGGAGGATCTGCTGGGGGCGGAGTTCGGCGAGCGGCCGGCCTTCGACCCGGAGGTGCCGCCCGGCCGCGAGGAGCCGTACACCGTCATCGTGCTGGACGGGGTGACCGTGCCCTCGGGGCACCGGATGGACGGTCCCGGTTTCCGCAACGCGGTCGTGCTGGACCTGGCCGACGCGCTGCGCTGGCGGCCGGGGCGGGCCACGCTGCGGCTCGACGTACGACCCGACCGCGTCCGGCTGGTACGGACCGACCGGGCCCGCAAGGAGCAGACCACGCCGCTCGGCCGGCCCGACGCCCTGGGTCCGGCCGGGGCGCTGGCCCTGTCGCGGCTGATCGCGCCGTACCGGATGCGGCTGGCCGCCACCGCGGCCGAGCCGCTGGCCGCGGACACCGAACTCACCGCGCTGCTCGGCATCCCCGATCTGTACCGGCACGAACCGGCGGCGCTCTGGGGCCGGTTCGGCGGGGCGGGGCGGCTGCGGGTGCCGATCGCGGTGGGCGGCGACGGTCTGCCGGTCGAGCTGGACATCAAGGAGTCCGCGCAGGGCGGCATGGGGCCGCACGGCATGCTGATCGGGGCCACCGGGTCGGGCAAGAGCGAGTTGCTGCGGACCCTGGTCCTGGGGCTCGCGCTGACCAACTCGTCCGAGACGCTCAATTTCGTCCTGGTCGACTTCAAGGGCGGGGCCACCTTCCTCGGTCTGGACGAACTCCCGCACACCTCGGCGGTGATCACCAATCTCTCGGACGAGGTCGCGCTCGTCGCGCGGATGCAGGACGCCCTGCACGGCGAGCTGATCAGGCGCCAGGAGCTGCTGCGGGCCGCGGGCAACTACACCTCGGCGCTGGAGTACGAGAAGGCCCGGGCGGCCGGAGCGCCGCTGGATCCGCTGCCGAGCCTGTTCGTCGTGGTCGACGAGTTCAGTGAACTTCTCGCCGCGCACCGGGAGTTCATGGAGCTGTTCGTGATGATCGGACGCCTCGGCCGGTCGCTGGGAGTGCATCTGCTGCTGGCGTCGCAGCGTCTGGACGAGGGCCGCATGCACCAGTTGGAGGGCCATCTGTCCTATCGGATCGGACTGCGTACCTTCTCGGCGATGGAGAGCCGGGGCGTGCTGGGCGTCCCGGACGCCTACCAGCTGCCCTCGCAGCCCGGCAGCGGCTATCTGAAGAGCGGTGTGGAGGCGCTGACCCGGTTCCGCGCGGCCTATGTGTCGGGCGGCTACCGCCGGCGCGGCGGGGCGGTCGCCCGGGCCCGGGTGGCCCGTCAGGTGGTTCCCTGGACGTCGGCGTACGTGGTGCCGCGGGCGCCGGCCGGGCCCGCCGTGCCGCCGCCGGCCGAGGAGGAGCGGGAGTCGGGCGACACCGTGCTGTCGGTGGCGCTGGACCGGCTGCGCGGATCAGGGCCGGCGGCGCACGAGGTGTGGCTGCCGCCGCTCGGTCTGCCGTCGCCGCTCGACGCGCTGCTCGAAGGCCTCGGGGTGGACGCGGAACGGGGGTTCACCGCGTCGGGGTGGGCCGGGAACGGCCGGCTGAGGGTGCCGGTGGGTCTGGTCGACATGCCGTTCGAGCAGCGCCGTGCCCCGCTCGTGGTGGACCTGTCCGGCGCGGAGGGGCACGTCGGCATCGCGGGTGGTTCGCAGAGCGGCAAGTCGACGCTGCTGCGGACCCTCCTCGCGGCGCTCGCGCTCACCCACACCCCGCGCGAGGTGCAGTTCTACTGTCTGGACTTCGGCGGCGGCACGCTGTCGGGGCTGTCCGGGCTGCCGCACACGAGCGGGGTGGCCTCACGACTGGACGGCGAGCGCATCAGCCGTACGGTCGCCGAGGTGTCCGCGGTGCTCAACCAGCGGGAACAGTTCTTCCTGGACCACCACATCGACTCGATGGCCACCTATCGGCGGCGCCGGGCGGCCGGCGAGTTCGCCGACCAGCCGCACGGCGACGTCTTCCTGGTGGTGGACGGCTGGGCGACGCTGCGCCAGGACTTCGACGCCTTGGTGCCCACGTTCCACCAGTTCGCGGCGCGGGGCCTGAACTACGGCGTCCACCTGGTCGTCACGGCGTCGCGCTGGATGGAGATGTCGACGCAGGTGCGCGACCAGATCGCCACCCGGCTGGAGCTGAAGCTCGGCGACAACATGGACTCGGTGATCGACGTACGCCGGGCGGCGCTGGTGCCCCGGGTGCCGGGCCGCGGGCTCACCGTGGACGGGAAGCTGCACTTCCTTTCGGCCCTGCCGCGCGTCGACGGGAGCTCCGCCGCCGAGGACCTCACCGACGGGGTGGCCGCGCTGGTGGAGCGGATCGCGGACGCGTGGACCGGGGCCGCCGCGCCGCGGGTCAGGATGCTGCCGCATCTGCTTCCTTCCACTGAACTTCCCCCGGCCGGGGGCGCGGAGGGGCTGCGGATGCCCCTGGGCATCGACGAGGAGACCCTGTCCCCGGTCTGGCACGACTTCGCCCGCACCCCGCATCTGATGGCGATCGGCGACACCGAGAGCGGCAAGACCAATCTGCTGCGGCTGGTGACGGCGGCGATCACCGAGCGGTTCACGCCGAAGGAGGCGCGCATCCTCGTGGTCGACTACCGCAGGGAGCTGGTGGAGGCGATCCCCGAGGAGTACCGCCTCGGACACGCGGTGTCCCTCGGCTCGCTGCAGGAGATGGTGGGCGGCTCCCAGCGGGCGCTGACGACCCGGCTGCCGGGTGCGGACATCAGTCCGGCGCGGATGCGGCAGGCGGACTGGTGGAAGGGGCCTCGGCTGTTCGTGCTCGTCGACGACTACGACATGCTGGGCGGCAGCAACGCCTTCGACCATCCGTTCGCGCCGTTGTTCGAGTTCCTGGCGCTCGGACACGAGGTGGGGCTGCATCTGGTGGTCGCGCGGTCCGCGACCGGGGCCGGCCGGGGCTTCGGCGACCAGTTGCTGCGCCGCCTCGGCGAGGTCAACACGCCGGGCCTGCTGCTGTCCTGCCCGCCGAGCGAGGGGTACGTGTTCGGCAACACCAAGCCCCGCAATCTTCCGCCGGGCCGGGCCCGGTACATCGCCCGGAACAAGGCGACGCTGCTGCAGACGGCGCTGACCGGCCGGGACGGATCCGAAGGACCCACCGGCCCCGGCGAGTCCGGCGTGCCCGGGTGACGGCCGGCCGGACGACGTGAGAGGGGGTCGGGTGGGAGCACGCTCCCGCCCCGACCCCCTCTCGTGTCTCCGCCGGTCAGCGGCGGGCCGGCCGCCAGCCGCGGGCCCGGCCGCGCGGCACCGCCAGGGCTGCCCAGCCGGCGAGCAGGACGACTCCGGCGCCGGTGGCCGAGACCAGTACGGCGGTCCGGGTGGCCCGTTCCCCGTGCGACCGGTCCGGCAGCCGTACGGCCCCGGCGTGCGCGCCGAGCCCGCCCCCGGTCGCCCCGGTGTCCCCCGCCACGGAGGCGACCGCCGCGTACACGTCCAGCCTCGGTACGTCGTCGGGGTAGGCGGTGGACGTCAGCCGCCGGGCCGTCTCGACCGCCGAGAGGTCCGGCTGGGCCGACCGTACGAGGGCCGCGGCGCCCGCCGCGTACCCGGCGGCCAGCGAGGCGCCGGAGCCCACGAAGTGCCCGGCGCCGCGCGGCCCGATCCCGACCACCGCGTCACCGGGCGCGGCCAGGTCGGCGTGGGCGGGAAGCCACGCGCCGTCCGGGCGGCCGCCCCGGACGTCCACGTCCAGGACACCCAGCACTCCGGGGGCCGCGGCGGGCCAGTAGTCCCTCGGGGGCGGCGGGGACGTTCGCACCGTGGTGGTCCTCGGGGCGTCGGGCACCGCGGCGGCCACGAGGAGGACGTCGTGCCGTGCGGCGTAGGCGACGGCGGCGTCGAGGGCGCTCGACCGGTCGGTGAGGGCCGCCGACACCGTGACGACCCGGGCGCCGGCGTCCACGGCGCCCCGGATGCCCGCCGCCACCGAGGCCGGCGTCGGCGCTCCGCGCTCCGTGGTGCCCCGGGCGGCGACGATGCGCGCGCGGGGGGCGACGCCGTGGAAGGCGGTGCCCTCCGCCGGTGCGGCGGCGATCAGACCGGCCACGAAGGTGCCGTGGCCCACACAGTCGCCGCCGGCCGGGCCGAGGGCCCGGACCCGGCCCGCCAGGGTGGGCGCCCCGGTGGACACACCCGTGTCGACGACGCCGACCGTGACTCCGGCGCCCTCGGAGATCCGCGCGGCCCGGGGCAGTTCCAGGCTCAGGTGCTCCCAGGGGGTGTCGGTCGCGGTGGTGGCGGACCGCCCGGTGCAGGCGGCGCCCGGGGCCGGCTCGGTCGGCAGGACGGGCAGCCGGACGGCGGGTCCGCCCTCGGCGAGGGCCGGGGGCGCGAACGCGAGCAGAGCCGCCGTCAGCCCGGTCGCCAGACCGGCCGTCAGACCGGCCGTCAGCGTCGCCGTCAGTGCCGCCGGGGTACGCGGCCGGGTCCGCGAGGCACGGGGGCGGGTGGGCGTGCTCTTCGGGGCGGGCGGGCCCGATCGGGCGGGCCGGCCGTCCGGGGCACGGTTCATGCGGGCAGTTCCTCCCGGTGGGGCGTGTCCTGGGGCAGCAGGAGTCTGAGGTCGTCGAGGCCGGGGGCGGCCATCCGGCTGATCCGTCCGGCCTGGCGCGTCATCATGCCTTCGAGGACCTGGCGGGCCAGGCGCGCGTTGCCGAAGGAGCGGTCGCGCGGCAGGGTGTCGAAGTGCTCCCGCAGCATCTGCCCGGTGCCCGGGCCGCACTCGTAGCCCGCGCTCGCCGCGTGGGCCCGGACGATCGTCACCAGTTCGTCGGAGCTGTAGTCGGCGAACTCGATCCGCCGGGAGAACCGCGAGGACAGGCCGGGGTTGGAGGCCAGGAAGCCGGCGATCTCCTCGGTGTATCCGGCGGCGATCACGACGACTTCGTCACGGTGGTCCTCCATCAGCTTCAGCAGCGTGTCCACGGCCTCGCGGCCGAAGTCGGAGGCGGAGGCGCCCTCGGGGGTCAGGGTGTACGCCTCGTCGATGAACAGCACTCCACCGACGGCCCGTTGGAACACCTCTCGGGTCAGCTGCGCGGTGTGGCCGACGTACCGGCCCACCAGATCGGCGCGGGAGACCTCGACCAGCTGGCCTCGGGGCAACACGCCGAGCGAGGCGAGGAGTTCGCCGTACAGCCGTGCCACGGTCGTCTTGCCGGTGCCGGGCGGTCCGGTGAAGACGAGGTGGTGGCTGATCCGGGGCACGGGCAGGCCCGCGGCCTCCCGCCGGCGGGCGGTGGACAGCAGGTTGACGAGGTCGGTGACGTCCCGCTTGACGGCGGCGAGCCCCACCAACTCCCCGAGCCGGGCCAGCGGGTCGGTGCCGTCGTCCGGGTCCTCGCCGAGGACGGCCGCGGCGGCGTCCGCACCGACGTCGTCGGGGAGGAGGAGCTGGAGGTCGTTCTCGGAGATGTCGGCGAGCGCGGCCAGGCGGGTGGCCTGGCGGTCCACCATCTCCTCGAACACCCGGCGGGCCTCGCGGCCGTTGCCGAACGCGGCGTCCTTGGGCATGCGCTCGAAGCGTACGGCCAGGGCCCTCGGCGTCGACTCGTCCAGCCGGTACTGGTGGCCCTGGCACATGGTCTCGACGATGGCCACCAGTTCGGGCACCGAGTAGTTCTCGAACTCGACGGTCCGGGAGAACCGGGAGGCGAGACCGGGGTTGGAGGCCAGGAAGTCGACCATCTGGGCGGAGTATCCGGCGGCGACGACCACCACGTCGTCGCGGTGGTCCTCCATCAGCTTCAGCAGCGTGTCGACGGCCTCTCGGCCGAAGTCGGCGCCGGAGCCCTGCCCGTCCGACAGCAGGGTGTACGCCTCGTCGATGAACAGCACACCGCCGAGGGCCCGTTGGAACGCCTCGGTGGTCTTGATCGCGGTGCCGCCGACGATCTGGGCGACCAGATCCGCCCGGGAGACCTCGACCAGGTGCCCGGAGCGCAAGGTGCCGAGCCCGGCGAGGATGGTGCCGTAGAGCCTCGCCACGGTGGTCTTGCCGGTGCCGGGCGGTCCGGCGAAGACCAGATGGCGGCTCATCGGCGGGGCCGGCATGCCAAGGCTCGCCCGGCGCTGGGCGAGCCGGGTCAGATTGACCAGCGTACGGACCTGTTCCTTGACGTTGTCCAGGCCGATCAGGGCGTCGAGCGCGGCCGACGCGGAGTCGTCGCCGTCGGCCCTGGTCGAGGGCGCGGCGGCCGGATCGGTGCCCTCGGCGTCTCCGGCGCCCCAGGCGTCCCGCTTGCCGTTGCCGGTGCTGTTCAGGCCCTCCACCACCACGCGGTCGCCCGCTCTGGCGTGGACGAGGCCGCCGCCCGCGTTGTCCCGGACCGCGCAGTTCACCACGGAGACCGGTGCCTCGGACTCGATGCGTACGCCGTCCCGGCCGCCGGCGCTCGCCTCGCAGGCGGTCAGGGACGCCCGGCCGCCCTCGGCGATCAGCACCCCGTGCTCCGCGCTCTCCCGGGCCGTCACCCGGGTGGCGGTGAGGTCGCCGTGCGCCTCGACGAGGACGCCGTGCCGTCCCGCCCGGGTGACCGCGCAGTCCCGTACGGTCAGGGTGCCGGCGCCGCCGACGAGGAGCCCGGTGTCCCCGGGGTCCTCCACCGCTCCCCCGCCGACGTAGGCGTTCCCGTCATCGTCCACCCGGATGCCCGCGCCCCCGGGCCGCCGGATCACACAGTCCTCCAGCCGGCCCCGGCCGTCCCGGGTCACCTCGACGCCGTGCCCCGCCGGGGCGATGATCCGCGCCCTGCGGACCAGCGGGTGGGCGCCGGAGCGGATCGTGAGGCCGGCGCCCTTGGCGTCCACGACCTCCAGCCGGTCCAGTTCGGCGGCGGACTCCTCCTCCAGCAGCAGCCCGGTCGCGGCGCAGTCCCGTACCGTCAGGCCGACGAAGACCGGCGAGGACGACCCGGCCACCCGGACCGCGGGCGCCTCGCAGGCGTCCGCCCAGCAGTCCTCGAAGGTGCCCCGGGAGCGGTCCGCGACGAGCACTCCGTGGCCCTTCGTCCGGGTCACCCGGCAGCGGCGCAGCAGCGGATCGCTGCCCCGGCCCACGGCGATGCCGACGCCGGAGGTGCCGGTCACCCGTACGTCCTCGACGACGGTGCGCGACTCGCTCGCGAGGTGCAGGCCGGTGGTCGTGTCGTGCACCACCGTACGCAGCACGCTGACCGTGCTGCGGCCCTCCAGGGCCACCGCGGGTTTGTCGGTGGAGGAGATGTCGCATTCCTCCAGGGAACCGTGGGCCTCGCCGTTGGCCAGGACGCCGTTGCCGCGCGCGTCGCGGATCACGCAGCCGCGTACCGTGATCCGGCCCTGCTCGCCGATCACGACGCCGGTGGTGCCGAGGTGTTCGAGGGTGGAGGATTCCACGGAGCTCTCCGCGGCCGAGGTGACCACCACGCCGGCTCCCGTGCCGTTGGTCACCCGGCAGTCGCGCAGGGCCAGTGAACCGGTGCCCCGGGCCAGCAGGGCGGTCCACGAGGAGGCGGTGATCTCGCAGCCGTCCATGGCCACTTGGCCGCGCGGGGCGTCGACGGCCGGAAGCTCCTCGTCACGGCCGCGCAGCACCAGGTCGGTGAGCATGACGGCATCCGCCTTGAGCGTCAGGGCGGTGCCCCGGCGCGGGGCGATCTCCACGGTGCCGCGCGCCTGGGCGGCGACGATGGTGACGGGCGTGGTGATCGTCAGATTCTCCGGGTAGGTGCCGGGAAGGACGCTGAGCACCGCGCCGCTGCGCGCTCTGGCCAGCGCCTCTCCGATCGTCGACAAGCCGTCGGCACTGTCCGGGCCGACGGTGAGCACCTGGCGAGACACGCGTGGTTCCTCCTCAGACGAAGACACCCCCGGCGACCGTGGTCCGGGGTGCCCTGCGCGGGTGGCGACCGGGGTGTCGGTTGCCGGGTCGCCGCGGCGGGTGGCGGTCGGGGCGGACATGTGGGGAAACATGTGGCGGAAATCCGTCGTTCCCACGGCCTTCACCGGCACATGTGCGCGATGTCCCGTGCCCCGTCAGGCCGCCCCGGGGACCAGAGTAGTTGAGGACGGCGGGCGGGGTGTCACCTGTGTGCACATGTCCGTCGTACGTTGTCGGGTGCGAGGAGTTCCGGTCCGCCTCAGGTGTCCTGGGTGCTCCGGGTGTCCTGGGCACGCGGCGACCCGGGCGTTCCGGGCGTCCGGGGTGTCGCGGGGCGGCGCGGGGTGGCGGACCTCCTCGTGACGCGAGCCGGGCCCCGCGGTCCCGAGGACGCGCAGGGCCCGGCTCGGAACGCCGGTTTCAGGGAGCGGAGTTCCGCCGAGGGTTACGGCTGTCGCACCCGGTAACTCGTCATGGTCCACGGGAGGTCCTGCTGGGCCAGTGAGCCGGTGGCCCAGGCGGTACCGGTGCAGTCGGCTCCGCGATAGAGCTCCAGGGCGGCGGTCCCGGAGACGACCTGGACCGATGCCGCCGGACGCGACAACGTGTGGCACGTACCAAAGTCGTCGGTGTCGACGGTCGTCATATGACCCGTCCCGGTCGTTCCGGTGTACAGATAGGCGCCGTCACGCAGCGGCGGCCAGCCTGCGGCGTCCGCCGTACCGGCCCCGAGTCCGAGTCCGAGCAGGGCCGCCGCCGCGGTCAGGGCGGCGGCCGTACGGCGGTACTTCACTCCGTTGTGGGACATGTTTCTCCGTCCTCCTTCCCCCTCCGGTACGAGGGGTGGGGTGGTGCCGCCCTCGGCCGGTCGACACCTCGGACCAAAGATGTTTACATGTTCAACCACATAGAGGTGAGAGCAATTCTCGCCATCGGCCCATGGACATGTGTCAGGAAGCGTCGCCTTGGACGTCTCGTTCCCCGGCAGGGTTCGCGGCGACGGCGGCCGCGTACTGTTCACGGAGACCGGCACCGGCGCCGGTGCTCGGGTCGAGTCTGCCGAAGACCCAGTCGACGGGACGGCATTCCCGTGCGCCGGGCAGCCGCACGACGAGCGGGACGACGGCGAGTACGTCCGTCGTACGGTGCCAGGTGCCGCCGGCGTGACGGGCCAGGATCTCGCCGACGTAGCAGCCGAACGCGACCAGCGACTCGGCCATCTCCTCGCAGGTGACACCGTCGGTCCGGAAGCCGGCGAGGATTCCTTCCACCAGGTCGACACTGGCGGGACTGTAGTCCAGCTCGACCCCGCTGATGTCCGCCGCGGCCTCGACGATGACGGCCGCGAACCGAGGCGCGCTGTCGGGCTCCAGAGGGTGTTTCAGATGCAGCTGCATGGTCGTCCTCGGACTGTCGCCGTCATGGTCGTCGCGGCCGGCCGAGGAACCCCCGGCCGGGCGTGCCCACCCGCGCGGACCCGGGTCACGGACATGAGTCATGGACATGGGGTCACCGACGTGCCGTACACGCACCGCACACCATACGGGGTGTCCCGCGACATGTTCAGGAGGGCCGCACGCGGGCCGGGTCACGCAGGTGTCTCCCGGCCCGCTCCGGATCGACTGACATGCCTCCCGTGTCACACACCGGAGCACACATCCCCCTGGAGCACCGCCATGAAGCAGCTGCCGCGGACGGAACACACCCCGCTGGTCCGGACACCCCGCTTCGGCACGCGGTCGGTCCGGGGTCAACGGCTCGATTCGCGCCTGCGGCGCATCGATCGACGGGACACCCGGACCAACCGCCGGCAACCGACTGATCCGAACGAAACTGCCTAACGGACCGAGAAGGCACCGAGCTTGAAGGAGTCGGCGCAGAGGCTGAAGACACCGCCCGGGGAGCCGTCCGCCTTCATCACGTTCACCGTGGTGCCCGCGTCCTTCGGCAGCGCGACCTTGACCATGGACGACTCCGTCCGGCAGGAGAAGCGCGCGGTGCCCTCGGTGTTCACGTCGTTGTACAGCACGTCGGCCGTCGCCGTGCCGCCCGCCGGGATGTCGACCGCGTCCGAGCCTTCCTCGGAGTTGTCCGCGGAGACCGGCCCACCGCGCTTCGCGTCATCGGAGACGGTCACGACCGTGGGACCGACGATGGTGCAGGCGGCGCCGGAGGAGTTGGTGATCCTCAGCGAACCGGCGGCCGCCTGCGACTCACTGGCGTGGTTCCCGCTCTGACGGAACTGCGCCGAGGTGTTCCGGGTGGTACAGGCCACGGTGGCGCCGCCGTCGTTCGAGCTGCCCCCGCCGGTCGAACCGCCGCCGCCGGTCGAACCGTTGCCGCCGGTCGAGCCACTCCCGGAGGAGCTGCCGCCACCGGACGAGCCGTTCCCGGACGACGCCTCAGCCGAAGCAGAGGCCGAAGCCGAGGCCGTGGTCGAGGCCGACGAACCGGCGGCGGCGCCGGCATCGCCGCCACCGTTGTCATCGTTGCAACCGGTGAGCGCGAGCGCGGACAGGGCAACGAGTGTGCCGGCAGCGGCTATACGGGTACGGGCACGAGTGCGCATGAACTTCCTTCTTCTCCATCAAACGATCCAAGAGCGAACTGAGAAAAAGGATGATCCTCAAAGAAGCACTGGTTTCATCCGACGGCACGCCCTCACCAAGTCCGCACGAACTCCGCCCAAGATCATTGCCGCTCCCCACACCGTCCACGCGACCCTCGGCCCCTCGGCCCGCCGGTGTGACACCGGTGGACCGAGGGGCGGTTCCCCGCCGGTCAGTCCTTCGCCGTCAGCGGCACTCCGAGAAGTTCCTCCAGCGCGGCCACGGTCCGCCGGGGCTCCTCGGCGTGCACCGTGACGAACCCCAACTCCCGGGCGGGCGGCAGAAACGCCTCCGTGTCGTCGACGAACACGCACGCGTCGGCGGGCAGGCCGAGGCCGTCGAGGACGAGCCGGAAGATCTCGGGTTCCGGCTTCCGCAGTCCGTGGTCTCCGGATATCACCACGGCGTCGAAACGATTCTCCAGATCGTGCCCCGCGTAGAGGTCCCACGAGCCGACGCCGACCGAGTTCGACAGGATGCCGACCTTGATTCCGGCCCGGCGGGCGGCGTCGGCGGCTTCGAGCAGCATCGTCTCCGGACGCAGGTCGGCGAAGATACGGCCCAGCAGGTCGTCGGACGGGAGGCCGGTGCGTTCGGCGGCGGCCGCGTTCCACTGGGCCTGGGTGAGCACACCGCGCTCCAGGTCCTCGGTGCGCCGGACCATCTCCTCGTCCAGATAGAGGGAATGGAGCAGTGTGCCCTCGGGCAGGCCCTCCCGGCGCTCGAAGGCGAGCGCGGCCGGGAGCAGGGGGGTGGTGAGCACTCCACCGAAGTCGAGGACGAGTCCTGTGCGGTTGGTCATGGCCCGCATGCTAGATCGTTTCGACTCGGGACGGGCAGGCCGGGCCCGGACAGCGGCATCACACATGTGGCGTCGCCCGGGCGGTCGCCGGGTGTGTCCCCTCGTCCTTATCCCGGCGACGGCGGCGGACGGCTGCTCCCCCAGCATCCGCCCGACCGATCGCCGGCACGGCCCCGGGACAGGAGGTCAGGCCCTACTCCGCACCTGGACCGGCGCACGGCAACGAGGCACCAGATGGCCGGAGTTCTCCGTCGGGCCCGCGTCACCGCGATGGTGCGCCGAGGAAGTCCTGGCGGGCGCCGCCTTGTACGGACCCACATAACCCGCCAAGCTGGTTACATGACGATGCACCGACATGTTTTCGCTTGCGGTGACCCCGCACTCGACTTCATCGCGACGCTCCGCGCCCGTCGCTCCGCCAGAATCGACGTACTCACGGCACCGGGCCGCCTCGATGCGTGGTACCTGGAGTCCGGACTCGTCGACTCCGTCAGCCCCGGCGCGGACGCCGATCTCGCGCGGGCCCGGTCCGTACGGGAGGCGGTCTACCGGCTGGTGACGGACCGGCGGCAGGGCAGACCGTACGACGAGTCGGCACTCGCCGTCGTGAACGACGCCGCGCGCCGGCCCGCCGCCCGGCCCCAGCTCGCCCCGCCCGGCCGGCGGACGACGGCCACCCCGCAGGAGGCCCTGTCCACGGTGGCCCGCAGAGCGGTCGAACTGCTCGGCGGGCCCGAGTCCCGTCTCCTGAAGGAGTGCGGAAACCCGGAATGCACCGATGTCTACGTCGATCGCTCGCGGGGCGCGAGACGGCAGTGGTGCGGCATGAAGTCCTGCGGGAACCGGTTCAAGGCCGCCGCCTACCGCGCCCGTAAGCGCAACGCGCTTGTCCCGGCAGGTCGTTGATCGTGGGCGGCGGTGCCTCCGCACCTCGTACGTCCGCGCCGTACGACATACGGAACGGCGGACCCGGCCTGCCCGGTTCGGGGACACACCTCAGGGGCATGCCGTTCCGAGAGACCACCATGTCGCATGGGGTGTCATGTGCCGCCCGCACCCTCCCGCACCGAAAGTCCGATGTGGGTACCATGCGCAACGTCATCCATTACGAGGGAGTGAACGGTTGTGA
>NZ_JBEYZX010000035.1:0-72483 GCF_040646255.1 Streptomyces sp. NPDC046203 | reverse complement strand
TGGCCCGCGTTGTAGACCGTGCCGGCCGTGTACGCCGCCGCGGCGCAGCCCGCGGGCGGAGTGGTCGGAGGCGTCGTCGGGGGCGTCGTCGGCGGAGTCGTGGGCGGCGTCGTCGGAGGAGTGGTGGGAGGCGTCGTCGGAGGAGTGGTGGGAGGCGTCGTCGGGGTGGTCGGGGAGGAGCCCACGGCGTCGGTGATCTGATGGAACAGGGTGGCCTTGGCGTCCAGTCCGAGCAGCGAGTACATCATCGCGCCGGCGAGTCCGCGCTGGTGGCCGTAGTCGGCGCGGGCCTGGATGGTGCGCTTGTCCAGGCCGGTGAAGAACTCGCCGTCCTTGTAGAAGTACGCGGACTTGGCCTGGTCGTCCCAGAAGGTGGTGGCCGGGTTGTCGACGATGCCGCCCAGCTCCTTGTAGTACGCGATGCCGGCCGCCTGGCTCAGCGGGCGGGCGCCGGAGCCGCCGGTCGCGGGCTGCGCGAGGCCGTTCGCCGTACCGGCCGGAACGCCCTTCCAGCCTCGGTAGTAGAACTCGTAGCCGAGCGTCAGCTTGTTCGCGGGAAAGCCGCCGGTGATGCCGTAGGCGGGCTTGCCGTCGATCCAGGAGTCGATGGCGTTCTCGATCGAGTACTTCTCGGTGCCCGGCTTCACGGCGTCGGTCGGGTCGCCTGCGCCGGAGTGGAGCGGGGACTGGTGGTACGTCGGCCCGTTGCCGTTCCAGGCGCCGTGCATGTCGTACGTCATGATGTTGGCGTAGTCGAGGTACGCGCCGATCTTGTCCGTCTCGATGTTCTTGATCTTGTCCTGGCCGGCCGGCAGGGCGGCGGTCAGCAGGTACTTCTTGCCGCCGTGCGCGGCGCCGTACGCGTCGAGCTGCTTGCGGAACTCGGCGAGCAGAAGGGTGAAGTTCTGCTTGTCCTCGGCGGCGTAGTGGTTGCCGAGGTGGCCGTCGGGCGAGCCGGGGTACTCCCAGTCGATGTCGATGCCGTCGAAGATGCCGGCGGCGGTGCCGGGGCCGCCGAAGCCGCCGTCGACGGGCAGGTCGCCCTGGATGTACTGCTTGACGCAGGAGGACACGAGCTTCTTGCGGCTCGCGTCGGTCTTGGCCGCGTCGGAGAAGTACTTGGAGTAGCTCCAGCCGCCGAGCGAGATGTTGATCTTCAGGTGCGGGTACTTCGCCTTCAGTTCCTTGAACTGGTTGAAGACGCCCACGATCGGCTGGTTCCAGGTGTCGGCCACGCCGTCGACGCTGTCCGCCGCGGAGAAGGACTTCTGGTAGTCGGCGTACGAGTCGCCCGCGCCGTCGCCGGCGTTCGGGTTGTTGTCGTCGCCGGCCGCCTTGTTGGCCTCGAAACAGGTGAGGTCGGTGGGGTGGATGTTGCCGAACGAGTAGTTGATGACGTCCAGCTTGGCGGCGATGCCGCGCTCGTCGAGGTGCTTGGGGTAGAAGGCGTTCCCGTACACGCTCCACTGGTCGTAGTAGGCGATCTTGACCCCGCCGGTGGACGGCGCGGCGGTGCTCGCGCCGGCGGCGGCCTGGGCGGAGCCGAGCCCGGCGGTGACGGCGAGGGCGCCGGCGACGAGGGTCGAGCCGAGCAGGGCGGCGAGGAGGGGACGGCCGGTGGGACGGCCGGCGGGACGGGAGGCCGATCGGGACACGGGGCTGGGGGCGGAGCGGGGGGTGCGCGGTTCACGGGGGTGCATGGTGCGGCCTCCGGAAGTGGGGGTGGCGGCGGGGAAGTTGGAGCAGTGATATCCGCCGCATGAACAGCGCGTCAATGGTCTGAACCAGATTGAGGACTAGACCAATTCGCACGGAAACCCCCTCGTCAGGGGCGCTGCACGGCACGCGAAACCGCCCGCCACCCTTGGTGACGAGCGGTTTAAGGTTCACGTACCCCTCCCCCGGACCCGCCGGTCCGGCGAGGAACCAACGCGCCGGGATTTCCCTCCGCTTCCCCCGACTCCCCCTGGTTCTCGCTCTCTTCCACGCGCGCTACGCGGTTGCGGGCGCCCCTTCCGGGGCGACCGGCGAGACCACGTCCGGCAGTCCGTACGCGTCGGCGATCAGCTCGTAACTCCGCAGCCGCGCGTCCCCGCCGTGCGCGTTGGCGGTGATCATCAGCTCATCGGCGCCGGTCCGCTTCTGGAGCGCGTCCAGGCCGTCGCGTACCTCGTCGGGCGTGCCGTGCACGACGTTCGCCATCCAGTCGTCCACGAACTCCCGCTCCATGTGGCTGAATTCATACGCCTCGGCCTCTTCCGGCGTCGGGATGAGCCCGGGGCGGCCGGTGCGCAGCCGCAGCATCGACAGGGCACCGGTCCGCACCTGGCGGCGGGCCTCGCGGGCCTCGTCGGCGGCGAGCGCGGCGACGCCGATCAGGGCGTACGGCGCGTCGAGCGCGGCCGAGGGCCGGAAGCTCTGCCGGTACAGCTCAAGGGCGGGCAGCGTGTTGCGCGCCGAGAAGTGGTGGGCGAAGGCGAAGGGCAGACCGAGCAGGCCGGCGAGGCGGGCGCTGAAGCCGGAGGAGCCGAGCAGCCAGATCGGCGGCCGACCCTTCGGGCCCTGCACCGGGCCCGGGACGGCGTGGATCCGGGCGTACGGATGACCGTCCTGGAAGTCGTCGTCCAGGAAACGGGTCAGTTCGGAGAGCTGCTCCGGGAAGTCGTCGGCGCCCTCGCCCAGCCGGTCGGTGCGGCGCAGCGCGGCGGCGGTCGCGCCGTCGGTGCCGGGCGCGCGGCCGAGTCCGAGGTCGATCCGGCCCGGGGCCAGCGCCTCCAGGGTGCCGAACTGTTCGGCGATCACCAGCGGCGCGTGGTTCGGCAGCATGACGCCGCCGGAGCCGAGCCGGATGCGGCGGGTGTGGGCGGCGAGGTGGGCGAGGATCACGGCGGGCGAGGAGGAGGCGACGCCCGGCATGGAGTGGTGTTCGGCCACCCAGTGGCGGTGGTAGCCGCGCCGCTCGGCGAGCCGGCTGAGGGCGACGCTGGTGGCGAGCGCCTGGCTCGCGGTCCGGCCGCTGCCGACGGTGACCAGATCGAGCACCGAGAGCGGTACGGGCGCGGTGCCGAGCGCCTCGCCCCGGATGCCGTTCCCCGACCCGGTCCCGATCCCGTTCCCGATCCCGGCGGGTGTCGGCGCGGGCGTCGCCTCCGCGTCCCGTTCCCCGCCCCGCTCCGTGTTCCGTGTCGTGTCACTCACCGTGTGGCCGGCCTTCCTGCGCTGCGCCGATGTGCTCGCGCGCTGACGTACTGACATCAGGGATACGGACCGCCCGGTGCGCGGGGGCTGGTCCGGCGTGCTCCCAGCGGCAACTGGAGGGGGTCTCCGGTTATTCCCACAGAAAAATCTTCACGTCCGGAACCCGCTCGAACGGCCGTACGGACACCCTCGTTCGCGGCGCTGACCTCCGACTCTCCCCGGGGGCTGTGACCATGGCATATGCCAGAGTGGCGCGGCCCAGACCAGACATCGTGCACACCGCATCAATCTCGCCAACGGCCGCCCCGCTACGCCTCCTTGGCGGCTATCGTGGTACGGAAGCTTGCGGTCACAACCTGGTAGGGGGACACCGTGGCGCTGAAGCCCGAGCCCACCGCGCCGTTCCATTCGGTGCAATACGCACTGCGCGTACTCGAGACCATCTCTCGGCACGGCGGCGGCGTGACGGACGTGCAGATCGCACGGGACACCGGCCTGCCCGTCGCGCACCTGTCGCCCCTGCTGCTGATGCTCCGGCGCGAGGGCTACGTCGAGCAGGTCTCCGACGGCGCCTACGTGGTCGGCGACTCCCTGGTCCTGCTCGGGTCCGGCACCACCCGCCGCGAGGCCCTGGAGCTCAGGCTCCAGGAAGAGCTGACCGAGCTGCGCGACTCGCTCGGCGCCGCCGTCTACATCAGCCGCTACATCGACGGCGAGGTGAAGATCACCCAGTGGGCCGACGGCCCGCGCACCCCCAAGGTCAACGAGTGGGTCGACTTCCGCTCCGCCGCCCACGCCAGCGCCGTCGGCAAGTGCCTGCTGACCCAGCTCGACCTGAACGGACGCCGCGACCACCTGGCCCGGCACCGGATCGCGCGACTGACCTCGCGCACGATCACCAACGAGAAGGTGCTGTTCTCGAAGCTGGACAGCCAGCCGCCGACCGTCCCCGTGCTCGACCTCCAGGAGTACGCGGTGGGCACCGTCTGCGCCGCGGTGCCGCTGACGGCGGGCGCGGCCGTGGGCTGCCTGGCCATCTCGCTGCCGATCGAGGACGCGCACCGGCTCCGCTCGGCGGCCGACACCCTGAACCGGCGGGCCGCGCCGGTGGTGCTCTCGCTGGCGCTCTGAGCAGGGGCGGAGCTGGAACGAGTCCGGGGCGGGGCCCAGAGCGGGGCTCGGATCGGGGCCGGGGCGGGGCCGGACGTGGGCCGGTGCCCGGCCGGGACGAGGGTGGTCACGAGCACCCTCCAGAACCAGGTAGTATTTTCTTTGTCAGCAGGCGCCGCTAGCTCAGTTGGTTAGAGCAGCTGACTCTTAATCAGCGGGTCCGGGGTTCGAGTCCCTGGCGGCGCACCGACCGGAAGGCCCCTTGCGAAAGCAAGGGGCCTTCTGTATTCCCCCGCGTTTCCCCGTACCCCCCGTGCTTCCCCGTAGGGACAGGGGACTACAGGCCGGCGAACGCGCCGGGCTCGTAGGAGCCGCCCGGGGTGTGCACGATCACCCCCATCCGCGTGGCCGCGTTGATCAGGGAGACCAGGCAGACCAGCGCCCCGACCTCGTCGTCGTCGAAGTGCTTCCGTACCTCGGCCCAGGTCTCGTCCGTCACCCCGCGCGCGCCGAGCGACGTGCCTTCCTCCGCGAGCGCGAGCGCGGCCCGCTCGGCCTCGGTGAACACGGTGCTGTGCCGCCAGGTGGCGACCAGGCCGAGCCGGACCGTGCTCTCCCCGGCTGCCGCGGCCTCCTTGTTGTGGACGTCGGCGCAGAAGCCGCAGCCGTTGATCTGGCTGACGCGCAGCTGCACCAGCTCCCGCAGGGTCTTCGGCAGCGTCGACTCCTCCAGGGCCATCGACGCATGGAAGAACCGCTTGGCGACCTTCGCGGCGGTCGGGCTGTCGAACAGACGGAAACGGGGTTCCATGACGTCGTCCTCACTTCTCGCTACTTCTCACTGATGGCATCGCGCCGGTGCGGTCGCGGTGGCTGCTTGCCGCCGCGCCGCGCCGAACACACACAAGATGCCGCCGCCCCGGCCGCTGTGACGTGGCGCCGATGTGGGCCGCGTCACAGGGCGAGGGGGGTGGGGGCGGGAGAAGGAGGGAGAAGAGGGGGGAGGAGAGGTCCCTGGGTCAGAACTGGACGTCCGAGCACGCGTAGAAGGCGTTGCCGGTGTCCGCGATCGTCCACACCCCGAGGATCATGTGGCGGCCGGTCTTGCCCGCCGGGATGACACCGGTGTGGGAGAGGGTCGCGGGCGGCTGCTGGTTGTTGTAGGGGACGACCAGGAAGGGCTGCGGGTCAAGCGCCGCCCTGGTCAGCGGCTGGTTCGGGTTCCAACCGTTCTTGGTGATGTAGTAGCGGAAGTCCGTGGTCGCGTGGCGGGCGGTGAACTGCCAGCGGAAGGTGTAGCTCTGGCCCGCGGTGAGCTGGGTGGCCGGCCAGGCGCCGGACCGCTGGTCGTCGAGCTGGGCGAAGCGGGAGTTCCCGCCGGCGCAGATCGTGCCGTCGGAGGGCCCGCCGGACGGGAAGCCCTTGGGCCCCTCGACCGACTGCGGCTCCCACTGGATGTCGCCGCAGTTCTTCACGGTGCCGTCGGCGCAGAGCTTCTGGCGGCTGATCGGGGCGTCGGTGTAGCCGTGGCCGCTCGCGCCGCCGGTGGAGAGGACGAAGGCGGCGGCGACACCGAGCGCCACGGCCGCGATACCTGACTTCTTTCGCATGCTGTCGCTCCAGGAGGACGTGGGGAGTTCCGGAGGCCGGGCGGGGTGGGGTGGGGTGGGGCAGGTGGGCCGGCCGGGGTGCACGCGTGCGGGGAGATGGGGACGGGGAGGGAAGGCGGAAGGGGTGGGGATACGGACCCTTCAGGTCTAGACCAAGCTCCACGGTAGGGATGGAGACTGGTCATGTCCAGACCAACGACGGTGGTACGGGAGCCATACGACGGCGGTACGGGTCATGTCCCGTACCGCCGTCGTCGTCGCGTCGTCGTCGCGTCGTCGTCAGCGCCGGCAGTACGTCGTCGCCGGAGACGCCACCGGCCGCACCGCTCTCGCCCCGACCCGCGCGCCGCTCAGACACCCTCGCCCGACGCCGTCCGGCCGGTGCAGAACGCCACCGTCAGGTCCTTCACCAGCGCCTTCCGCTCGTAGTCGTCCAGTTCCACCAGACCACGGGAGGTCAGCCGGTGGACCACGTCGTCGACCGCGTCCACGACCGAGGTGAGCACGCTGTCCCGGTGCTCGGCGTCGATCGCCGCGATCCGGCGGCGCCGCATCGCCGCCGCGACCTCGGGGGCGTACTCGATCCGGGTCGGCTGCGCCGAGTACACGTCGATGCCGACCGGCGCGCACTCCGCCGACAGCATCCGGGTCAGCGCCTCGCCGACCGCCTCGGCGTCGCGCAGCGTCGGCGCGTCCTCGTGGAACGCGTCCGCCGGCAGTTGCGACAGGACCCGCGCCATCGCCGCCTCCACCTGCTCGCGCAGATACTCCTCGTGCCGGTCCACCCCGAGCGCGGCGCGCACGGTGTCGCGGACCCGCCAGACCACGAGGACGACGACATCGAGCGCGGTGCCCTTCGCGTCGACGGCGGGCAGCGGTTCGCTGCGCCAGTGCCGCAGCCGTACGTCCACCCGGCGGCGCAGCAGGAGCGGGCTCACCCAGAGCAGACCGGTCCGGCGGACGGTGCCGCGATAGTCGCCGAAGAGGGTGAGCACCAGGGCGTAGCCGACCCGTCCTCGGCCGATCCCGCCCAGGAAGAACAGCGTGACGACGGTGCCGAGCGCGAGCAGGGACCACTGGCCGAGGCCGATGCCGTCGTACGGCCGAGGCGGCAGCCCCAGCATGCGCGCCGCCTCCCGGGGCACGGCGCCCGTCCACCACACGAGCACCGCGCACCCGAACAGCGCCAGCAGCCCGCCGGTCACACCGACCCAGCCGGGCAGCACCGGACCGGGGCGTTCCACCAACTTCGGGTCGGTGGCGGGCACCGGCCGCCCGGCGGACGCGGGGACGGGAGCGGGAGCGGGAGCGGAGCCCGCGCGGGTGGCGGCCACGGGGGTGGGGGTGAGCGTGGGGCGGAGTGCGACCGGGCCGGCGGGGGCCGGGGACGTGGGGAAGCCGGTCTGCCGGGCCTTGATCAGGGAGGGCCTGGACGTCCCCGGTGATGCGGGTGCGGATGCGGGTGTGGATGCGGTGGCGGGGGCTTCGTCGTCGGGGCCGGGCGTCGGCTCGTCCCGGAAGAGCAGGTGCACCGGGATCGTCCCGGTCGTCTCGACCCCGATCACCGCCCTGCGCCGCCCACCACTCCCTCGCGCCGCCACCCCGTCGGAGGAAGGAAGGGAAGGGGCGGGGGCGGAAGGAGCGGGAGCGGAAGGGGCGGACGGGGCGCCGCTCTTGGCGGGCCGCTGGTCAGCGGAGGCCGCGGGGACGGACACCATCGTGAAGTGTGCCCCTGCCATCCACGCGAAGCCGACCCCGACGGGGGTGGGGGTGAGGGTGCGGACAGGCTCGGGGGCGGGCTCGGGGTCGGGGTCCGGGTCGGGTGTGGGGGTTGGGGGTGCGTCCAGGGCCTGCGGCTCTTCGGTCACGGCGGCGGAAGGCTCGGGGGCTGACGGCGGCTGGGGTGCGGGCTCGGCGGGAGGTGTCGCCTGGTCCGGCGCCGAGGTGTCCGCCTCGGCGGCGACCGCCTCGTCCGAGTCCCCCGGGTCACCCAGGTCACCCGTGCCCTCGGCCTCGGCCTCCGTATCGGGGACGGCGTCGACCGCCTTCTCCTCCTCGCCCCGCACGGCCTCCGGCTCGGTGACCTCCGGTTCGACGACCTCCGGCGGCAGCGGCGCCCCACCGGAGGCGCCCGCCCCGGCCGCGCCTCCGGCCCCCGGGCCCGACCCTGACTCCGTCCCCGACCCCGGCCCGTCGCCCGGCGGCGCGGTGCTCGCGCGCAGCCGGCCGTCGGTGAGCCGGCGGGCGGTGCGGGCCGCGTCACGACTGGCGGCCGCACCGGAATCGGCCAGGGCGGCCGGGCCCGGAGGCACGGGGCTCATCGGGGTCGATGCCTTCATTCGGTCGTCACCTCATGTCGTCGGAGTCATCGGAACAGGCGCCGCCAGGTCTCCGGGCCCGGATAACCGTCGGCCGCCGAGCCGCGCCAACCCTGGGCCCGCTGGAAGGACTCGACGTTGCGCCGGTCCGCCTCCGTCCAGCGGGGGCCGGGGCCCGACGTGTAGTGCTTGCCGAAGCCCCGCTTGACCAGCTGCTTGCCCAGCTTCTCCACATATGCGTTGGACTGGCCCGGACGGAAGGAGCCACGCCCGGGGAACGCGGTCGCAGATCCGCTCGACCCGCCGGAACCGCCGGAGCCGGCCGTCCCGCCCGCGCCGCCGATGTCCTTGCCCTGCCCCGTCACCAGGAGCGACCAGGTCCGCGGCCCCGGCAGCCCGTCGGCCGCACCGCCCTTCCAGCCCTGCGCCCGCTGGAACGCCTCGGTCGCCCGCCGGTCCGCCTCGCCCCACCGCGGGCCCGGCCCCTGGTGGTAGAAGCTCTTGCCGCCGCGCGCCACGAGCAGTTTCCCAAGCCGCGTGACGTACGCGTTGTCCGCGCCCGGCCCGAACTTCGCCGCCCCGGGGTACGGCGTGGCCGCGCCGCCCGTACCGCCTCCCGCTCCACCGCCCTGGCCCGAGGGCGCGCCGGTCAGGCCCTTGTAGCGGTAGGCGACGTAGTGCTCCGAGTCCTGCCAGTACGCCATGGGCGTCGTCCGTGTCCGGGTGTACGGCTTGGTCTGCTCGTACGCGGTGTAGGAGGTGCGCGTGGCGTCCGCCCAGCCGCCGAAGACCGTCACGTGCGAGCCGCGCGTCGGGCTGGCCGGGTTGTGGAACAGCAGGATGTCGCCGGGCTGGAGATCGGCGCGCGGGATCCGGTCGGCGAAGCGGGCCAGGCTGCCTGTCCACTCGTTGGAGGGCAGGTTCCAGACCATCGAGACATAGCCGGAGCAGTCCTGGCGGTAGCCGTCGCCCCAGTAGCGGTTCATGTCGTACGGAACCCTGGCCGTCACCCACTTCTCGGCGCGGCGGACGATGTCGGCGCGGGTCGTCGCGCGCAGGGTCGGGGCGGAGCCGTGCGGGGCCGCCGCCGGGAGCACGGCCGGAGCCGACACCGGAGTGGCCGATACCGGACCCCGGCCGGACGCGGCGCCCAGCGGCTCCTGCCCGCCCTGCGGATTCCCGGGCTCCGCCTCGTGGCCGGTGACGCCGATGCCAGTGGTGCCGATGTCGGTGGCGGTGACGCCGGTGCTGGTGGCGGCGGTGAGGGTCCCTGTCGTCTCGGCGGCTGCGCCGCTCGCCCCGCTCACCCCGCTCGCCCCGTCCGGCGTCCGCGCCGCGCCGGCCGGGCCCACACCTCCGGCGCCGAGCACCGCTCCGGTGGCCGTGACCAGGACCAACGCGCGCCGCGCGCCACGGGCGGCCGGGTGGCCCCCGGCCCGTACCGGCACACCGAGCGCGTGGGCCCTCCGCTGCCCGGCACAGCCCGCGCAACCGCAGTCGGCCTCGGGTTCGAACTCTTCGAAAACCGGCACACTCATGTGTTCCCCTCCACAGCCGTCAAGATCTCTTGGCGCTCCGGCACAGGCGCCAGTGTCTCAACTGTCCGAACAAATGGCATTTTGACGTATCGAATCCCCAGTACGACCATCCGACAGGCCGGAGGGGGCGGGAAATGGTCAGGGGCACCCCCGGAAGTCCTGTAGAGTTATCTCTGTCAGCAGGCGCCGCTAGCTCAGTTGGTTAGAGCAGCTGACTCTTAATCAGCGGGTCCGGGGTTCGAGTCCCTGGCGGCGCACGCGAAGACTGAAGCCCTTCACCATCAGGTGAAGGGCTTCAGTCGTGTATCCGGCACTTCTCGGCGTATCCCTCCCGGTGTATCTCTGCGTCTCTTCGCAGGTCAGCGGCCTGGTCCGGCGCCGGAGGCAGCGGACAGATAGGCGGAGACGACGACGTTCGCCGTGTACGCGCCGGACGCGCGGTCGAAGGCTCCGCCGCAGGTGATCAGCCGCAGCTCGGCGCGGCCGGGCAGCCGTCGGCCGTACGCCGCCCGCGGGTCGAACCCGTCCCTCGGCAGGACCTGGACGTCGTCGACGGTGAAGCGGGCGACGCTGCCGTCCGACCTGGTCACGGCCACCTCCGCGCCGGGACGGACCGCGCTCAGCCCGTAGAAGACGGCCGGGCCGGTCTCGGTGTCGACATGGCCGACGAGGAGTGCCGCGCCGGGGGCGCCGGGCGGCGTGCCGTCCTCGTACCAGCCGACGGTCTCCGGTGTCTCGTACGGCGGGGGCTCGATCGCCCCGTCGTCGTCGAGCCCCCGGGGCACGACCGGCGCCGTCACCCCGATCGACGGGATCTCGACACGGCGCGGCTCCAGCGCGGCGAGCGGGGAGTGCGCCGGGGGCAGCGGGATGCCCGGCGGGCGGCCCGCCGCGGCGATGTCGCCGGTGGTCGGCGCCGCGGCGGTGCCGGGCGGCGGGGCACCGTCCTGGCCCCAGATCCAGAGGCTGAGTACGAGGGCCGCCCAGGCCGCCCCGGTCAGCGCCCGCCCGGACGGCACGCGCTCAGTCCGCGCCCTGGCCGGCCCCGCCCCCGGGCTTCTCCCCCGCCGTTCCTCCTCCGAGACCGGCGCCGACACCGACGCCGGCGCCGGACTGGGCTTCGGTACGGCGCCGGGCGCTGCCGCGAAGGGCGACGGCCGCCGCCGCGAGGGCGGCCAGGCCGAAGCCGAGGACGGTGTACGGGGTGCCCAGGCCCTCCTCGCTCGCCGTCTGCGCGACCCCGGGCGCGGCGGGCGCGGCGAACACGGCCGTCCCGCCGCCGCCCGCGTGGACCGGGGCGACCGGGGACGGGTGGGAGGTGGGACGCGGGGCCGGCTCCTCGCTCCGCCGGACCCTGAGGGTCCCGGCGTCGCGGTGGTCGTGGCCGTCGCAGGACACGCTGATCGGGTAGGTGCCCTCGTCGAGGCGCTGCTTCAGGCGGACGCTTCCCGACAGCTCGCCCTCTTTGCCGTCCCCCTTACTCTCCCCTTTGTCGTCCCCTTTGCCGTCTTCTTTACCGCTCCCCTGATCGCCGCCCCGGCCGCCCGCGTGGTCCCACCACTGCCCTTGGCCCCGGTCCTGCCCCCACTCCCGACCCTGATCCCAGCTCCGCCCGTCCTCGCGCCCCTGGCCGTGGTCCTGATCGTGGCCTTGGTCGCGACCTTGGCCGTGGTCCTGGTCGTGGTCCCGGCCGTGACCCTGGCCGTGTCCCTGGTCGTGTTTCGGGGGCGGTCCCTCGCCCCGGCCGGCGAGCCGCGCCTCTCCGGCGAAGGCCGGGGACGCGGCGGTCCCGGCGCGGCCCGCGCAGCCGGTGACCCGCAGCTCGACCCCGGCGCCGGGCGGGGCCGACCCGGGGGTGGCCGTGACCCGGACCCCGTCGTGGGCCTGGGCGACGCCCGCCGCGGGCGTGAGCACCAGCACCATGGCCGCCGTGGCGGCACCCAGCGCGATGGAACCTGAACGCATGGTGACCTCCTGGTACTGGCAGGGTCACCCGAATCGCCCCCTCCCGCATCCCGGGAGGGCCGGTGGGACGAGCCGACGAGCCGACATACGGACAAGCGGACGAGCGAGGCCCCGCCCGATCCCGGGTCCGGGACAGGGCGGGGCCGAACGGGCCCGGGGCCGCTACTGCTTGATCGCGGAGATGTCGAACTCCAGGACGACCTTGTCGCCGACCAGCACGCCCCCGCCCTCCAGGGCCGCGTTCCACGTCACGCCGTACTCCTTGCGGGAGATCGTCACCGACCCCTCCAGGCCGACCCGGAGGTTGCCGTAGGGGTCGACGGCGTTGCCCGTGTACTCGAAGTCGATGCTCACGGGGCGGGTGACGTCCTTGACCGTGAGGTCGCCGGTGACGCGGTAGTCGGTGTCGGACTTCGCCTCGACCGAGGTGGTGCGGAAGGTGATGTCGGGGAAGTTGGGCGCGTCGAGGAAGTCGTTGGTACGCAGATGCTGGTCGCGCTGCTCGACGCCGGTGTCGATGCTCTCGGTCTTGATCACCACCTGGGCGGTGGACTTCGCCGGGTCCGCGCCGTCCAGATGCGCGGTGCCCTCGAACTGGTGGAAGGCGCCGCGGACCTTGGTCACCATGGCGTGGCGGGCGACGAAGCCGATCCGGGTGTGGGCGGGGTCGAGGACGTAGTCCCCGGTGAGTTCGGAGAGGGGCATGGTCATCGGGTCTCCCAGGGCTGCTCTGGATCCCGGCGGCAGTCCGCTTGGATCATTTCGGATCATTACCGGTCACTGTTGATCATTACCGATGATTACCGATCTTTCCGGTTCGCGCCAGACCGCGACCGGCCGTTGAATGGACACGGCCTAGGCTGGGGCCGTCGGTACAGCGTCGTCCCGGCGCCACCGCAAGCCATCCGACAGGAGACCGGCCCCATGGCAGACCGCAAGCCCATCGAATCGTGGCTCACCGACATGGACGGCGTGCTGATGCACGAGGGCATCCCGGTGCCGGGAGCCGACGCGTTCATCGCCAAGCTGCGGGACTCCGGCCGCCCCTTCCTGGTCCTCACGAACAACTCCATCTACACCGCCCGCGATCTGCACGCCCGGCTCAGCCGGATCGGTCTGGACGTGCCCGCCGAGAACATCTGGACGTCGGCGCTCGCCACCGCCAAGTTCCTCGACACCCAGCACCCGGGCGGCTCCGCGTACGTCATCGGCGAGGCCGGCTTGACCACCGCGCTGCACGAGGTGGGGTACATCCTCACCGACACCGAGCCCGACTTCGTGATCCTGGGCGAGACCCGGACGTACTCCTTCGAGGCCATGACGAAGGCGGTACGGCTGATCAACAACGGGGCCCGGTTCATCGCCACGAACCCCGACGAGACCGGCCCCTCCGCCGAGGGCGCGCTGCCCGCGACGGGCGCGGTCGCCGCGCTCATCACCAAGGCGACGGGCAAGGAGCCCTACTTCGTCGGCAAGCCGAACCCGCTGATGATGCGCACCGGTCTCAACGCGATCGGGGCCCACTCCGAGTCCAGCGCGATGATCGGCGACCGGATGGACACCGACATCCTGGCGGGGCTGGAGGCGGGCATGGAGACGTTCCTCGTGCTGACGGGCCTGACGGCGCCGGAGGATATCGGCAAGTTCCCCTACCGGCCGACGCATGTGAAGGACTCGATCGCGGACCTGGTCGAGTACATCTGACCTTCGGCGTACGGCGTCCGGTCGCGACGGGCCGGGCAGGGGCGTCACCGCCCCCGCCCGGCCCGTTTTCCATGACGCGTGACGCCTGATGCGCGATGCGTGACGCGTGACGCGTGACGCGTGACGCGTGATCAGGACGTGGTGACCGCGACCCCGTCGACCACCCAGTACCAGTTGTTCGAGCCGGTGTAGCGGAACCGGAAGGAGACGCTGGACGCGCCCGCGGGTACGGGGACCGTGACCGTCTGCGGCTGGGAGAGCACGTCCGCCGTGTAGCTCTTGACGACGGTCGGGGTGCCGCCGTTGAACGAGGCCAGGATCTGGGCGCTCTGGGCGCCCTCCTGGCGGTAGAGCGTGGTGAAGGACAGGCTGACGCGGGCGGCGCCGGGGACCGCGTACGCCGGGCTGACCAGCGTCGAGTCGTACGTACCCGAGAAGGTCTTGTCCGCCCACTCGTCGGAGTCGGCGACGGCGAACACGCCCCGGGAGCGGACGTTCAGCTCGCGCCACTGATCGCGCTGGGAGCGGGACCAGAACTCGTCGGTGGCGAAGGACCAGCCGCGCCACTCGGTCACCCCGCCCGTGCCCATGGCGTTGTTGACGACGGACCAGCCGCTCGGCGCGGTGTGGGTGAAGCCGAGGACGCCGGCGGGGATGCCGGTCTCGTCGACGCGGCCGGTGAGGACGGGCAGCAGGGTGTCGAACGCGTCCGCGGAACGCTGCTGGACCGGCTTGCCGTCCAGGCCCCAGGCCGGGTCGGGGACGATGCCGAGCTGGTGGAAGACGGTGGCGGCGACGTCGACGAGGCGGGTGTCGGCGGGCCGGGCGCCGGCCTCGATGCCGGGGCCCTGGGCGAGTACGAACGTACGCCGTTCCTCGATGCTGGAGCCGCCGTGCCCGCCCGCGTCGGTGTGGCCGTGGTCGGTGGCGACGACGACCGTCCACTCCTCGGCCGCGCGGGTCGGACGGGCCTCGATGGCGGCGAGGAGGCGGCCGAGGTAGCCGTCCTGGACGTCGATGGCCGCGAGGTAACGGGGGTCGGCGGCACCGTTGTTGTGGCCGATCTCGTCGGTCTCGCCGAAGTAGACGAAGAGGACGTCGGGGTTCTGCTCGCGCAGCACGGCCTCGGTGACCTCGGTGATCGTGAGGTCGTTGACGGCGTAGTCGTTGTTGTAGACCACCTTGGCGTCCGCGCCGGGGGTGACGGTGCCGTACGTGTCGAGCTCGGGCCAGTCGACGGCGGCGAACAGCGAGAGTTCCGGGCGCACTTGGTGCAGCCGGGCCAGGAAGCCGGGGTAGGCGGTGTAGTTGCGGCCGGTGAAGGTGTTGTCCTTCACGCCGTGCTTGTCGGGCCAGACGCCGGTGGAGATCGTCGACCAGCCGGGGCCCGAGGAAGTGGCGGCCATCGGGCTGGAGTAGAGCAGAGAGCGACCGTATGTGCCGTTCGCCATCAGCGACTTGAGGTGGGGAGCCGCGGCGGCGTCGATGCGGTCGTGGCGCAGGCCGTCCATGCCGACGACAAGCACCTTGCGGGTACTGGTGCCGTTCGGGAGGGTCGGGACGGCGGCACCGGAGGCGGTGGTCGCGGCGGGCGCGGCGGGGGTGGCGGGGGTGGCGGCCGAGGCGGTAGGCGCGGTGGCCAGGCCGCCGGCGACGGCGGCCACGGCGGCCGTGGCGCCGACGGCGAGCACGCTGCGGCGGGTCGGGGTCGCGGGGCCGGTGGGGCGGGACGGGCCGGGGGTGGGCATGCGAGAGCCTCCAGAAGGGGGTATGCGGGCATGCCAACGCCCCTGGCGCACCAGGGGCGTTGGGCTGTGGTCCGTACCCGTTATCCTTCCGCGATCCTCCGGCGCGGGAAAGTGTCGCCCGGTGGTCGTCCGGTGAACTCTCCGCTGCCGGTCGCGGACGTCCAGGCGTCGGCGCGCGCGACCGGATTCCCGGCCGGTGCGGGGCCGTTCGGGCGGGAGGGCGTCGAGGAGGTCGTCACCTCGGCGCGCCGGGCACGTCCGACTGGCCGCCGCCCCCGCCCCCGCCCCGTCCCCCGTCCCCGGGTGGGTCCGGGGACGGGGGCCAGCACACGCTCAGCTGCCGGTCGCGGCCTTCCACGCGTCGACGTACGTGGTCAGGTTCTTGTCGATGTCGGCCCAGTCCGGCTGGAAGACGTCGACACCCACCAGCAGCTTCGACAGCTCGATCGCGTTGGCGTCGGTGGGCCGGATGTCCTTGCGGGCGGGGAAGCCGCCGCCGATGGCGCTGACCTGGCGCTGCGCCTCGTCGCTCAGCATGAAGTCGAGGAGCTTCTTGCCGTTCGCGGTGTGCGGGGCGCCCTTCACCAGACCGGCCGCGTACGGCAGGGCGAAGGTCGACGGCGTGCCGCCCTGCTTCGCGGGGAACCAGATCGAGAGGTTCGGCATGGACTTGGCCTGCGCGAAGTTCATCTGGACGTCGCCGTTGGCGACCAGGATCTCGCCCTTGTCGACCTTGGGGGCGAGCTTGGAAGTGGAGGAGGACGGGCCGACGTTGTTGGCCTGGAGCTTCTTCAGGTACTCCATGGCCTGGTCCTTGCCACCGAAGTCGTGCATGGCCTTGATGAGCACGGCGGTGCCGTCGCCCGCGACGCCCGGGGTGGAGTACTGGACCTTGTTCTTGTACTTCCCGTCGAGCAGCTGCTCCCAGGTCGTCGGCGCCGGGTTCAGCTCCTTCTTGTTCTGGATGAAGCCGAAGTAGTTGTTGACGACGGACACCCAGGTGCCGTCGCCCGCCTTGTCGGCGCCGTCCACCCGGTCGGAGTTCGCCGGCTTGTACGCGGCCAGCAGCCCCTTGGAGCCCGCCTGCTGGATGAACGGGGGCAGGGTGACGAGGACATCGGCCTGGGTGTTGCTCTTCTCGCGGGCGGCGCGCTGCACCATCTCGCCGGAGCCGCCCTCGACGTACTTCACCTTGATGCCGGTCTTCTTCTCGAAGTCCTTGAAGACCTGGTCGTACCAGCCGTCGCCCGCCTCGCCCTTGAGGCCGTCGGCGCTGTAGACGGTGACGACCTTCTCGTCGGCCGCGGCGCCCCCGCCGCAGGCGGTGAGGGTGCCGGCGAGGACCAGGCAGCCGGCGGCGGCGACGACCGGCTTGACGTAGGACACGCGGGAACGGCGGGCGGGGAGGGAGGTGGTGCGCATGGGGTTTCTTCTCCAGGGAGAGGGACGTCGGGAGGCTCGGGGCCGGGCGTACGGTGCGGACAACGCGGACTGTGCTGACAGCGCGGACTGTGCCGACAGCGCGGACTGTGCGAACAGCCCCTAGCGGTAGGTGGCCTTGGTGCGGATCCGGGACACGGCGAGCAGGACGAGGAGGGTGGCCGTCATCAGGACCACCGCGAGCGCGGATCCGGTGAACAGCGAACCCCGGTCGGTGGCCGTGAAGATCCGCACGGGCAGCGGCAGCCAGTCCGGCGGGTAGAGCATCATCGTGGCGCTCAACTCGCCCATGGACAGGGCGAAGCAGAGGCCGGCCGCCGCGTTCAGCGACGGCAGCAGAAGCGGCAGCCGCACCCGGAACAGTACGTACGAGGGGCGGGCGCCGAGGCTGGCCGCCGCCTGTTCGTACATCGGGTCGAGACGCAGGATGGCAGCCGAAACCGACTGGTAGGCGAACGCCGTGACAAGAATGGTGTGCGCCAGGATCACGATCCAGCGCGTTCCGTTCAGCAGGAACGGCGGCTGGGAGAAGGCGACCAGGACGGCGAGTCCGACGACGACCGAGGGCACCGCCACCGGCAGGACGAACAGCGCGTCGAGGATCCGGCGGCCCCGGGTGCGCAGCGCGGCGGCCGTGAGGGCGGCCCAGGTGCCGAGGCCGAGCGCGAGGACGCTGGCGGTGAGGGCGGTGACCAGGCTGGTGGTGAGGGCCTGGAGGGACTCGCCCCGCACCGCGGCCGTGTAGTGCTCGGTGGTCGGGCCGGAGGGGAAGGCGCCGGACCAGTTGGTGCTGAACGAGGCGGTGAGGATGACGAGGAGGGGGAGGGCGAACAGCGGGACGAAGAGGACCGCGAACAGGGCCCAGGCGCCCCAGCGTCCGGCGCGGCTATGCACCAGCACGGCGACCGCCTCCCGTCAGGGTTCGGGACAGGGATCGGGGCAGGGACCGCGACCGGGACTCGGACCCGGGCCCCGACCCGGACCCGGACCGGGTGCGGGACCGGTCGCGGGCGGCTCCGGTGCGGGAGACCAGGACGCGGTAGAGGGTGTAGAGACCCACGGAGATCACCACGTTGACGACGGCGACGACACAGGCCGCCGCGTAGTCGGATTCGAGGATGGCCTTGCCGTAGACGAGCATCGGCAGGGTCGTGACGCCCTTGGCACCGGTGAAGAGCACGATGCCGAACTCGTTGAGGCACATGACGAGGACGAGGCTGCCGCCGGCGGCGAGCGCGGGCAGCACCTCGGGCAGGATCACCTGCCGGACGACGCGCGGCGCGCGGGCGCCGAGGGAGGACGCGACCTCCAGCTGCGCGGTGTCGAGCTGCGAGAAGGCGGCGAGCAGGGGCCGGATCACGAACGGGGTGAAGTACGTGATCTCGGCGAGCAGCACCCCCCACGGCGTGGACAGGAACGCGAACGGTCCGCTGGCGGCGCCGGTGACGTCCGTCCACAGTCCGTTGGCCATGCCCGCCGAGCCGTAGAGGAACAGCAGCGCGAGCGTGATCAGGAAGGACGGGAAGGAGAGGAAGACGTCGATGAACTTCGACACCGCCCGGGCCCCGGGGAACGGGACGAACGCGATCACCAGGGCGAGGACGAAGCCGAGGACGAGACAGCCGGCGGTGGCGGCGACGGCGAGCCACACGGTGGTACCGAGCGCGTCGCGGAACGAGGCGGAGGCGAAGACCTGGGCGTACGCGCCGGGGGCGAGGGACTCGCGGACGACGAGCGCGAGCGGGTAGAGGAAGACGAGCCCGAGGGCGAGGACGGGCGGCAGGGCCCAGACCCAGGCGGGTACGGTGCGCCGCGCCGGGGCGGCCTCGATGTCCGGGCCGGCGGAGGTGGTCGGGGTGTCCGGGGTGGTCGGGGTGGTCGGGGTGTCCCGTACGGGATCCGCCCCTTCCCCTACGGGCTTCGCCCCGTCCCGTACGGGATCCCGCCGCTCCCTCGCGGGTGCGGTGACGGTCGCGGGTGCGGTGACGGTCGCGGGCACGGGAGCCGGGGAGGGGTCCGGGTCCCGTGGGGACGCCGCTACGGCTTCGGGCACGGCAGGCTCCTTGGTGAGCGCGGGGACCCGGCTAGCCATCGTTCACTCCCGCCGCCAGGAGGACGGCGTCCTCGCGGGCGAAGTGCAGCGTCACCTCGTCCCCGACGGCCGGGGTCTCGCGCAGTTCGCGTACGTCCGCCTTCACCCGGTGGCCGGCGGTACCGACCGCCACGTCCAGGCGGTGGGTGGCGCCGCGCCACTGGACCTCGGCGATCCTGCCGGTGAGCGCGTTGGGGCCGGGGCCGAGACCGACGAGGTGGGGGCGTACGCACAGGGTGGCGGCGGCGCCGGGGGCGATGCCGTCCACCGGGACGTCGAGCGCGATGTCGTCGAGCAGGACGCCGTCCGCGCCGCCCGATCCGTCCGAACGGACCGTCACGGGAAGGAGGTTGGCGTTGCCGACGAAGGAGGCGGTGAACTCGCTGCGCGGGTTGCGATACAGCTCGCGCGGTGTGCCGCAGTCCTGAAGCCGGGCCCGGTCCATGACGGCGATCCGGTCGGCGAGCGTCAGCGCCTCGACCTGGTCGTGGGTCACGTACAGCATCGAGACATGCGGCAACTCTCGGTGCAGCCGGGCGAGTTCGGTGAGCATGCCGGAGCGGAGCCGGGCGTCCAGCGCGGACAGCGGCTCGTCGAGCAGCAGCACGTCCGGGCGGATGGCGAGGGCGCGGGCGATGGCCACGCGCTGCTGCTGCCCGCCGGACAGTTCGCGCGGGTAGCGCTGCGCGTAGGCCGCCATGCCGGTCATCTCCAGGGCTTCGGCGACCCGTTCGGGGATCCGCGCCTTGGGGAGCTTCTGCGCCTTCAGACCGAAGGCGACGTTGTCGGCGACCCGCATGTGCGGGAAGAGGGCGTACTGCTGCACGACCATGCCGATGCCGCGCCGGTACGGCGGGAGGTCGGTGACGTCCCGGCCGCCGATGTGGATCCGCCCGGCGGCCGGCCGGACGAAGCCGGCGACGGCGCGCAGAGCGGTGGTCTTGCCCGAGCCGGAGGGGCCGAGCAGGGCCATGACCTCGCCGGGTTCGACGGTCAGGTCGAGGTGGTCGAGGACGGTGTTGCCGTGGTACGCGACCGACACGCCGTCGAACCGGATGCCCGAGGCGGCGCCCTGCGCGACACCCGGGGCGGCGCCCGCGCCGGGCGCCGCGGACACCGCGGGCGCGCCGGCCGGGGCCGCGGGGGCGGGGGCGGTCATCCCTCGTACTCCGCGAGGAGCGCGGGCAGTTCGGCGACCGAGGGCAGGACGCGGGTGGCACCGTGGTCGGTGAGGGCGTCCTCGCCGTGGGCGCCGGTGAGCACGCCCGCGACGATCCCGGCACCGGCCCGGACGCCGCTGAGCATGTCGTACGAGGTGTCGCCCGCGACCACGATCCGCCGGACGTCGTCGACGGCTCCGGTGTGCAGGAACGCGGCGAGGACCATGTCCGGGTAGGGCCGGCCCCGGCCGCCCGCGTCGCCGGGGCACAGGGTGAGCGCGACGAGGTCGCGCCAGCCGAGGGCGTCGAGGATGGCGTCCTGGGTGACCCGGGCGAAGCCGGTGGTGAGGACGACGGTCCGGCCCTGCCCGGTGAGCGTGCCGATGGCCTCGGCGGCACCGGGGAGAGCGGCGATCCGGCCGGCCGAGACCAGCTCGCCGTACGCGCTCTCGAAGGCCTGATTGGCCTGCTGGGCACGGTTCTCGTCGCCGCCGAAGAGATGACGGAAGACGGAGATCTTGGACTCGCCCATGGTCGCGCGGACGTAGTCGATCATCGTCGACGGGTCCTCGCCGAGGCGCTCGGCGGCGGTGGCGAATGCCTGCTCGACGAGACCGCCGTCGGCGACGGTGGTGCCGGCCATGTCGAGGACGACGAGGTCGTGGCGCTGCCCGCGGTTCGTGACCGGGGAGGCCAGGGAGACGGCGGCGTTCGAGGAGTTCGAGGAGTTCGTGAAGCTCATGAGGATTACCAGCCCAGTTCGTTGGCAGTGGTCTCGGCGATGGCGGGCGAGCAGGTCATGCCGCGCCCGCCGGGCCCGGTCACCAGCCAGACGCCGTCGCGCACCTGCTGGCGGTGGACGACCCGGCTGGTGTCGACGCACTGCGCGTACACGCCGGCCCAGCGACGGCGGATCCTCGGCAGCGGGCGGCCGAGGAAGGACTCGACCACGCGCGTGAGGTGCTCGTAGGGCTCCTCGACGGTGTCGAAGGCGAAGGGGTGCTCGTACTCGTGGGTGTCGCCGATGGTCAGCCCGCCGTCGAGGCGCTGCACCATGAGCAGCTGCATCTTGTGGGCGGCGGCCGTTGGGTCCTGCGCCTGGGAGGCGTTGAGTTCGTCGAGCGCCGGGGAGGCGTACGCCGGGTAGTAGCGGAAGGAGTCCGCGTCGGCGACGGAGGTGGTGAGGGCCTCGCCGAGCGGGTCGGTCTGCATCATCTGGAGCCGGACGCGGCGGACCGGGATGTCGCCCGCGACCTCGCGGACCAGACCGGAGAGCCAGGCGCCGGTGCACAGCACGACGGCGTCGCCGCTGTGGAGGTCGCCGTGGTCGTCGCGGACCGCGTTCTCGCCGACGACCTCGCGGACCTCGCGGTTCGGCAGGAAGGTGTAGCGGCCGGAGGCCAGCAGGGCCTCACGGAGGGCGAGTTGGGCGGTGCGCGGCTCGACTGCGGCGTCCCGCTCGCACCACAGGGCGGCGTCGAAGGTGCCGCGCAGAGCGGGGTTGATCGCGCGGGCCTCGTCGGCGGTGAGCAGCTTGTAGCCGCGGGCGGCGGCGTCGTCGCGGGCCACGGCGGCCTCGGCGACGGCGCGTTCGAGGTCGCCGCGGATCGGGGTGAGCGAACCGATCGCCCGGAAGCCGAGCTTGGGGACGCGGGCACCGATGCCCTCCCACAACTCGCGGGCGCGCAGGGCGGTGTCGAGCTCCTCGCCGCCCGCGCGGCCGCTGACCCAGATCTGTCCGAAGTTGCGCAGCGAGGCGCCGCGCGCCTCCGCCTCACGCTCGATGTGTACGACCTCGTGGCCGCGTTCCACTGCCTGCCAGGCGTGCATGGCACCCACCACGCCTGCTCCAACGACGATGACCTTCATGACGCCTACGGTCGTGTCGACGGGTTGCCCGAACCGGTCCGGTGGGCGACGGGATGGTGAACGGCCCGACAAACCTGGCCTAGACCCGTTACCTTTCCGTGATCGAGTGTGGGTGGGCAGAAGCGTGCGGGTCGGGCGATATCGGCCGGGGCGCCGGGCCGATCGGGGTCACTCCGACGGGTTCGCCTGGCGGCCCAGGTGGGTGGTGAAGCTGAACCGGTCCCCCCGGTAGAGGGTGCGCACCCGCTCCAGCGGCCGGCCGCCGGTGTCCCGCGAGACGCGATGGATCAGCAGCATGGGCAGCGCGGGCGGGGTGCCGACGAGCAGCGCCTCGCGCGGGGTGGCGAGCACGGTCTCGATCCGCTCGTCGGCCCCGCCGAACGCCACCCCGAGCCGGTCGCGCAGATAGGAGTAGAAGGAGGAGTCCGGGTCGAACTCGCTTCCCAGACCCGGGACTCGGGCCTCGGAGACATAGGTGCTCTCCAGTCCGACCCGCTCGTCGTCGGCGAGCAGTACCCGCTCCATGTGCCACACCGGGTCGCCGGGCACCACGCCGACCTCGGGCGCGAGAGCGCGCGGGCAGGGAAAGCGGTCGAGGGAGATGAGCGTACGGCCGGGTCGGCGGCCCTGCCGGCGCACGCCCTCGGTGTAACTGGCGAGCGACAGCGGCTGTTCCAGCTTGGGCCCGGCGACCACGGTCCCCCGGCCCTGCCTCCGCAGCCGCCCTTCCAGGAGCAGTTCGCGCAGCGCCTGCCGGACGGTCTCCCGGGACACCTCGTGGCGCACGGCGAGATCCCGCTCGGTGGGCAGCAGCCCGCCCTCGCCCAACTCGTCGATGAGCGCGGCGACTTTCGCCTTGACCGCGTAGTACTTCGGGATCCGGCCGTGCTCGGGGATGCCGGATCTGACGGGCGCGCCGGGCTCTGGCCGCAGGGCCGGGGCGGTGCTCTGGTTCTCCACGCGGTGATCGTCGCAGACGCGGGTGAACGGGAGGGTGTACGGAGCGTGACCTACGCGTGCCGGGCGGGCCGGTCCGAGCCGGGGTCGCGGCCTGGGGTCCCGTGGCGGGAGTGGTCGCGGGAGCCGCTTTCGAACCGTCGGCGGGTCAGGGTCAGGAGCGCGGCGCCCGCGGCGAGCAGGGCGGCACAGACGGGGGCGAGGCGGCTGGCGGACTCCGGTCCCGTACGGGCGAGTTCAGGGTCGTCGGGGTCGGCGGATCCATCGGGGTCATCGGGGTTTCCGGCACCCGGGCCGAGGGCGGAGTCGGGGTCCGTCTCGGGGTCGGTCTCCGGGGTGGGCGGCGGTTTCGGGGCGGCGGGCGCGGTGGGGGCGGTCTTCGGGACGGCGGGCACGGCACTGGTGCGGGGGTCGGGGGAGGCGTCCTGTTCGGCGGGGTGGGTGGCGGCCGGGGCGGCGGGCTGGGCGGCCGGGTCCGGGCGGGCGGTGACCGGTTCGGTGTCCGGGGCGATCCCGGCGTCCGGGTCGCCGGAGCCGATCGTCAGCCGGTAGCCGCCGGTCTCGCCGACCCAGTCGCCGTCGTCGCCCCGCTTGCGCACGACGGCGGCGCTGACCACCACCTCCTCGGAGGCGGCGCCGGCGCTGAACGCGAGCCGCACGGGGACGGTGAGCGTCGCGCCCGGGGGCAGCGTGAACCCGGTGAACGCCCGCCCCTCGCCGGGCGTGGCCGGGACCTCGCCGAACACCCCGACGCTCTCGTCCTGGTCGGTGCCCTCGAAGGCGATCCGCCGCCACGCCCGGGCCTCCACGTCGTGGAACTCGGCCCGGATCTGGGCCGGCCGCAGGGCCCGGTCGCGGTCGGCCAGGACGAGGACCGGGTAGAGGTCCCGGCAGGGCGCGGTGGTGGTGTTGGTGAGTTCCAGGTCCCAGGTCCGGAAGCCGCCGCCGGGCGGATAGTCGACGGGCCCGCCCCGGATGATCGCCTCGATGGGAAAGTCGCGGGCGTTCGCCGCTCCGCAGCCGGCCGTGACGGCGGGCGCGGACGCCGCCGGGGCCGGAACCGGGGCGGGGACGGGTGGCGCCGAGACGGCGGGGGCCGCGGACAGCGCCGGAACGGCGGGGACGGCTGCGGTCAGGGCGGCGAGGGCGAGGGCGTTGCGCAATCGCATGGGACGGGTCCCTTTGTGCGGCTGGGTGGTGCGGCTTGGACGTGCGGCTTGGTGGTGCGGCTGGTGTGGCGCCGGGACGCGGCTCGTGGGGTCGGTGCGGCTCGCGGGCGTGCGGTTGCCCGTGACGCTGTCACTCCGTGCGCATCGGGCCGGTCGGCGACGCGCGGCAGCACGGGACGCCCTCCGTACGCGCCACCCCTTCCGCCCGATCAGCGTATGGTCCGCTTTTCCGTTCGTCCGTTCGTCCGTTCGTCCGTTCGTTATCCGGTGTCCGGGGGCGGGGTGGCCCCCGTACGCTCGCCTCCATGCCTCGCAGTGGGAAGAAACCTCGCCGCCTCGTCGCCGATGGACACGTCTATCTGTGGCGGCTCGCCCACAGTCACGACGTCCCGGACGGGTCCTCCGGCCGGCCCGAAAACTGCCGCGAGACCCTCACCCTGCGCCCCGAGGAGAAGTCTGGTGCGGGCAGCCCCACCGCGCTGCGCATCGTGTTCGCCGCGGAACCGGGCCGGTACGTCCCGGGTGGCGGTTATCTGGGCTCCGGCGATGTCGGCTTCGTTCACGGCGACATCGATCTCAACCTGCACGAGCCCGGTGCCGTGCGCGCCCTGCTCGACGAGGCGCTGGCGCGCGGGTGGCGGCCGGCGCACGGCCGGGTGGCGGAGATCGACGGCTGGACCCTGCTGGAGGCAGCGGTCGAGCGGCGGGCCGCGGGCGCGGCTCGGGGCGCGGTACCGAGTGTGGGGCGGGGCGGGGCTCGGGGTGTGCTGCCGGTCGCCGCTCGGGGCGTTGCCGGGAACACCGCGCCGGCCGAGGCCGCAGGCCCGTAATCCTGGATGTGTGGGCTCGTCGGGCCCGTGCGCCGCACCCGCCCCGGACCCGTCCCGTACTCGTGCGCGGACCCGTGCGCGGGCGACGGTTCGCACTCCGGCCTCGGCATTGCCACAGTGGGGACCATGATCTCCCCTGCCTCGCCCGCCTCCCCTGGCTCCCCCGTGTCCGCCTCCGGCGCGCCCCCGCTGCGTGTCGGGCTCGTCGGCTACGGACTCGCCGGTTCCGTCTTCCACGCCCCGCTCATCGCCGCCTCCCCCGACCTCGTCCTCGACACGGTCACCACCGGCAACCCCGAGCGCGCCGACCGGGCCCGGGCCGAACACCCCGGCGTCCACGTCGTGGACTCGCCCGACGCGCTCCTCGACCGGGCCGGCCGGCTCGACCTGGTCGTGGTCGCCTCCCCCAACAAGTCCCATGTCCCGCTCGCCACCGCCGCCCTGGAAGCGGGTCTGCCGGTCGTCGTCGACAAACCGCTCGCCGCCACCGCCGCCGAGGCCCGCGCCCTCGGCGACCTCGCCGACCGGCGCGGACTGCTGCTCTCGGTCTTCCAGAACCGCCGCTGGGACGGCGACTTCCTCACCCTGCGCGCCCTGCTCGCCGAGGGCGCGCTCGGCGAGGTCCAGCGCTTCGAGTCCCGCTTCGAACGCTGGCGTCCGCAGCCGAAGGGCGGCTGGCGTGAGTCCGGCGACCCGGCGGAGGTCGGCGGGCTGCTGTACGACCTCGGCAGCCATGTCGTCGACCAGGCGCTGGTCCTCTTCGGCCCGGTCGTCCGCGTCTACGCCGAGTCCGACGTACGCCGCCCGGGGGCCGAGGCGGACGACGACACGTTCCTCGCGCTCACCCACGCCGGGGGCGTCCGTTCCCATCTGTGGGTGAGCGCCACCACCGCCCAGCTCGGGCCGAGGTTCCGGGTCCTCGGGCAGGAGTCCGGGTTCGTGACATACGGACTCGACCCGCAGGAGGCCGCCCTCCGCGAGGGCCTGCGTCCCGGCCCGGGCCACGACCGGACGTGGGGCGTCGAGCCGGAGGGCCGGTGGGGCCGGATCGGCTCCGGCGAGTCGCCGCTCACCGGCGGCGGTACGGCGGTACGGACCCTGCCGGGCGACTACCCCGCCTTCTACGCGGCCGTCGCCGCCGCCCTGCGCGGCACCGGCCCGAACCCGGTGCCGGCGAGCGAGGCCGCCGCCGCGCTCGACGTCCTGGAGGCGGCCCGGAAGTCGGCCCGGGAGGGCGTCACGGTCACGCTGTGACGCCCTCCGGGCGAAGCCGGTCGAAGCCGGGCGACGCGGCTGGGGTTGCGGTTGTGGCTGCGGCTGCTTCGCCGACCGCCTGATCAGCAGCCCATCCGGCGGCGCCGACGGGTGAGCACCACCAGGACCCCGCCGGCGAGGGCGAGTCCGGCGGCCGTCGCGCCCATCACGATCTTGCCGGTCGTCGAGCCGGAGCCGGTGTTCGGCAGGTGGCCGCGCGGCACGGGGTGCGCGCGTACGCCGTATCCGCTGCCGTATCCACCGCCCGAGCCGTATCCGCCGCCGGAGCCGCCGGAGCCGTATCCGCCGGTCGATTCACCCGGGTGCGGATGCGGGTGCGGGTGCGTGTACGTGGGTGACGGCGTGGGGATGGCGGTCGGGGTCTGAGTGGGCGCCGTCGGGGTCACGGTGGGCCCCGTCGGGGTCGGGGTCGGCCTCGTCGGGGTCACCGTGGGCCCCGTCGGGGTCGGGGTCGGCCTCGTCGGGGTCACCGTCGGCATCGTGGGAGTCGGCGTCGGCACCGTCGGGGTCACCGTCGGCATCGTGGGAGTCGGCGTCGGCACCGTCGGCGTCACCGTCGGCATCGTCGGAGTCGGGATCGGCACCGGCTCCTCGGCGCAGGACGGCAGGTCGCCCTCGAAGGGATACGCGTGCAGCTCCTGCCCGCCCCCGCCCGGCTGGGAGGTGTGGATGAGCGAACCGCTCGTATAGAAACGCCCGTCCATGCCGGGCATCGTCACCGTCGCCGTGCTGGCCGGGTTGCCGATGAGCACACTGCCCGCGAACTGGGCGCCGCCCTCGAAGGTCACCTCCATCGCGTCGGGGAAGTTCCACAGCACCCGCTCGCGCAGCCCGTCCGGCAGCCCGTTGACGTAGGAGTCGATGGTCCGGCTCGGGCCGCCGACGAGGTTGACGAGCACGGTCGCGCCGGCCGGGATGCCGTGGAAGGCCAGCCCCTGTGAACCGCCGTTCCCCGACTCGATGTCGAAGTCGACGTTGAAGACCTGGAGGGCGGAGTGCCCGTCGCCGGTGAAGACCGTCTCGCTGCCGTTGTTCACGGCGGTGCCGGTCGCGGTGCGCGGCACCCCGTCCTCGTAGGCGTAGCAGAGGCTGGCGGCGGTGAGCTCCCAGCGCAGCGCTTCGTACGGGAAAGCGGCCGCCGGGTCGTACTCGGCCAGGGGGACGACCGTGCCGCTGAGGTCGCCCGCGTACCGGACGACCCCGTTGACCGTGCCCTCCTCGGCGAGCAGGCGCTGCCCGGCGGCGATGGTGACGTCGCCGCCGGTCGTGAGGAAGTCGGTGCGGTTGTCGGGCGGGACTCGCGAACCGACGCCCGCGACACCGACGTTGTAGACCTGCGAGCCCCCGGCCCGCTTGTTCATGTCGAAGTCGCCGAGGGTCACGACCTTGCCCTCGGCCTCGGCCGCGCCCTCGCGGACGAGGAAGTCGCCTCCGACGAAGACGTTGATGTTGTCGTCCCGGCCGGCGATGGGCCCGTTGTTGACCGGCGGATACGGGTCGGGACAGCTTCCCGGCAGACAGGGGCCGAGACCGTCGGGCAGCGGGTCGGCGAAGGCCAGGGCGGCGACGGGACCCAGGAGCGCGGCGGCCACCACGCTCGCCGCGACGGCCGTCTTACCCGCTCTTCGGCGTTGACGACCCGTTACATGTGCGTACATGTGCGGCAATATGCAGAACGCGACCACCTGAAACGGTGTCGACGCGCGGGAAAAACAGGACATACCCGGAAAAACGCCAAGCCGGGTCGAAAGCCCTGGACGAAAGCTCTGGACGGAAGCCCTGGGCGGAAGGCTCGGCCGGGAGAGTGAGCGGAGGGGCGAACGAACCGCCTGGGCGCCGGGGCGCGGTCGCGCAGGGCGGGGCCGCTGGGCGGGCGGGTCGGGCCCGGCAGACCGTGCGACCGGGAATCCCCCCGCCTCACGGCCCGCCGGGCCGGACAGCCCCTCGCCCCCCAGGGAGCGGCTTACGCGCTCTTCAGCTCCTGTCGCTGCCGCCCCAGCCCCTCGATCTCCAGCTCCACGACGTCCCCGGGCCGCAGATACGGCTTGGGCTCCGGCTGTCCGAGGGCGACGCCCGCCGGCGTGCCGGTGCTGACGACGTCTCCCGGGTGGAGCGTCATGAAGTGGCTGATGTACCGGACGACCTGGGCCACCGGGAAGATCTGGTCGGAGGTGTGGCCGTCCTGCCGCAGTTCGCCGTTGACCCACAGCCGCAGGGACAGGTCCTGCGGGTCGGGGACCTCGTCGGCGGTGACCAGCCACGGTCCGAGCGGGTTGAACGTCTCGCAGTTCTTGCCCTTGTCCCAGGTGCCGCCGTGCTCGAACTGGAAGGCGCGCTCGGAGAGATCGTGGGCGATCGTGTACCCGGCGATGTGCGCGCGGGCCTCCTCGTCGCTCTCCAGATAGCGGGCGGTGCGGCCGATGACGACGGCGAGTTCGATCTCCCAGTCGGTCTTCTCCGCGCCGCGCGGCACGAGCACGGTGTCCTCCGGGCCGACGACGGTGTCGGCGGCCTTGAGGAAGAGGACGGGTTCGGCGGGCGAGGCGGCGCCCGTCTCGGCGGCGTGGGCGTGGTAGTTCAGACCGACGCACACGACCTTGCCGATCCGGCCGACCGGCGGACCGATCCGCAGCCCGGTCGCGTCGAGCGCGGGCAGCACGCCCGCACCGAGCGCGGCGCGGACCCGGTCGAGCGTGGCGCTGTCACAGAGCAGCCGGCCGTCGATGTCGTCGACCAGCGCGGACAGGTCGCGCAGGGTCCCGTCCTGGTCGAGGAGGGCGGGCCGTTCGCCTCCCGCCGGACCGACGCGCAGCAGCTTCATGCTCTTCTCCCTCTGATCGGACGGGCCGCGGGAGCGGACCGCCGGGCACCCCGCCCGATGGAGTGCGGCCATCGGAGGATCACTCGATCCTCCACCGGGACCGGGACGCCCGGCAAGCCCCTTCCCACCCCCTGGACCCTTACGCGACAGCGGTGTGCGCGCAGGGGACGGACCGGGGAGTGCGCGGGTACGGGGGCACGCGCGCGTACCCCCGGGACCGGCGCGGACCGTCCTACGCCGACGCGACCGGCGCGGCCAGGGCCCCCGCCGGCATGTCCCGGTACAGGAAGGCCCTTTCGACGGCCGTCCAGACGGTACTGGTGACGACATAGAGCGCGGCCGCGAGCGGCACCACGGCCACGGTGATCAGGGTCGCGAAGGACAGCAGCGGAAGGTGCCGGGTCAGTGCCATGACGGCCCCGGCGCCGGGCTGGGCCGGGTCGACGACGGGGGCCGCCGGGGACGCGGCGGCCTGCTGCCGCCGGGTGCGCACGAAGGTGTACGTGGCGGTGGCGGCGACGATCGCGAACAGCGCGAGGTAGGTGAGACCGGCCGGTCCGAACGGGCCCGCCTGCCCGAAGGCGTCGGCCGCACGGCCGGTGAGCGAGGCGCCGAACAGGTCGTGTCCGGCCATCCGGCCGCTGGAGAAGAGGTGGTACATCACGAAGAACGCGGGCGCCTGGAGCAGGCTCGGCAGACAGCCCGCGAACGGCGAGACCTTCTCCTCGGCGTGCAGTTCCATGACCGCCTTCTGGAGGCGCTCGGGGTTCTTGGCGTGCTTGCGGCGCAGCTCGGCGAGCTGCGGAGCGAGCCGGGTGCGGGCCTTCTGGCCGCGGGCGGCGGCACGGGAGAGGGGGTGCACCGCGAGCCGTACGGCCATCGTGAACAGCACGATGGCGGCTGCCGCGGACGCGCCGGCGAACAACGGGGTGAGCAGGCCGGCGCAGCGCTCGATCAGATCGGCGAAGGTGTCGAAGAACAGGGACATGGGAACCCTCCGAGGGGTCTCGTCGTGCCGGAAGAGGTCGGTGATCTCGGCATGACGGAACCGCGCGGGACGCCGGGAGGGGGTGAGGCGGTGCGGGGTACGGGGTGCGGGAGGTACGGGAGGTGCGGGCACGGGGCGCCGGGGTACGGAGATACGCGGGAGGTACGGGGGCGCGCACCCCGAGCGGGGTGGCGGGCGCGGCGTACCGGAGTCCATGGATGTCTACGTACCGACGTGCCGGCCGCACTGGCGTACCGACGCACCGGAGTACCTGACGTACGAGTGGTCCGGGGTCCTTTACGCGGCCGTCTGGAGGCCCCGGCCGGGCGCCCTGGGCCGGCGGCGGCCCCGGGCGTCCGGGTCGCGTTGCGGCAGGAAGGCGGTACGCCGGGCGCGGTCGCGCAGGGCGGTACGGACCCGGGTGGGCGGTACGGGCAGGGCCGCGCGCGCCCCGCCGAGCAGCGCGCAGACGGCGGAGGCCGCCGCCAGGGCGAAGGCGGCGGACAGGGTCACGCCACCGCCCGCGCCGTCGGTGAAGAGCGGGACGATCAGATCGGCGAGGGCGAGGAGGAAGAAGACCGGCGCGAGGACGCGCAACAGGTAGCCACGGGTCATTCCGCCGTCCCCCTCTCGCGCGCTCGTCTTCCCGACGCTTCTCTCAGCCGTCCACTGGGTCTTCGCCAGGTCTTCAGCCAGGTCTTCGGTCGGACCTTCAGTCGAGCCTTCAATCCGGTCTTCAATCCGGTCTTCAATCCGGTCTTCCGACCGTTATACCGGATCGCCCTCCAGCGGGACGAGCAGCCGGCGGGGCCGCAGCAGCGCGCAGCTGACCGGATCGGCCGGGTCCGGATCGAGTCCGGCGCCGGGCCGCATCTCGACATCGGCGGGCGGTACGAAGACCCCGCAGGCCGGGCACTCGCCGTACGAGCCCAGCTCGGTGCCGCACACGGCGTGGTGGAAGAGGCGCAGGGGCGGCGCGGCGGCCTCGCCGGGCCCGGCCTCGCGGCCCCACAGGCCGAGCGAGCGCAGCACGGGCCACAGGGCGAGGCCGCGCTCGGTGAGCACGTACTCGTCGCGCGGCGGGGACTCCTGGTAGCGCCGCTTGTCGAGGACCCCGGCCTCGACGAGGGACTGGAGGCGAGCGGCGAGGACGGCGCGGGGGGCGCCGAGGTGGACGAGGAAGTCGCTGTAGCGGCGAATGCCGTAGAAGGCGTCGCGCACCACGAGGAGGGTCCAGCGCTCGCCGACCACTTCGAGGGCGCGGGCGATGGAGCACTGCTGGGTCGCGTAGTCCTTGCCGAGAGCCATGAAACCGAGTGTACCCACGAGGGTTCAATGATTGAACTCTGACTGCTACGGTAAGCACCCGCTCAAGGTTCAGTGAACGAACCTACTGGAAGCCGAGGTCCCGCCATGCGCCCGCCCGACACCGCCGACACCGACGCCGACGACACCGCCGTCCCCGGTGCCTCCGCCGGTTCCGCCGGTTCCGCCGGTTCCGCCGGTTCCGAGGTGAGGGGGACGGGCCGGCCGCGCCCCTCCCGTACCTCGGGCAAATCCCGTACCCCCGGCACCTCCCGTACCCCCGGCACCCCCCGCCCCGGTGCCACCCTGGCCGTCACCAGCGCCGCCACCGCGCTCACGCTGATGAACTACACGGCCCCGATGCTCACCCTGCCGTCCATGAGCCACGCCTTCGGCACCCCCGCCTCCCTCCAGGCGTGGCTGCTCAACGGCACCCCGCTCGGCCTCGCCGTCCTGCTCCTGGTGGCCGGCAGTCTCGCCGACGACCACGGCCGGCGCCGGGTCTTCCTGCTCGGCACCCTCGCGCTGGGCATCACCACCGGGCTCGGCGCCTTCGCCCCCTCCACGCTCACCTTCACCCTCGCGCGCGTGGCGCAGGGCGCGGCGAGCGCCGCCGTCCTCGCCGCAAGCCTCGGGCTGCTCGCCCACGCGTATCCGGCGGGGGCGGACCGGATCCGGGCGACCGGGGTGTGGGGGGCGTTCGTCAGCGCGGGCATCGCGCTCGGCCCGCTGCTCGCGGGCGGCCTGACCACGGCCGACTGGCGGCTGACGTACGAGGTGATCGCCGTCGCCCTCCTCGTGATGGCCGCTCTCGGCACCCGTACCCTCGCCGAGTCCCGCGCCCCGCGCGACGGCCGCCCGGACATCGCGGGCGCGCTCACCCTCGGTCTCGCCCTGGCGGCCCTGCTCACCGCGCTCACCCTGGGCCGGGGCGGCTGGCTGCGCCCGAGCGTGGGACTGCTGCTGCTCGCGGCGGTGGCCCTGACGACGGTGTTCGCCGTCGTCGAGCGGCGCAGCCGTACGCCCATGATCGATCTGACACTGCTGCGGCACCCGTCGTTCCGGGCGTCCGTGGTCGGGGCGCTGTTCACCGGCCTCGCGGTGATCGGCTTCTTCAGCGTGCTGCCCTCGCTGCTCCAGCGCGAGGGCAGTTTCTCGCCGCTCACCGGCGCGTGGATGTTCCTGGTCTGGTCGGGCACGTCGTTCGTGGTGGCGTTGCAGACCCGCCGGCTGGCGGGGCGGCTGTCCGCCCCGTACCAGCTGGCCGTCGGCTTCGCCTTGTCGGCGGCGGGCGTGCTCGCCTTCCTCGGGTCCCTGGACGGCGGTTCGGTGCCGCGGCTGCTGCCGGGCCTGATCGTGGCGGGCACGGGCAGCGGGCTGCTGAACGCCGCGCTGCCGCGCCTCGCCGTGGACTCCGTGCCGAGGGAGCGGGCGGCGATGGGCTCCGGGGCCAACAACACCGCCCGCTACATCGGCTCCTCGGCCGGCGTCGCCGTCATGCTGGCCCTGTCGACGGCCGGCCCGGACGTGGCGATCGCCGCCTCGGCGGTGCTCGCCGGGGTGGGAGCGATGGTCACCCTCGCCGTGGGGCGGGGTCGCTGACCTTCGGGGCGGCGGGTTCGGTGGGCTCGGCGGCTTCGCCGGGCCCGCCGGGCTGGTCGGGCTGGTCGGGCTGGTCGGGCTGGTCGGGCTGGTCGGGTTCGTCGAGTTCCGCGAGGTCGACGGGCTCCGCGGACCCGGCGGGGCCGCCGCTCCGCGGCCCGTACAGGCTGACGGGGATCGCGACGGCCAGGTTCGCGGCGAGCGCGAGCAGCCCGGCGTTCACTCCCCAGAGCGGGTCGTGCCCGGTGAAGACCAGGGCGCAGACGATCCCGACGCCGACCGTGAGGCCGCCGAGCGCCCCGTACAGCGTCATCCGCCGCCACACCAGACCGAGCAGCAGCAGGGGCACGAACTGCGCCATCCCCTCGTACGAGATGAGGGACAGCCGGACGAGGGTGGTGGGCGCGGTGTACGTCAGGACGAGCGCGAGCGCTCCGGCGACGACCACGACGAGCTGCGAGATCCCCTTCTCCCGGCGCTTCAGCCTCGGTACGAGGGAGAGCACGCTGCGGCCCCACATGGTGCCGATGACCAGCATGAACACCGCCATCGGCACGATCGAGGAGAGCGCCGCCGCGACCCCGACCACACCCACCGCCCACTCGGGCAGGGCGTCGATGACGAGCTTGAACAGGGCCAGGTTCGACTCGGCGCCGACCAGGCCCGGGACGACGAAGAGCGCGGCCATGCCGAGCAGCATGGGGATGAACAGCAGGACGTTGTACGCGGGCAGCCCGACGGCGTTGCGGCGCAGGGTCCCGGCGTCGCGGGCTCCGAGGTAGCCGGCGACGGTGGTCGGGAAGATGACCACGGTGAGGGAGTTGAGGACGGTGGTGGAGGCGAACCAGCCCACCCCGTAGCCGCTGGTCGCGCCGGAGTGGCCGGGCAGACTCAGCCACTCCGCCTTGTCGGTGACGACGCGGTGCGCGAAGTCGCCGAGGCCGTCGAAGTAGTGCAGCGGGATGTAGACGGCGAGGAAGCCGAGGGTGCAGATGACCAGCGCGTCCTTGAGGACGGACACCCAGGCGCTGCCGCGCAGTCCGCTGACCACGACGAAGGCGGTGGTGACGGCGAAGGCGAGGAAATAGGCGAGGTCGAGGCCGATGTCGCCGTACGAGATCGTCGAGACGACCACGCCCATGCCGGTGATCTGGAGCTGGATGTACGGCAGCAGGAAGACGGTCGCGAGGACGGCGACGAGGGCGCCGAGCCAGGGGCGGCGGTAGCGGTGGGCGGCGATGTCGCTGATGGAGACGAGGCCGTGGCGGCGGGCGTACCCCCACAGCATGGGGCCGACGAGATAGCCGAGGGCGTAGCCGCAGGACATGTAGGCGACGACGTAGAGGACGGGCGCGCCGTAGTTGTAGCCCCAGCCGGCGGCGCCGAGATAGCTGAAGCTGGTGTAGCCCTCACCGGCCATCAGCACCCAGATGAACACCGGGCCGAGCGACCGGCCGCCGACCGACCACTCCGCGAGGCCGCCGCCGCGTTCCTGGCGGCGTACGGCGAGGAGGCCGAGGGCGACGGTGAGGACCATGAAGCCGGCCAGGATCCACAGGGCGGTACTCACGAGCGCCTCCCGGAGTCGGTGCTGGTGCCGGTGCTGGTTCCGGTCCCGTTTCCGGTTCCGGTGCCGGTCCTGGCATATGCCCCGGCCGCGGCTGCGGCCTCACGGCGGCGGTCGCCGCGGTGGGCGAGGGCGACGGAGAGGGGCGTGAGGACGGTCGCGCCCAGCAGCCAGAAGAAGAGGAAGACGCCACGGTTGACGAAGGGCAGGGCGGCGACGAACAGCACGTACGGAACGAGCAGCCAGAGAAGGTGGGGCCGGCGTTTTATCACTCGGACGAGATTAGCTTCGCCCAGACGACCAGGCGGTACGCGGACGAGAACTCGGGCGTGCAGGTGGTGAGGGTGAGATACGCGCCGGGGCGGTCGTAGCCGGCGGCAGGATGCGTCAGGGAACGGGGGACGGGGGCGATGACGCCGGTGTCGCGGGGCGAGGTCCGGGCGAGGACCCGGTCGACGCGATAGGTGTACGTACCCTGCCGGGTCCGCACGGTGACGTCGTCGCCGGGGCGCAGCCGGTCGAGCCGGCGGAAGGGTTCGCCGTGGGTGTTGCGGTGGCCGGCGAGGGCGAGGTTCCCGGTGCGGCCGGGGGCGGCGGAGCCCGGGTACTGGCCGACGTAGCCCTGGTCGAGGACGCGGTGCTTGTCGGTGCCGGGGGCGATGGGGGCGGCGAGGTGGAGGCGGGGGATACGGAGGACGGCGTAGGGAGTGGCCGAGCCCGAGCCGAAGTCCGATCCCGAGCCTGGTTCCAGTCCCCCACCCGAGTCCGCATCCCTGCCCGAGCCCGGGTCCGGGTCCGGCATATGCCCATCCACCACCGCCGTCGGGACCGCCACCGGCGTCGGCACCGCCGTCGCCACCACCGTCGGCGCGACTCCCCACCCCTCCTCGAGGTGACGCACTTGTCCCTGGGCCCACGCCTGGGCCTGCCGGTTGGTCCACCAGAGCTGGTGGACGACGAAAAGCAAAACAACCAGCCCGCAGGTGACCAGGGTCTCGGCAGCGGCCCGCAGCACGCGGACGGCGCACGGGCGCCGCCGGCGCGCCTGGAGGACGACCGGCACCCGCCCGCGCACCCTGGCTCGCACGGCGGGCACGATAAGCGCCCATGCGCCAACTCTCCAGGGGCGTACAGCAGTACGGTGGACGACATGCGCCCCGACACGCCTGCCGAGCACACCACCGAAGCCGAGCGTCTGCTCCGTACCGCGGGGCAGTACCCCGAGGACCGCGAACCACTGCTGCTGCGCGCGGCGGCGCACCTCGAACTGGCGGGTGACCGCGCACGCGCGACGACCCTCTACGACGACCTGCTGTCCGACCTCGCCCCCGCCTCGCCGTACCTGATCAGGGCGCTGAAGGCGGCGAACCTCTGGGAGTACGGCCACGAGGCCGAGGCCCGCGCCATCATCACCGGCGTCCGGACCGCCCGCCCCGCGGAGCCGGGCCCGTGGGAGATCGCGGCGGAGACCCTGGAGGCGCACGACGAGCTGGAGGACGCGGAGGCGACGTTCACGGAGGCGGCCCGGCTGCTCGTGGACCCGGCCCAGGAGATCACGTACGCCCTCCAGTCCCTGGTCACCGGCCGCCACCGGGTCCGCCGGCTCCTCGCCCTCCCGCACGACGACCACGACACCCTCGCGGACCGCCTCCACACGGGGGCCGTGCCGCTGGACGAACTGCACGACCCGAAGCGCCTGTGGGCCCTCGGCTCCTCGGACCCGGCCGAGCTCCAGGCCGAGATCGCCCGCCTGCGCAGCGAACTGGGCTCCTACCGCACGGCCCTGTCCCGCCCCTTCCCGGTGGCGGTGCTGCACTGGCCGGAGCCGGAGCTGGACGAACTACTCGCGGCGTACCCGGAGCTGGAGGCCGAGTACCCGACGTACCGGGCCCATCTGACGGACATCGAGGCCTCGCTGCGCGAACTCGCCCAGTCCGGCACCCCGAACCTGGGCATCGTCCCGGCGACGGTCCCCTCCTACGAGGCCTTCGCGGCCTCCGAGTCCACCTCCCCGGCGACCCCGGCCCTGCTCCCCCAGTTCACCACCACCCTGGCCGCCCGCGGCCTCGCCACCCCCTGGCCCCCACCGCGCACGGCCCCGTGCTGGTGCGGCTCGAAGGCGACGTACGGGGACTGCCACGGGGGCGACAGGAGCTGAGGCGGCGGTCGCGGTCGTTACGCGGCGGTCACGAGGTCATGCCTCCCCGTGTCAATGGAGGGCTCGGAGCACATTCATCGACGGCGTACCAGTGGAACGGCTCGGCTGATCGACACGTACCGGCAGGCTGACGATCGCAGGAACCCATTCGGGTAATCCGTCAACTGACGAAGTGCGTGCTTCGGCAGATCGACCAAGGCGAACTCGCCACGTCACCCGGCCCTCTTCCGCACCCGCGACAACGCCTGCCGCTCCGCGACGACCGTCGCCACCCGGGCCGCCGCCTCGGCGGCGGTCTCGTGTTCCCAGACCCGCACGGCCAGCCAGCCGGCCTCCCGCAGCCGGGCGTCCGTGTCGGCGTCCCGGGCCCGGTTCTTCTCGATCTTCTCCCGCCAGAACTGCGAGTTCCGCTTCGGCCATGTCGCATGTTCCGGACAGCCGTGCCAGAAGCAGCCGTCGACGAACACGGCCACCTTCGCCGGACCGAAGACGATGTCGGCCTCGCGCCGCACCCCCTTCAAGGGACGCCGATGGACCCGATACCGAAGCCCGGCCCGATGCAGAGCACTGCGCAGCGCCTTCTCCACCCCCGTGTCGTGACTGGACTGCCTGCTCATGCGGGCGCTGGTCTCCGGCGTCGTCTCCAGGGCTCTCATGGCCGCCATTGTGACGTGGATCCGAGAAAGGACGGCACCCGTCCGGTGCCGGAGCGGGTGCCCTAGGCTCGAAGGCGTTCACCGACCGGAAGGACCCACCATGCCCAGCACCCGCACCCTCTCCCCCGCCATCGCCGCCGCCGGGCTCGTCGGCGGTTATGCCGTCGCGCGGTGGACGAAGAAGCGGCCGCTCGGTGGGGTGGTGCTGGCCGTGGCCGGTGGGGTGGCCGGGCGGGAGTGGTACCGGGTCGCCGGGGTGAAGGGCGCCGCCGGGCTCGGGGCCGGGTACGTGGCCGCGTTCGCCGGGTCGCATCCGCTCGCGAAGAAGATCGGGGCCTGGCCCGCGGTGTTCTCGGTGGCCGGGGCGATGGCCGGGGCCTCGTACGCCGTGGCCCGCAAGGCCGGCTGACGGCCCCGCCTCGACCGCGCGGGTTGCCCGTTTTCGTACGATCCGGGCATGACACAGCAGGGGATCGCCGTCGCCGTCGTCGTCCATGAGCACCGCGTACTCCTCGTGCGCGGGCAGACCGCCGGCGGGGAGCCGTTCTGGCAGTTCCCCGTCGGCCCGTTCCCCGTCGGCGGGATCGAGACCGGTGAGGCCGTCGAGGACGCGGCCGTCCGCGCGACACTCGCCGGGGCCGGGCTCGCCGTCACCTCCGCGGGGCTGCTCGGTGCGCGGACGCATCCGCACACGGGCGCCCCGATGACGTACGTCGCGTGCTCGCCCGCCGGCGAGCCCGGTGAGCCCCCGGTCCGGGAACCGGACGAGACCCCCGCCGCCGGAGTCGTCTGGGCCGGGCGGGACGAGATCCGGCGGTACGTGCCCTACGACGAGCTGTTCGCGCCGGTACGGGAGTACCTCGACGCCCGCCTGTGACCCCGTCCCCGGTGGCCCCGTCCTCCAGGAAGCCGCCGAGCCTACGCGGTCAGGCACCCAGCGCGTGGCTCACCGTGTAGATCATCAGACCCGCCAGGGCACCCACCACCGTGCCGTTGATCCGGATGAACTGCAGATCGCGGCCGATGTTGGCCTCGATCTTCTTCGAGGTCTGGGTGGCGTCCCAGCCCGCGACCGTGTCCGTGATCAGCGAGGTGATCTCGGACCGGTAGGTCGTCACCACATACGCCGCCGCGTCCTCCACCCACCGCTCCACCTTCGCCTGCAGCCGGGTGTCGCCGGCCAGCCGGTTCCCGAGCGAGATCAGCGAGGCACGGGCCCGGCGCCGCAGCTGGCTCTGGTCGTCGTCGGCCGCCGTGAGTATCAGCGTCCGCACGGACGACCAGGCGGACGCGATGATGTCCTGCACCTCCGGCCGGGCGAGAAGCTCCGACTTCAGCCGCTCCACCCGCGCCCGCGTCTCCGTGTCCGACTGCAGATCGGCGGCGAAGTCCCGCAGGAACCGGTCGATCGCGCCACGCGCCGGATGATCCGGCATGTCCCGCATCTCCGTCACGAAGCGCAGCAGCTCCTTGTACACGCGCTCGCCGATCCTGCGGTCCACGAACCGCGGCGTCCAGCCCGGCGCACCGCCCTGGACCGCGTCCATGACCGAGTCCCCGTGCCGCACCAGCCAGTCGTACCCCCGCCCGCACACCAGGTCCACCGCCCGGTGGTGCGCCCCGTCGGCGACGACCCGCTCCAGCGTCTTGCCGAGCCCGGGCCCGATCTCCGCCGCCTCCGCCCGCCGGGTGATCGCCTCGCCCACGACCGCCTGTACGTCGGAGTCGCGCAGCACCGTCAGCGCCCCGCGCAGGGCCGTCGCCAGCTCGGCCGTCACCCGCTCCGCGTGCGCCGGGTCGGCCAGCCAGACCCCGAGGCGCCGCGCGATGCCAAAGCCGCGCAGCCGGCCCCGTACGACATCGGCCGACAGGAAGTTCTCGCCGACGAAGTCGCCGAGCGACGCGCCGAGCTGGTCCTTCTTCGTCGGGATGATCGCGGTGTGCGGGATCGGCAGCCCGAGCGGACGGCGGAACAGCGCCGTCACCGCGAACCAGTCCGCGAGCGCGCCGACCATGCCCGCCTCCGCCGCCGCCGCGACATAGCCCGCCCAGCCGCCCCAGCCCGCGTTCCGGGCCCAGGTCGCCAGGGCGTACACCGCCGCGACCCCGAGCAACAGCCCGGTGGCCAGGCGTTTCATCCGTCTGACGCCACGGCTCTTCTCTTCGTCGGCTGCCGTGTACGTGAAGCTGACCATCGCTTCACCTCCCTACCTGACAGACTCCCGGTCCGCACCACGAGTTCCCTCGTACATCTTCGCGATCACCGCCTCGATGTCCGGCTCCCGCACCGAGAGGTCCGCCAGCGGGTACGCGGCGGCCACCGCCGCCACCACCGGAGCCGCCGACGCGGACGCCGGGAACGCGAGCCACTGCCTCGGCCCCTCCGCCCGTACGAACCGGGCGCCGGGCACATCGATCGGCCCCGTCTCGTGCGCGAGGTCGACCACGAGCAGCCGCTCCCCCTCGCCGGCGGTGTGCAGTCCGGTCAGATCCCCGTCGTACATCAACCGCCCGTGATCAATGACCATCACCCGCGAACACAACTGCTCGATATCGGTCAGATCATGGGTCGTCAGCAGCACCGTCGTGCCATTCACGGCGTTGAGATCCCTCAGGAACCCCCGCACCTTCGCCTTGGACACCACATCCAGACCGATCGTCGGCTCGTCGAGATACAGCACCTCCGGATCGTGCAGCAGCGCCGCCGCGATGTCCCCGCGCATCCGCTGACCGAGCGACAACTGGCGCACCGGCACCTCCAGCAGATCCCCCAGGTCGAGCAGCTCCACACAGCGGGCCAGATTCGCCCGGAAACGGTCGTCGGGAATCCGGTACATCCGATGGACAAGCGTGTACGAGTCACGCAGCGGCAGATCCCACCACAACGTGGTGCGCTGCCCGAACACCACCCCGATACGGCGGGCCAGCCGCGCCCGCTCCCGCGCCGGATCGATCCCGGCCACCCGCAGCCGGCCACCGGACGGGGTGAGGATGCCGGTCAGCATCTTGATGGTGGTGGACTTCCCCGCGCCGTTCGGACCGATATAGCCGACCATCTCGCCCCGCTCCACCGCGAACGAGATCCCGTCGACCGCCCTGACCTCCCGTTTCTCCCGACGCAGCAGCCCCGCTCGGCGGCGCGTCGTGAACACCTTCTCCAGACCGTCCAGCTCGATGAACGCCATCGCCCGACGCCTCCCGCCTCTCCGTCTCCCGGTCGCCCGGTCTTTTCCGTCTTTACGGCTGTACGGCTCTCGGCCTCTACGGCTTACGTCCCCGTACGCCCACGCCACCGCGCGCCCGTACGCCCGTACGCCCCGCACGCCCCGTACGCCCGCGCCATCCGTGACCCTTCAACTCCCCGTCGACCGGTACGCGCGCAGCCCCACCCGCCACGCCCACCCGGCCACCGCGCAACACCCCAGCGCCACCAACGGCGACGCGAACGCCAGCCACCCCGGCACCCCGGCGGGCGCCGACCGGCCCAGGATGTAGAGGGCGGGCAGCCAGTTCACGAACGCCAGCGGCACCACGTACACCACCCCCCGCACCAGGTCCTGGGCGAAGATCGTCGGCGGGTAGCCGAGCAGCGTGTTCCCGCCGTACGTGAAGGAGTTCGTGACCTCGGCCGCGTCCTGCATCCAGAACAGCACCGACGCCCCCAGCACCATCAGCGCCGCGAAGATCACCGCCCCGCTCACCAGCATCACCGGCACCAGCAGCGCCTTCACCGGCGTCCACACCACACCGTCGAGCAGCAGCAGCCCCCACACCAGGACGATCAGCCCCTGGATCACCCGCCCGAGCCGGCGCAACGCGAACCGGTCGGCCGCCACCTGCGCCAGCACCGGCACCGGCCGCAGCAGGAACAGGTCGAACGAACCGTCCCGCACCCGCCGCCCCATCCTCGGCAGCCTGCCCATCACCAGGTCCGCGAGCCCGAACGACGTCCCCGACGTCCCGTACAACAGCGCCACCTCGGCGAACGAGAACCCACCGAGACCCCGCACCTGACCGAACATCAACAGGATCACGACGAAGTCGAAGAACGTCACGACCAGACTGGCCAGCAGATCCAGCGCGAAGGACGCCCGGTACGTGAGGGTGGAGCGGATCCACATACCCGCCACCATCCGGTACGTACGCCAGGACTCGGCCGGGTGTGTCCACCACATACCGGAAGCCCCCTCGGCCTGGGTACGCCACACAGCCACGGCCCCCACATCCCCGGCGCCCGCCATATGCCCCGCACCCACCGCGGCCCGTGCGCCCACCACGGTCCCCGCGTCCTCCGCGCCCCCCGCGCCCCTCACAACCCCCGCGCCCTCAACCTCCTCAACGCCCTCAGCCTCAGCCACCCTGCACCACCACTTTCCGCGTCGCCGCCGCCTGCACGGCCCGCCCCGCCGCCAGCAGCGCGACCGCCCAGCCGAGCTGGAAGCCGTACGCCCGCACCAGCCCCCACCCGGCGTACCGCCCCAGATACACGTCCACCGGCACCTGGAGCATCGACGCCCACGGCAGCAGCCGGGCCACCTCCCCGAGCGCGCCCGGGAAGACGTTCAGCGGCAGCAGCATCCCGGAGAAGAACAGCCCGCTCAGCCACGCCACCTGCACCACGCCCTGCCCGTCGAGCAGCCAGAACGCGCTCATCGCGACCAGGTACCAGACCGCGAACCCGACCACCGAGCCGCACACCACCGACGCGACGAACGCGAGCCAGGTCCACGGCCGGGCCGGCAGGGTCACATCGAACACGAACGCGCCGAACAGCATCGGGACCACGCCCCGGCCGAGCAGTTGATAGCCCGACCGGCCCAGGTTCGCGGCGAACCACCAGGCCTGGAGGTCGACGGGCCGGTAGAGGTCGACGGCGATGTCGCCGGTACGGATCCGTTCGATCAGCTCGTCCTCGAACCCGCCGCCCATCAGCCCGCACACGGTGATCAGGGCCTGTCCGATCCACACATAGGCGAGGGCGTCCCCCTGGTCGTAGCCGCCGAGCCCGGGGCGCGCGTCCCAGAGCGCCATATAGGTGTACGACAGGACGAAGCCGAAAACGGTGTTGGTGAACACCCCGGCCACCGTCGCCACCCGGTAGGTGGCATGGCGCCGGAAACCACCCGCGGCGACCGTCGCGTACAGCCGCAGCATCCTCGTTCCCTCCTCTTGGTGGACGCCCCGAGCGCCCTGAGCGCCCCGAACTCACCGGACTCACCGAACTCGCCGAACGCCCCGGACACGCCGATACCCCGGACATCGCGGGCACGGGCGCGGGGCGCGGGCGCTCCCGGCGCGGGACCCGCCCTCCCCGAGGCCCGCCCCGCCGGTGTCCGGGAACGCGGGACGAAAGACACGCGGGCGCACTCGCCCGTCGGAGCCGAAGCGCACGACCTTAGGGGGATTTCCCGTGCCGACGCGACCGGTTTTCCCGCTCCACCGGACCCCACGGGGGCAGGATGTGATGTTATGTCCTCTTCATTCGGTATGACCTTCGGAATGGCCGGCGACGGGCCACCCCCCGAACCCGCCTGGGAACCCCGCGACCCCACCGCGGCCACCCCGCCCGACGGTCCCGCCCCCAAGAGACCCTGGACCCGCGCAAAGCCCGGTAAGCCCGGTGAGCCCGGCAAGCCCGGGAACCCCGGGAACCCCGCGGGCGGCAAGAAGCCCGCACCCGGCAGGAACCGCAAGCCGCTCAGCCGCCGGCGCCGGATCGCGCACCGCCTCCTCGGCGCCACCGGCCTCGCCGCCCTGCTCTTCCTCGGCGCCCTCGTCGCCGGCTACTTCCTCGTCGACATCCCCACCGCCAACGCCGGCGCCGTCGCCCAGTCCAACCTCTACCTCTACCGGGACGGCTCCCCCCTCGCCCGCTCCGGCGACATCGACCGCGAGAGCGTCAGCCTCAAGCACGTCCCCGGCACCGTCCAGCACGCCGTCCTCGCCGCCGAGGAACGCGACTTCCGCGACGCCCCCGCCGTCGACCCCCGCGCCATGCTCCGCGCCACCTGGAACACCCTCAGCGGCAAGGGCCGTCAATCCGGCTCCACCATCACCCAGCAGTACGTCAAGAACTACTACCTCGGCCAGGAACAGACCCTCACCCGCAAGGCCAAGGAGTTCTTCATCTCCCTGCGCGTCGGCAACGAGAAGAGCAAGGACGAGATCCTCGAGGGCTACCTCAACACCAGCTACTTCGGCCGCAACGCCTACGGCATCCAGGCCGCCGCCCAGGCCTACTACAACAAGAACGCCAAGGACCTCGGCACCGCCGAAGGCGCCTACCTCGCCTCGCTCCTCAACTCCCCCAACGCCTACGACGTCGCCAGCCACCCCGAGAACCGCGCCCGCGCGCTCGCCCGCTGGCACTACGTCCTCGACGGCATGGTCAAGGAGGGCTGGCTGACCCCCGCCGCCCGCGACGCCGCCGCCTTCCCCACCCCCCGGCCCGTCCGGGTCACCACCGGACTCTCGGGGCAGCGCGGCTACCTCGTCCAGGCCGTCGAGCAGTACCTCACCGACCACGGCGTCGTCGACGAGAAGACCCTGGCCGGCGGCGGCTTCCGCATCACCACCACCCTCGACCCCGACCGCCAGCAGGCCCTCGCCGAGGCCGTCGAGGACCGCGTCACCTCCCGCCTGGACCCCGACCGCAACCCCGCCGACCGCTGGGTACGCGTCGGCGGCGCCGCCATCGACCCGGCCACCGGCGACGTCGTCGCCCTCTACGGCGGCATCGACTACACCCGCCAGTTCGTCAACAACGCGACCCGCCGCGACTACCAGGTCGGCTCCACCTTCAAGCCCTTCGTCCTCGCCGCCGCCCTCCAGCACGAAGCCCGGACCCAGGGCGGCGAGACCATCACCCCCAACACCACCTACAACGGCGACAACAAGCGCCCCGTACGCGGCTGGACCGGGCCCCTCTACAACCCCGCCAACGAGGACGACCACAACTACGGCGACATCACCCTCCGCGAGGCCACCGACAAGTCGGTCAACGCCGTCTACGCCCAGCTCGCCGTCGACGTCGGTCCCGCGCGCGTCCGCCAGACCGCCATCGACCTCGGCCTGCCGGCCCGTACCCCCGACCTCACCGCCTCCCCCTCGATCGCCCTCGGCCCCGCCACCGCCAGCGTCCTCGACCTCGCCCAGGCATATGCCACCCTCGCGAACCACGGCAGCCACGGCACGTACACCCTCGTCGCCCAGGTCACCCGCGACGGCACCGACTTCCCCCTCCCCCGCGCCAAGCACCCGGCCCCCGTCCAGGCCCTCGACCGCGAAGCCGCCGACACCACCACCTCCGTGCTGCGCGGAGTCGTCGACGGCGGCACCGGAACCGCCGCACTCGCCGCCGGCCGCCCCGCCGCCGGCAAGACCGGCACCGCCGAGGACGACAAAGCCGCCTGGTTCGCCGGCTACACCCCCGACCTCGCCACCGTCATCGCGATGATGGGCCAGGACCCCAAGACCGGCCGCCAGCTCCCGCTCTACGGAGCCCTCGGGCAGCGCCGTATCAACGGCAGCGGCCCGCCCGCCGAGATCTGGGCCCGGTTCACCCGCGAGGCACTCGCCGACACACCGGTCAAGGACTTCGACCTCGACCTCCTGGACGGCGCCGAACCACTGCCGACGACCTCCCCGTCACGACCGGGCCAGGGACAGGGGCAGGGGAACGAAGGACCGCCACGCGGACGCGGGCCCTTCGGCCAACCGGGACAGCAGGGGCAGCCGGGGCAGTTCGGCCGACCGGGCCTGCCGGGTCTGCCCGGCCTGCCGGGCCTGCCAGGCCTGCCCGGACAATACGCACCGGGCACTACGCCGAACGGGGGGTCCGGAGGCCAGAACCCGGGCAACCACCCGCCCGTACCGGCCCCCGCTCCCGTACCCCGGCCCCTGCCTCACAGGCCCCAGCAGCCCGCACCGGACCTGCCGGACACGCCGTCCCCGCCCGCCATGCCGGACGAACCCGGCACCTCGGACACCCCCGGCGCACCGGGCTCACCCGGCCTGCCGCCACAGCAGCAACAAGTGCCCGTCAATGACCCGACGTGGCTTTGAGGCCGACCACGGCCACCAGCAGAAGACAGACGAAGAAGATCCGGGCGGCGGTCGCCGGCTCCCCCAGCACGAGCATGCCGTACACCGTCGCCCCCGCCGCGCCGATCCCGACCCACACCCCGTACGCCGTACCGATCGGCAGCGTCTTCGTCGCCTGCGCCAGCAACAGCATCGACGCGACGATCCCCGTGACCGTGAACACCGTCGGCCACAGACGGGTGAAACCGTCCGTGTACTTCATCCCGACCGACCAGCCGACTTCCAGCAGACCGGCGACAACGAGAACAACCCAGGCCATGACGACCAGCACCTCCACGAGACAAATCCGGAACAGGTGCGTCGTCTTGTCGAAAACCCGGTACGGCGCGTCTCGTCGGGTGGTCCATTCAGGCTAGCAAAAAACAGAAAAGGGCCTGGTGACCAGGGTCACCAGGCCCTCACCCAAGAGAACCGGCCGCGAAGACCAGCACAGTCCGTCCGGCGCAGACCAGCGCGGAGACTCGGCGATAACGCGGAGGCTCAGAGATGACGCGGAGCGCGGAGGCTCAGAGATACAGACCCGTCGCACCCGACGAATCCTGGAAACGGTCCGCCGCCACCGCGTGCAGATCCCGCTCCCGCATCAGTACGTAAGCGGTGCCCCGCACCTCGACCTCGGCGCGGTCCTCGGGGTCGTACAGCACCCGGTCGCCGATCTCGACGGTACGGACGTTCTGCCCGACCGCCACGACCTCGGCCCAGGCCAGCCGACGGCCTACGGCGGCCGTCGCCGGAATCAGGATGCCACCGCCCGAACGCCGCTCCCCCTCAGGGGAGTCGGTCCGGACCAGGACCCGGTCGTGGAGCATCCGGATGGGCAGCTTGTCGTGCGTGTTCTCGCTCACGGTCCGAACCTACCTGCCCCGGCGTGTCGCCCGTACCCCGGACCACACTCCGGGCCGCACCAGGCCCCGGCGGCCCGTGCGAGCCGCCGCTGCTCCCGCCGTTCCCGCCGTTCCCGCTACTTCTTCTCCTTGCAGGACACCGCGATCAGCCCCACCACCGCGACCGCGACCAGCGCGGCCGGCAGCACCCGCTCCATGCGGGGCGCGCCGTCGGCGTGCGTGAAACGCGCCTTCACATCCGAGACGACCCGGTTCACGGCGACGAACGCCCGCCCGGCGGTCTGGTCGACCTGAGCCGCGACCTTCGCCTTGGCGTCGCCGACGATCGTCTTCGGATGCAGCCGAATGCCGATCTCGTCGAGAGTGACGGCGAGCTGCTCGCGCCGGCGGACGATGTCCGCCTCGATCTGCGCAGGGGTCCTGGCCTCCGACACCGCGCTGCCTCCGTAGTCCTGTTTTCCGGTCGTTTTTCCGGTCGTCGAGAGACAGTCTGTCAGCTCGACCGCCGTCGGGTAGCCCCCGACCCCTACTAGGCTCTCATCGCGTACGCGAACATTCCCGAGGAGAGACAGCCATGAGCGAGCGACTGCAGCCCGGCGACACCGCCCCCGCCTTCACCCTGCCCGACGCGGACGGCAACGAGGTCTCCCTCGCGGACCACAAGGGCCGCAAGGTCATCGTCTACTTCTACCCCGCCGCGCTGACCCCCGGCTGCACCAAGCAGGCCTGCGACTTCACCGACAACCTCGACCTGCTGGCCGGGGCCGGCTACGACGTCATCGGCGTGTCCCCGGACAAGCCGGAGAAGCTCGCGAAGTTCCGCGAGAAGGAGAACCTCAAGGTCACGCTGGTCGGCGACCCGGAGAAGAAGGTCCTGGAGGAGTACGGCGCCTTCGGCGAGAAGAAGCTCTACGGCAAGACGGTGACGGGCGTCATCCGCTCCACGATCGTCGTCGACGAGGACGGCAAGGTCGAGCGCGCCCTCTACAACGTGAAGGCCACGGGCCACGTCGCCAAGATCATCCGCGACCTGGGCATCTGACAGGCCGGGGGCTCCACGCACCCCACGCACATCCCAACGGGCGACCCGCTCCACTACGAATAATTCGAATAAGTGGAGCGGGTCGTTCCCTTTCTCGAACGCGATATGGCGTGACTGTCCGATATGCGGGTCGTTAGTCCGTACGAGGCCGGGAACACACGGCCGGAAGCGGAGGGGCCCGATGGGGACGAGCGCGTACACGAAGGAACGCCTGGAGGAGGCGGCGCGGGGAGCGCGGACGCTGACGGAGGCGCTGGAGCGGCTGGGGGTCGATCCGAAGAGCGGTTCCCGCCGGTATCTGTACGACCGCATGCGAAAGCTGGGCGTGGACACCTCCCACTTCGAGCGGGAGGGAGTGCGCTGGACCCGGGAGGTCTTGGAGGAGGCGGTGGCGGCATCCACCAACATGTGGGATGTGCTGCGTCGGCTCGGCGTCGATCTCGTCGGCGGTCAGCACACGCACATCGGCCGCCGGATCAAGGCATTCGACATCGACACCTCGCACTTCCGCGTACCGAGCCGGAGAGGCGAGACACGACGCCCCGCCACCCCCGAGGCATTGCTGGTCAAACAGAGCGACGCCCACCCACGACGTATCCCGAGCGAGCGCGTCGCACGCGCGATGACGCGGTCCGGGGTTGAGGCGAGGTGCGCGCTCTGCTGCACGGACCCGATCTGGCAGGGGCAACCGCTCCCCTTGGAGGTCGACCACGTGAACGGCGACTGGAGCGACAACCGAATCGAGAATCTGCGTTTCCTCTGCCCCAACTGCCACTCGACCACGGACAGCTATCGAGGCCGCGGGAAGAGGCGCGCTCGGTGACCAGCGGGAACCAGTACACACGGGAGCGGCTGGAGGAAGCAGCGGCTTCGTGCGCGAACCTCGACGAGGTCATTGCCTTCCTGGGCACGACGCCGTACAGCTACCTGCATCGGTATCTCATGCGACGCTTCGCGCACTTCGGCATCGACGTGTCGCACTTCCCTTCTCCGGGACGGAGGCAGCCCCCCGCACCCGAAGTGCTGCGGAACGTGGTGGCGGAGTCGAAATCCATCGCGGAAGTGCTGCGCCGCCTCGCGCTATCGGACTGCACGACCAGCCGAGTCCACTTCCGTGAATGGGTTTCCGGCCATGGCCTCGACACCTCTCACTTCCTGGGGCAGGCACACGGCCGAGGGAAGCAGGGCAAGGTCAGGCCCGCTCAGGAGATTCTGATCCGGCATGACGGAAGGTACCGAACGAAGACACATCTGCTCCGCCGCGCGCTGCGCGAAGTCGGTGTCCCGGAACGATGCGTTCTGTGCGGGGTCGGCCCCGAGTGGCTCGGCAGACCCATGACGTTGGAGGTCGACCACATCGACGGAGACTGGCGCGACGACCGGCGCGAGAACTTGCGGCTGCTCTGCCCCAACTGCCATGCGATCACCGACACCTGGTGCCGCGGTGGCCGACGGCGACCTCCAACCAGCGCCCGATGACCGCTACGATGGCCCGGCGAGCGGCCGTGTTGTAACTGGCAGCCAAGCGGCGTTTAGATCGCCGTGGGCGAAAGCCCGTGTGGGTTCGAGTCCCACCGGCCGCACCTCTGGAAGAACAGGGCCGCCCTCCCGGGCGGCCCTGTCTCGTCAGCCCACCAACTCCCGTACCACCGGCACCAGCGCCCGGAATGCCTTGCCGCGGTGGCTGATGGCGTTCTTCTCGGCCGGGGTCAGTTCCGCGCAGGTCACCAAGTGGCCGTCGGGCTGGAGGATGGGGTCGTAGCCGAAGCCGTTCGTGCCGGCCGGGGTGGGGCGGAGGGTGCCGGTGAGGCGGCCTTCGACGACGCGTTCCGTGCCGTCGGGGAGGGCGAGGGCCGCGGCGCAGGCGAAGTGGGCCGCGCGGTGGGGGGCGTCGATGTCGCCGAGCTGGGCCAGGAGCAGGTCGAGGTTGGCCTTGTCGTCGCCGTGACGGCCGGCCCAGCGGGCGGAGAAGATGCCGGGGGCGCCGCCGAGGACGTCGACGCAGAGGCCGGAGTCGTCGGCGATGGCCGGGAGGCCGGTGGCCTGGGCGAGGGCGTGGGCCTTGAGGAGGGCGTTCTCGGCGAAGGTGACGCCGGTTTCCTTGACGTCGGGGATGTCGGGGTAGGCGTCCGCGCCGACGAGTTCGTGGTCGAGGCCTGCGTCGGCGAGGATCGCGTGGAGTTCGGTGATCTTGCCCGCGTTGCGGGTGGCGAGGATCAGACGGGTCATGTCCCGATTATCCGGGGGCTATCCGGGGGTGCAGACCTTGCCTATCTCGGCGGCCGCGTCGGTGAGGGGCTTGAGGTCGGGGGTGGTGTCGCCCTTGTCGACGGCGGTGTGGACGGAGTCGACGCTCTTGCCGAGGTCTTCGATGGCCTTGGCGAGGTCGGCGTTGTCGGTGGTGTCCTTGAGTTTGCCGAGCTCGGTGTCGATGTCGTCGAGGGCCTGGTCGATCCGGGTCGGGTCGTCGGTGGCGTTGCCGACGGCCTGCTGGAGCTTGTCGACGGAGGCCGCTATGGCGTCGGCGGTGTGGACGCAGTCCACGGCTTTGTCGAGGGCGCCGCAGCCGGTGAGTGCGGCGAGGGCGGCTGTGGTGGTGAGGGCGGCCGCGAGAGCGGTGGTGCGGCGACTGCGGCGGTGGCGCTTCACTGTTTCGGGTCCTCCCCCAACCGGACCGGTACATGGCCTGACCGGTACATGGACGGGGCGCACGGTTTCGACCCGTGCGCCCGTACTGTCTACGACGTCTGGAAGGCTCAGAGGGTTCCTTCGAGCGCCTTGCGCTGGAGGTCGGCGAGTTCGGCGCAGCCGTCGGAGGCGAGGTCGAGGAGCTTGTTGAGCTCGTCGCGGTCGAAGGGCTCGGCTTCGGCGGTGCCCTGGACCTCGACGAAGCGGCCGTCGCCGGTGCAGACGACGTTCATGTCGGTGTCGGCGCGGACGTCTTCCTCGTAGCAGAGGTCGAGGAGGGGGGTGCCGTCGACGATGCCGACGGAGACGGCGGAGACGGTGCCGGTGAGGGGCTTGCGGCCGGCCTTGACGAGCTTCTTGGTCTGGGCCCAGGTGATGGCGTCGGCGAGGGCGACGTAGGCGCCGGTGATGGCGGCGGTGCGGGTGCCGCCGTCGGCCTGGAGGACGTCGCAGTCGAGGACGATGGTGTTCTCGCCGAGGGCCTTGTAGTCGATGACGGCGCGCAGGGAGCGGCCGATGAGGCGGGAGATCTCGTGGGTGCGGCCGCCGATCTTGCCGCGGACGGATTCGCGGTCGCCGCGGGTGTTGGTGGCGCGGGGGAGCATGGAGTATTCGCCGGTGACCCAGCCTTCGCCGCTGCCCTTGCGCCAGCGGGGGACGCCTTCGGTGACGGAGGCGGTGCAGAAGACCTTGGTGTCGCCGAAGGAGATGAGGACGGAGCCTTCGGCGTGCTTGCTCCAGCCGCGTTCGATGGTGACGGGGCGGAGCTGCTGGGGGGTACGGCCGTCGATGCGAGACATGGGGTCGAGCCTAGTGGCATGAAGCGAAGGGCCCGTTCCCCTGCCGGAACGGGCCCGTTGGCGACGCGGTTCTCGGGTCCGCGTCACGTCTGCCGTACGCCATCTGCCGCCTGCTGCCTGCCGCCTCTTGTCCGCTCCGCCAGGAGACGGGAAGCGGATGTCAGGCGGGTGTCAGACGACGGTCACATCATGTCCTCGATCTCGCCGGCGATGGGGTCGGCGTCGGTGCCGATGACGACCTGGATGGCGGTGCCCATCTTGACGACGCCGTGGGCGCCGGCGGCCTTGAGGGCCGCTTCGTCGACGAGGGAGGCGTCGGCGACCTCGGTGCGGAGGCGGGTGATGCAGCCTTCGACTTCTTCGATGTTGTCGATGCCGCCGAGCCCGGCGACGATCTTCTCAGCCTTGCTGGCCATGTCGATTCTCCCTGTCCGTTCTGCGTACCGATGGTTCGCGTCCGCTTTGTCACGGTAGCCCACGGTTGGCGCAACCTCGCGCGCGCATACCGTCGTTCTGCCGAATGATGTCGATCACCGGCGGGTTGCCCCTTGTGCGGCTTTTCCGGAGCCTACCAACTGGTCTACACCAGTGTTCATCGACCGCAGCCCGGGAGGACGCCGATGAGCAGCGCGAGCGCCGCCGCCGCCGCACCGCGGAAGCCGAGGTGGAGCTCCTTCTTCCAGGGGCTGCAGAAGATGGGGCGCAGCCTTCAGCTGCCCATCGCGGTGCTTCCGGCGGCGGGGATCATCAACCGGCTCGGTCAGCCGGACGTCTTCGGCGACGAGGGTCTGGGGTGGACGAACGTCGCCAAGGTGATGGACGGGGCGGGCGGGGCGCTGCTGGACGCGGACCTGGGTCTGCCGTTGCTGTTCTGCATCGGTGTGGCCATCGGGATGGCGAAGAAGGCGGACGGTTCGACGGCACTGGCGGCGGTGGCGGGGTTCCTGGTCTACCGGGGGGTGCTGCACCAGTTCCCGAAGGCGTGCGCGGTGGACGCGAAGACGGTCCCGGGCGGTTGTCTCGATCTGAAGGGCGCGTTCTCGGCCGACACGTTCCAGAATCCGGGGGTGTTCGGCGGCATCGTGATGGGTCTGCTGGCGGCGTGGTTCTGGCAGCGGTATCACCGGGTGAAGCTGGTGGACTGGCTGGGGTTCTTCAACGGGCGACGACTGGTGCCGATCATCATGGCGTTCGTCGGCATCCTGTTCGCCGCCCTGTGTCTGTGGATCTGGCCGCCGATCGGCAACGGGCTGGCGCACTTCAGCGACTGGCTGACGGGGCTCGGGGCGTGGGGTTCGGGCATCTTCGGTGTCGCCAACCGGGCGCTGCTGGTGATCGGTCTGCATCAGTTCCTGAACGTGCCGATCTGGTTCCAGTTCGGTTCGTACACGAAGCCGGACGGCACGGTGGTGCACGGCGACATCTCGATGTTCCTGGCGGGCGACCCGAACGCGGGGCAGTTCCTCTCCGGCTTCTTCCCGATCATGATGTTCGCGCTGCCGGCGGCGGCGCTGGCGATCACCCACTGCGCGAAGCCGCACCGGCGCAAGGAGATCGGCGGGCTGATGCTGTCGGTGGCCCTGACGTCGTTCGTGACGGGCATCACCGAGCCGATCGAGTACTCGTTCATGTTCATCGCGCCGGTGCTGTACGCGATCCACGCGCTGCTGACGGGTGTGTCGATGGCGGTGACCTGGGCGCTCGGTGTCCACGACGGCTTCAGCTTCTCGGCCGGTCTGATCGACTACGTGATCAACTGGGGCCTGGCGACCAAGCCCTGGCTGATCATTCCGATCGGTCTCGCCTTCGCGGTCGTCTATTACGCGATCTTCCGCTTCGCGATCACGAAGTTCGACCTCCCGACGCCGGGGCGTGAGCCGGAGGCGGTCGCGGAGGAGCTCGAAGGGGACGTCACCAAGCCGTAGCCCTCACCCGCGCGACCCCTCCGCCGCACCCCGCGCCCCCTCCCCCACAAGGCCCTCGGACCGTCAGGTCCGGGGGCCTTTCGTGTATGGAAGCGGGGCCCGGACGGGGTCGGCGAGCACCCAAAGCGGACATGACGGAGCACACAGATTCACCCACCCCTTCCCCGTGTCCCTTATGTGACAATTGGTCTACACCACCGAGTGGTGTAGACCACGTGGTCCAGATCACCGCGTGCCCCGAGACGCCGCCGTCCCCTCACGTCCCTGTACCCGGGCGGCGCCTTGCCGCCTACTGGAGGATGTTGATGAGTACGGCCACCCCCCAGGCCGCCGCTCCCGCGAAGAAGAAGCGCGGAGCCGGTCTGTTCCAGGGTCTGCAGAAGGTCGGTCGCAGCCTGCAGCTGCCGATCGCCGTCCTGCCCGCCGCGGGCATTCTGCTCCGCCTCGGCCAGGACGACGTGTTCGGCAAGGACGGTCTCGGCTGGGACAAGGTCGCGGCGGTCTTCCTCAACGCCGGTGACGCGGTCTTCGCCAACCTGCCCCTGCTGTTCTGCGTCGGCATCGCCATCGGTTTCGCCAAGAAGGCCGACGGCTCCACCGCGCTCGCCGCGCTCGTCGGCTTCCTGGTCTACAGCAATGTGCTCCGGGCGTTCCCGGTCACCGAGGCCGTGATCAACACGACGGAGAACAAGGGGGTCGACGTCGCCGCGACGTACAACGACCCCAAGGTCTTCGGCGGCATCATCATGGGTCTGCTGGCCGCCGTCGTCTGGCAGCGGTTCCACCGCACCAAGCTGGTCGACTGGCTCGGCTTCTTCAACGGCCGCCGGCTCGTCCCGATCCTCATGGCCTTCGTCGGCACGCTCATGGGTGTCTTCTTCGGCCTGGTCTGGGAGCCGATCGGCAATGCCATCACCGACTTCGGCACCTGGATGACCGGTCTCGGCGCCGCCGGCGCGGGCCTCTTCGGCATCGTCAACCGCGGTCTGCTGCCCATCGGCATGCACCAGTTCGTCAACACCGTCGCCTGGCAGGAGATCGGCTCCTTCAAGGATTCCGCCGGCAACCTCTGGCACGGCGATCTGCCGCGCTTCTTCCACGGTGACCCGACCGCCGGTCAGTTCATGTCGGGCTTCTTCCCGATCATGATGTTCGCGCTGCCCGCCGCCGCGCTGGCGATCACCCACTGCGCCCGCCCCGAGCGCCGCAAGGTCGTCGGCGGCATGATGATGTCCCTCGCGCTGACCTCGTTCGTCACCGGCATCACGGAGCCGATCGAGTTCGCGTTCATGTTCATCGCGCCCCTCCTGTACGCCATCCACGTGGTCCTGACCGCCGTCTCCATGGCCATCACCTGGGCGCTCGGCGTCCACCACGGCTTCAGTTTCTCGGCCGGCGCGATCGACTATCTGCTGAACTGGAAGCTGGCCACCCACCCGTGGATGATCATCCCGATCGGTCTGGTCTTCGCGGCGGTCTACTACGTCGTCTTCCGCTTCGCGATCACCAAGTTCGACCTCGCCACCCCGGGCCGTGAGCCCGAGGAGGAGGTCGAGGACCTCACCAAGGCGTGAGCGTCCGGCGGGCTAGGTGGGCTCGACAGGCCCGGCGGGCTCGTACCCCGTGTACGCACCCGGCGACGATCGCCGCCCGCCATCCTCCGTACGAGTGAAGGCCCCGGACCCCGCGCAAGAAGCGGCGGGTTCCGGGGCCTTCCCCGTACTCGCTTACTCGCCTACTCGCTACGGAAAGGGAATCGGGCGGCTCAGAGCTCGTAGACCGCGCCCGTCCGGGCCAGTTCCGCCGGGCCGTCGAACATCTCGCGCGCGTCCGCGAGGTTCCGCTCGCCGTCCGTCCACGGCGGGATGTGGGTGAGGACCAGCCGGCCCGCCTTGGCCCGGGCGGCGTGGGCGCCGGCCTCGCGGCCGTTGAGGTGGAGGGCCGGGATGTCCTCCTTGCCGTGGGTGAAGGACGCCTCGCACAGCAGGAGGTCGGTGCCCTCGGCCAGTTCGTGGAGGGCGTCGCAGACGCCGGTGTCGCCGGAGTAGGTGAGCGAACGGCCGCCGTGCTCGACGCGGATGCCGTACGCCTCGACCGGGTGGCACACCTTCTCCGTGCGGACCGTGAAGGGGCCGATCCCGAAGGTGCCCGGCTTCAGCGTCCGGAAGTCGAAGACCTCGCCCATCGCGCCGGGGGTCGGCGTGTCCGCGTACGCCGTGGTCAGCCGCTCCTCCGCGCCCTCCGGGGCGTACACGGGGATCGCCGGGCAGCGACCGCCGTCGTGGCGGTAGTAACGGGCGACGAAGTAGCCGCACATGTCGATGCAGTGGTCGGCGTGCAGATGGCTGAGGAAGATCGCGTCGAGGTCGTACAGACCGATGTGGCGCTGCAGCTCGCCCAGGGCTCCGTTGCCCATGTCGAGGAGCAGCCGGAAGCCGTCGGCTTCGACGAGATAGCTCGAACAGGGCGATTCCGCGGACGGGAACGACCCGGAGCAGCCGACGACGGTGAGCTTCATGAAGCGTGAACCTCCGGAGACGGGAGCGGAATGCGCGCGGGGGGAGGTCGTGCGGGTCTTGCGGGTCTGACGAGGGTACGGCGCGTGGCGGCCGGCCGGTCCTTCGTGACGGCCCGTTGTGGGCGAACTCACGGGCTCTGTCACCGGTTCGGATGGTTGACGGGGCGGCGCGGTGTCATGGCCTGGTGGCGGGTACGGTCCTGCGGTATGGACACGATGGGGTGGCTCGCGCTGGCCGGAGTGGTACTGCTCGCGTTCGTCGTGGCGCTGACCGACGGGCGGCGGCGGCTGGGCCGCCGGCCCCCGGATCGCGGGCGCGAACGGGGACGTGAGCGGGAGCGTACGCGGGGGCCGGAACGTGGCCGGGGCCCGGCGGGTGACCGGGGGCCGGGGCGGACCCGGCCGCCCGGCAGACCGGCGGGCGGCGGCAGGACCGGCCGGGCGGCGGTGCGGCCGCCGCGGGCGGGCGAGATCTGGTGGGCCGAGGTGCCGTACGAGGACGGGCCGGGCGCCAAGGACCGGCCGTGTCTGGTGCTCGCGCGGCGCGGCGACCGGGTGCTGGTCGCGAAGATCACCAGCAAGCCGCACGCGGAGCGGCCGGGGGTGATCGCGCTGCCGCCGGGCGCGGTGGGGGACGCGCGGGGGCGGCAGAGTTTCCTGGAGACGGACGAACTGCGGGAGGTCCCGGTGTCGGGTTTCCGGCGGCACGCGGGGAAGGCGGACCCGGCCCTGTGGGGGCAGGTCCGCCATCTGGCCCGCTGACGCAGGGCGCCGGAGCAGGAGCAGGAGCCGAGGCAGGAGCCGGGGCCCGCGGCACCACCGGGGCCGGGACCGGTGGTAGGGCCTCGGCCCGAATGTCACCGGCGCCCGGGCCGGGGCCGGGGCATCGCCCCGCGCCCGCGCCGCAGCCGCGAAAGCTGGCGCCCGCACCGGAGCGGGCGTCAGCCCGGCCAGTGTCCGCTCGGCCCGGTATCAGCCCGTCCCGCCGTCCGTCCCGCCCTCCGGGCTCAGGCCCAGAGCTGGTCCCGCATGGTGGCGATCGCCTCTTCCGTCGTGGCGGCGGTGTAGACGCCGGTCGACAGGTACTTCCAGCCGCCGTCGGCGACGACGAAGACGATGTCGGCGCTCTCGCCGGCCTTGACCGCCTTCCGGCCGACGCCGATGGCGGCGTGCAGGGCCGCGCCGGTGGAGACGCCGGCGAAGATGCCCTCCTGCTGGAGGAGTTCGCGGGTGCGGGTGACGGCGTCGGCCGAGCCGACGGAGAAGCGGGTGGTGAGGACGGAGGCGTCGTACAGCTCGGGGACGAAGCCCTCGTCGAGGTTGCGCAGCCCGTAGACGAGGTCGTCGTAGCGCGGTTCGGCGGCGACGATCTTGATGTCGGGCTTGTGCTCGCGCAGGTAGCGGCCGACGCCCATGAGGGTGCCGGTGGTGCCGAGGCCCGCGACGAAGTGGGTGATGGAGGGCAGGTCGGCGAGGATCTCGGGGCCGGTGGTGGCGTAGTGGGCGCCCGCGTTGTCGGGGTTGCCGTACTGGTAGAGCATCACCCAGTCCGGGTGCTCCGCCGCGAGTTCCTTGGCGACGCGGACGGCGGTGTTGGAGCCGCCGGCCGCGGGGGACGAGACGATCTCGGCTCCCCACATGGCGAGCAGCTGGCGGCGCTCCTCGCTGGTGTTCTCCGGCATGACGCAGACGATGCGGTAGCCCTTGAGCTTGGCCGCCATGGCGAGCGAGATGCCGGTGTTGCCGCTGGTGGGTTCGAGGATGGTGCAGCCGGGGGTGAGCCGGCCGTCCTTCTCGGCCTGTTCGATCATGTGGAGCGCGGGGCGGTCCTTGACCGAGCCGGTGGGGTTGCGGTCCTCCAGCTTGGCCCAGATGCGGACGTCGTCCGACGGGGAGAGGCGGGGCAGCCGGACGAGGGGCGTGTTGCCGACCGCCGCCAGCGGGGAGTCGTAACGCATGGGGATAGGTCCGATCAGACCATGCCGCCGGCGACGGCCGGCAGGATGGTGATGCTGTCGCCGTCGGAGAGCTTGGTGTCGATGCCGTCGAGGAAACGGACGTCCTCGTCGTTGAGGTAGACGTTGACGAAGCGGCGGAGCTTGGCGTCCTCGACGATGCGGGCCTCGATGCCGGCGTGGCGGGTCTCCAGGTCGGCGAAGAGCTGGGCGAGGGTGTCGCCGTTGCCCTCGACGGTCTTGGCGCCGTCCGTGTAGGTGCGGAGGATGGTCGGGATGCGGACCTCGATGGCCATGATGTGGACTCCTGTCGGGAGAGCGGGGCAGGTGGCGGGCGGGTGTCGCGTGCGGCGGGGCGGGCGCGCGGCGTGGCTCCCGCGGGGCGGGGCGTGGTGCCGGGGTACGGGAGCCGGGGTGCGAAGTACGGAGTGAAGTACGGAGTACGGGGTGCTGCGGGTCTTCCTGGGGGCGCGCCGTTCGCGGATCGGGCCCGGTCGGGCGCGGTGGTGGCGCTCAGGGGCGCCGTGCGGCGGTCAGAGCGCGGCGCGCGGCGGACACATCGCGCTGGCGAGACGGCACAGGTCGACGTGCAGACGGGCGACGAGCAGCAGGGGGGCGCTGGGCGTCTTTTCGCTCACGTCGTCGGCAACCATGCGGACATCGTATCGATTCCTGGTCCGGGTTTCGGAATGTGATCTCACATGGCGGACTGATCGCGTTCGCCTGACGGACCGGGCGGGCGATCGGGCTGGTGGGGGCGGGTGGAGCGACCACTGCGGCCCCGCCCGCCCCGGGCCCCGTCCGGGTCGCGCCCAGGTCGTACGTACGCACCCGGCGTCCCCGCCCGCGCCCGTACCCGCGCCCGTACCCGCGTCCGGTCAGGCGTACGTCTCGACGATCTCGACGTCCTCCTCCGTCACCACACCCTCGACGATCCGGAAGGAGCGGAACTGGAAGGGGCCCGCGTCGTCGGCGTCGGCGGTGGAGACGAGGACGTAGTGGGCCTCGGGCTCGTTGGCGTAGCTGATGTCGGTACGGGACGGGTATGCCTCGGTCGCCGTGTGCGAGTGGTAGACGATCACGGGCTCCTCGTCCCGGTCGTCCATCTCGCGGTAGAGCTTCAGCAGGTCCGCGGAGTCGAACTCGTAGAAGGTGGGCGAGCGCGCCGCGTTCAGCATGGGGATGAACCGCTCGGGGCGGCCCGTGCCGGCCGGTCCCGCGACCACGCCGCATGCCTCGTCGGGGTGGTCCGCGCGGGAGTGTTCCACGATCTGGTCGTACAGGGCCCGGGTGATGGTCAGCATGCCGACAGGATAAGCCGACGGGCCGTTCCGTACCGGAGAGTGGTACGAAACGGCCCGCATGCTGAGAATGGCCAGGTCAGCGCACCTGACCGAGCGCTGCCGAGCGCCCCCGAGCGCCTACGACCGCTTGGCGAAGGAGGCGGCCTCGGGGTTGCGGGCCTTGAGGACCAGGTACGAGACCAGGAGCAGCAGGGCCCACAGCGGCGCGCAGTAGAGCGAGATCCGGGCGTCCTTGTCGAGGGCCATCATCACGATCACCATGCCGATGAAGCAGAGCGAGGCGACGCTGGCCCAGATGCCGCCCGGGGCCTTGAAGGTGGACTCGGGCAGCAGGCCCTGGTCGGCCTTGCGGCGGTAGCGGATGTGGCAGAAGAGGATGACGATCCACGCCCACATGCCGGAGATGGTGGCGAAGGAGACGACGTAGGTGAAGGCGTCGCCGGGCCACTCGTAGTTGACCCAGACGCCGACCATCATCAGCGCGGCGGAGACGGTGGTGCCTATCAGCGGCGTGCCGCTCCTCGTCAGCTTGGTGAAGACGGCCGGGCCCTGGCCGTTGAGCGCGAGGTCGCGCAGCATGCGGCCGGTGGAGTACATGCCGGAGTTGCAGGACGAGAGCGCGGCCGTGAGGACGACGAAGTTGACGATGGCCGCGCCGATGCCGAGGCCCATCTTCTCGAAGGAGCGCACGAACGGGGAGACGCCCGGCTGGAACTCGGTCCACGGGACGACCGAGAGGATCATGATCAGCGCGCCGACGTAGAAGACGGCGATGCGCCACGGCACGGTGTTGATGGCCTTGGGCAGGACGGTCTTCGGGTCCTTGGACTCGCCCGCCGTGACGCCGACGAGCTCGACGGCGAGGAAGGCGAACATGACCATCTGGAGGGTCATGAGGGTGCTGCCGATGCCGTGCGGGAAGAAGCCGCCCTGGTCCCACAGGTGGGTCATCGAGGCGGTGTCGCCGGCGTCGGAGAAGCCGAGGGTGAGGATGCCGGCGCAGATCAGGATCATGCCGACGATCGCGGTGACCTTGACCATGGAGAACCAGAACTCCAGCTCGCCGAAGAGCTTCACGGAGATGAGGTTCGCGCCGTAGAGGATGAAGGTGAAGACGAGGGCGGACAGCCACTGCGGGATGTTCCACCAGTACGTCATATAGGTGGCCGCGGCGGTGACCTCGGTGATGCCGGTGACGACCCAGAACAGCCAGTACGTCCAGCCGGTCACGAAGCCCGCGAAGGGGCCGATGAACTCCCGCGCGTACTCGGAGAAGGAGCCGGAGACGGGACGGTACATGAGCAGCTCGCCGAGCGCTCGCATGATGAGGAAGATGACCAGGCCCGCGATCGCGTACGCGAGGATGAGGCTCGGTCCGGCCTTGGAGATGCCCTTGCCGGCGCCCAGGAAGAGGCCGGTGCCGATGGCGCCGCCGATGGCGATCATCTGGATCTGACGGGCGCCGAGTGCCCGGTGGTACCCCTCGCCCGCCGCGGAGTCCGCGGCCTCCTGGCCGTCGTGCTGCGTGCCGACCTGCGCTGAGGTCATGGTGGTGCGCCTTTCTCCATGCTGATCCGCGTGGCGGCGCAATCGCGTGCGCCGTACCGCGGACCAGGTCCTGATCCCCCCGGATATGGATGGAGTGCCACCGGCGGTCAGCCGGCCGAAGCGCCCCCGGGAACAAGGGTGGCGTCCCCGGGCGGTCGTGAAGATCTATCACGGAGTCGACATGGAGTCGCCGTGAGCGACGATCGATCATGTGACCCACACCACATGACTATGCGGACAGAAGTGACCCAACACGGCAAACAGGGTCACTTCGATAACGTATTCGTTATCCGGATTTGAGCGTCCGCTGAGCGAACGCGCCAGGCGGGGGCGGGCTCGCCGGGGGCCGTCCGGTGGATCGGGGCCGGACGGACCGGACAGGCCGGGGCGTCTGGTGCGGTAGCCGACAAGGCGCCGGAATGCCTTCATAGCGGAGCTGTTCAGGCATTTCGACGGCGCGGCCAGGTGCCGTGCCGGGTGTCACGGCCCCGGCCGGGATCCGCCGGACGCCCCCTAGGCCATCAGAGGGGCACCAGGGGGTCGTCAGGGGAGGGCGTCAGGGGGCCCTCAGGGAGCCATCAGGGTCTCGACGAGGGTCTCCTGGAGACCGCCGAGCCAGAGGTACGCCATCACCATCGGCTTGCGCGGGTCGGAGTCGGGCAGCCGGTACAGCAGCTCGCTCTCCTCGTCCTCGGTGATCTCCAGCCGGGAGGCGATGGTCAGCCGCAGGTCGTTGAGGGTGCCGAGCCAGGCACGGGAACCCTCCGGGGCGAGTGCGAGGATCCCGCCGCCTTCACCCCCGTCCCGACCCTCGGCCTCGTCGGCGCCGTCGACGGCGGTCGCCCCACCGCCGCCGGACGCACCGGACACGCCGGACTCGGCGGACTCAGCGGACGCGGAGGAGGCGGAGGAGGACAGCTCGTCGAGGCTGCGGACCACGGCGAGCGCGTCCTGGCGCTTGCGCGCCCGCAGGTCGTTCTCGGTGAAGCGGCGGAAGTCGGCGGCGGCCTGCCGCAGTTCGTCGGTGTCGTTCCCGTACGCGTCGGGGAAGAGCCGGCGCAGCGCCGGGTCGGCGGGCGGCTCGCTCGGTCCCTCGGCGAACAGCGCGGCCAGCGGGTCCTCGCCCTGGGCGGGTTCGTCGCCGGGGCCGATCAGTTCCAGGAGCTGGACCGCGAGCGAGCGCAGGATGGAGATCTCGACCTGGTCGAGCGCGACGGCCGCGCCGCCGCCCGGGCGCGCCTCGAAGTGCCCCGCCATCAGCCGCGGTCCTGCGAGAGGGTCGCCCACAGGCCGTAGCCGTGCATGGCCTGCACGTCGCGTTCCATCTCCTCGCGGGTGCCGCTGGAGACCACCGCGCGGCCCTTGTTGTGCACGTCGAGCATCAGCTTGTGCGCCTTGTCCTTGGAGTAACCGAAGTACGCCTGGAAGACGTAGGTGACATAGCTCATCAGGTTCACCGGGTCGTTGTGCACGAGGGTCACCCACGGCACGTCCGGTTCGACGACTGCGGAGACCTCCTCGGCCGACTGGGTACGTTCGATCTCGATAGGCGCGACGCTCACGTGGCCCATGCTGCCACTAGCGGCGGCCCGTCGCACAAACGGGTCACCCGCGCCGCACCACTATTCGTCAGAATGACGAATAGTGCGCTAGCATCATCCTATGAACGCTGCGGACCTTGGGCTGCGAAACGACGAAGCGCGCGACGCGCGCGCGCTGAAGAGCGGCATCGGCCTGCCGGTGGACGTCCCGTCGACCGCGCTCTTCACCGACCAGTACGAGCTGACCATGCTCCAGGCCGCCCTCCGGGCCGGCACCGCGGACCGCCGGTCCGTCTTCGAGGTCTTCACCCGCCGACTGCCCGAGGGGCGGCGCTACGGGGTGCTCGCCGGAGTCGGACGCGTCCTCGACGCCGTCGAGAACTTCCGCTTCGACGCCGACGTGATCGGCTTCCTGCGCGAGCGCGGGATCGTCGACGAGCCGACCCTCCAGTGGCTGGCCGGCTACCGCTTCTCCGGCGACATCTGGGGCTACCCCGAGGGCGAGGTGTACTTCCCCGGCTCGCCCGTGCTGCGCGTGGAGGGCACCTTCGCGGAGTGCGTGCTCCTGGAGACGGTGATCCTCTCCATCCTCAACCACGACTCGGCCATCGCCGCCGCCGCGTCCCGTATGTCGGCCGCCGCCGGCGGGCGCCGGCTCATCGAGATGGGCGCCCGGCGCACCCACGAGCTCGGCGCCGTCGCCTGCGCCCGCGCCGCGTTCGTGGGCGGCTTCGACTCCACCTCCGACCTCGCGGCGGGCTTCCGCTACGGCATCCCGACCGTCGGCACCTCCGCCCACGCCTTCACCCTGCTGCACGACACCGAGCGCGACGCCTTCCGGGCCCAGGTCGACTCGCTGGGCTCCGGCACCACCCTGCTCGTCGACACCTACGACGTGGCCGAGGCCGTCCGCACCGCCGTCGAGGTGGCGGGCACCGGCCTCGGCGCCGTCCGCGTCGACTCCGGCGATCTGCTGCTCGTCGCCCACCGGGTCCGGGCGCAGCTGAACGAGCTGGGCGCGCACGACACCCGGATCGTGGTCACCTCCGACCTCGACGAGTACGCCATCGCCTCGCTGGCCGCCGCGCCGGTCGACGCGTACGGGGTGGGCACCCAGCTCGTCACCGGCAGCGGGCACCCGACCTGCTCGATGGTCTACAAGCTGGTCGCGCGGGCCGCGTCGGCGGACCCGAGGGCGCCGCTGACACCGGTCGCCAAGAAGTCCGTGGGCGGCAAGGTGTCCGTGGGCGGGCGCAAGTGGGCCGCCCGCCGGGTGGACGGCGACGGGATCGCCGAGGCCGAGGTGATCGGCACCGGTCCGGTGCCGCCCGAGCTGGTCGACCGGCAGCTGCTGGTTCCGCTGGTCAAGGCGGGTGACGTGGTGGCCCGCGAGCCCCTGGAGACGGCCCGCGCCCGGCACATCGCGGTCCGCGCGGGGCTGCCGATGTCGGCGATCCAGCTGTCGCGGGGCGAGCCGGTGCTGCCGACGGAGTACGTCTGACGGAGGCGGGGGCGGGGCGGCGGAGGACGTACGGACGGACGAGGGCGTACGTCCGGGCGAGGCGCGCGAGGTGTGAACCGGGCGGCCCCTGAACCGGGCGGCCCTCCGGCACACCGGCCCTCCTCCGCCCCACCCGCTCTGTCCGCCCCGCGCAGTCCCGTGCCGGCCGATCCGGGGTGCCCTCCCCCTCCCGCCGGGCGGGGGAAGTACCTAGGCTCGGAACCGGCCGCCGACCTCCGGCTTCGGCCCCTGGCTTCGCATTCCCGCCTTCGGCCCCGCCCTCCCCTCCCCCACACCGCTAAGGACACCCGCCATGCACCGCGCTTTGATCGTTGTGGACGTTCAGAACGACTTCTGCGAGGGCGGCAGCCTCGCGGTGACGGGCGGTGGCGATGTCGCGGCCGCCGTCACCGAACTGGTCGGCGAGACGGCCGGGTCCGCGTACAGACACGTCGTCGCCACCCGTGACCACCATGTCGCCCCGGGCGACCACTTCTCCGCGCACCCGGACTACGTCGCCTCCTGGCCCGACCACTGCGTGGCCGGCACCGAGGGCGTCGGCTTCCACCCGAACTTCGCGCCCGCCGTCGCGGGCGGCGCGATCGACGCGGTCTTCGACAAGGGCGCCTACGAGGCCGCGTACAGCGGATTCGAGGGGCGCGACGAGAACGGCAGCACGCTCGCCGAGTGGCTGCGCGCCCGGGACATCGCCGAGGTCGACGTCGTCGGCATCGCCACCGACCACTGTGTGCGCGCGACCGCCCTGGACGCGGTCCGCGAGGGCTTTCGCACCCGGGTCCTGCTCGATCTGACGGCGGGCGTCGCGCGGGAGACCACGGACCGGGCCCTGGAGGAGCTGCGCGCGGCGGGCGTGGAGCTGACCGGCAGCCCCGTCGTCGCGTAACCGTACGACCGTACGACCGGACGCGCAGACGACCGCCGGCGAGAACCGGAGCCTCGGAGCCTCGCGGCCCCTCGCCCCCGTCCCCTCAGCCCACCGGCGCCTTCGGCAGCATCCGTATGGAGTGCCACAGCTCCTGCGCGGTGATCCGCCACAGCAGCCCGTCCGGGTGGTGCAGCACCGCCGTGATCTCGTCGGGCGTGGGCGGCTCGGTGTTGCCGCGCAGATAAACGGAGCGCAGTCCGAGGTTGCGCAGCCGGGTCAGGGCGCGGGCGCGGTTCGCGGCGTGCACCAGGAAGCGGACGGTGGAGCCGTCGCCGGCCGGGCTGGGCAGCCCTATGGCGACGACGACACTGCCTCCGGGCAGGCGGCAGAAGCCTCCTGTGGACATGCGGAACCACTCCCCCGTGGAACGACTGTCAATAACAACAGACGGCCCGAGGTCGGCTCAGGCCGTACGACGCACCTAAACACGATCGGCCGCCGCCCGCTAGGGGGCGACGGCCGATCATGCTCTGACCTGCGGTGATGCTCAGGCTTTCGCCGTCACGTCACGGATTACTTCACGGACGGGCCGACCTCGACGGTGACCGTTCCGGCGTTGGGCTGCTCCTTGACCACCTGGATCTTGGTATTGGTGTCAGTGGTCTTGACGCCGGACCGCGGGTCCTGAGCGGTCCAGTAGGTGCCCGTGTGGTCGTCGAAGACCGGGTTGCCCGGGAGCGACGGGACCGTGGTGGCCTGGCCCAGCTTGTGCAGGACCATGCCGTCCGTCTTGGCGAGGGTGAACGGCGAGTCGTACGCCTGGATGCGACCGCGCATCAGGGTGCCGTCGTTCCAGCGCAGCGGCGTCGGGTGCGAGTCGATCGGCAGGACGCGGCCCTGGCCCGGGTGCTGGGAGGTGTTGTTGTCCTTCTGGGACAGGTCCCACTTCCAGATCAGCAGACCGTTCTGGTACGCGTAGTGCTCGACCCAGCTCGCCTTGTCGCCGGTGAAGCCGAAGTTGTACGGGCCGACCTCGAGGGTCTTGTCGTACGAGACGTACTGGCGGTTCTCGGCGATGTAGTACTGCTCGTAGTCCTTGGAGAACGAGGCACCGACGCGCGAGAAGCCGTTGGAGACCCAGCCGTTGTCACCGTTCTCGGCGTTGTCCGAGAAGATCGGCGCACCGTCGGCGGTCAGCGTGATGGCGTCGGCGGTGAAGCCCTTGCCGCCCGCGCCGCCGTCCGTCTGGTAGCGGAAGCGGAGGTCGAACTTCTTGCCCGCGTAGGCGCTCAGGTCGAACGAGAGCTTCTTGTGCGTGCCGGACTCACCGGTCAGCGCGGAGGCGCCGGAGGCGTCCTTCGGCAGCGGCTGGCCGTCGGCGGTGCCGTCGAGGGCGGTCCAGTTGGCGCCGCCGTCGGTGGAGACCTCCGTGTAGAGGAAGTCGTAGTCCTGCTCGATGTCCCACCAGCCCTGGAGGTCCAGGGAGGCGGAGGACTTGCCGGTGAGGTCGACCGGGCGGGTCAGGGTGTTCTTGAGGTCGTCACCCATGTCGCTCCACCACTGGTTCGCACCCTCGGCGGGGGCGACGACATCGGTGGTGACGTGCTCCTTCGGCAGCTCGACGACGAGCGCCTGCGGAAGCTTGGTGTTGTACTCCGACACGCCCAGCTTGTGGGTGGTCTTGGTGGCGCGCTGCGCGTCGCTGACCTTGTCGTAGTCCAGCCAGCCGAGCTGCAGCTTGTCCCAGGCGCTCATGTCGCCGGGCGTGTCGCCGATCGAGTCCTTGCCGGCGCCGAGCCACGAACCGGAGGACATGAGGGTCCAGAAGCCGGTCGAGTTCTCGCCACCGGAGGTGTCGTAGTGGTCCGGCAGACCGAGGTCGTGACCGTACTCGTGCGCGAAGACGCCGAGGCCGCCGTTCTCCGGCTGCATCGTGTAGTCGCCGACCCAGAGGCCGGTGTCACCGATCGGCGTACCGCCGGCCTTGTTGTACGACGGGCCGGTCTTGCCGTTGTCGGTGCCGTAGGCGTACCAGCGGTGCGCCCACAGCGCGTCGCCGCCCTGCGCGCCGCCGCCGGCCGACTCGTCCTCGCCCGCGTGGACGATCTGGAAGTGGTCGATGTAGCCGTCGGGCTCGTTGAAGTCGCCGTCGTTGTCGTAGTCGTAGCGGTCCCACTGGTCGTAGGAAGCCAGGACCGACTTGATGTCCGCGTCGGACTTGCCCTGTGCCTTCTGGTCGGCGACCCAGGCGTTGACGCCGTCGCGGACCGTGTCCCAGACGTTGATGCAGTTGGACTGGCCGCAGTAGTTCGAGCCGTAACGGGCCTCGTTGTAGCGGACCTTCACCCAGTCGGTGACCGTGCCGTCGACCGAGTAGCGGCCGGACGAGGTCTGCTCGTAGAAGGTCTTCAGCGACTGCTTGGGCTGCCCCTTCTCCTTGCCGGTGCCGAAGTACAGGTCCTGGAAGTGGGCCTGGTTGTAGTCGGCCTTCCAGGCGGTCGAGTTGTCGACCTTGCGGTCCGGCTTGGGTATGGAGTTGTGCAGCGGGCCGGGCTCGCCGCCGTACTTCGGGTCCACCTCGTCGCCGAACTCGACGAGGATGGTGAAGATCTTGTCGGTCTTCTCGCGGCCCAGCTCGACGTACTTCTTGTTGCTGAGCTTGACCACGTCGGAGCCGTTGCGCTTCTCGACCTTGGCCTTGCCCTTGAGCACGGCGTCGACAGCGGCCTTGCGCTGCTGGTCCTGCTTCTTGCTGAACGGACCGTCGAGGTTGTGGTCGACCGTCGTCTTGTCGACGGCCTGGGCCCGGTGGGCGGCCACGGCCGCCGGCGTGTCGTCGGCCCCGGCGGCCCACGCCGTCCCGAAGGTCGAGGCGGTGGCGGCCGTGGCCGCGAGCGCCACGACGACAGTGGACGCCATGATCGTCCGTCGTCTGTTGGTCACTTGTTTTCGTCCTCCCCGGCGCGCTCACCCGGCGGAATCGGTGGGGTGTCCGCCCAGGCGGTTGTGCGCGTCACAAGTGACGACATTCGACCGGAGTTGACGAAGAAAAACCAGATCTTGACTTGGACAGGCCAAGTGCACTATGCAGGACCGATTCTTCAATAGTCGGACTCTCCTGAGCCTCTGACGGACCCCCAGATGGATGCCCGGAGGGGGTACGGGCGGGTGGTGCGGACGCACCGGGGAGTACGCGGGATGGCATATGCCAGTCGTGTCTGTCGTACGGCGCACGGGGCTCCGGCGGCGGGGCTCCGACTGCGGCCCGGAGCCCCGTGCGCCGGACACCGGGCGGTGGGTGATGGGTGATGGGCGATGGGCGCTGGGCGGTGGGCGGTGGGCGGTGGGCGGTGGACGGTGGGCGGTGGACGGTGGACGGTTCGGGTCTTGCGGGACGGCCGCCACGTCACCGCCGCTCGGGAACGGTCACCACGACCGTCTTGGCCGCCTTGTCGTGCAAGCCCTGCTTGTACGGCTTGTCCAGCAGGATCAGGATCAGGATGAGCAGCGGCCACAGGCAGGCGCAGCAGATCAGCGCGGGCAGCCAGAGCACGAACGCGCGGACGAGGGAGGCGTTCATCGGCGGTGTGGAACCGTCGTTGAGCATCGCGACCCGCAGCTTCAGCCACTTCTTGCCGAGGGTCTGGCCGTTGCGCGCGACCATGACCGTGTCGTAGCCGACGTACGCGACGATCGTGATCAGCTGGAAGATCAACTGGCTGCCGCCGTTGAGGCTGTTGACCGTGTTGTTCCAGTCGTCGTTCTCGGTGATCCGCTCGTAGATGTGGAACGGGATGCCGATGAGGGCGAGCGGGATGGCGACGATCAGCCAGTCGAGGACGCGGGCCGCGATCCGGCGCACCGGATCACCGAGCGGCGGCATCCCGGCGAGGGGATCGGCGCCGAAACCGCCGTAGCCCCCGGGATCGCCGTACGGCGGCGGGGGTGGCATATGCCTGTCGTACGGGTTGCCTGAAGATGGCCCTTCGGGAGGAGGCCCGCCCGGTGGAGGTCCGCCGGGGGGCGGGCCGCCCGGTGGAGGTCCGCCGGGGGGCGGGCCGCCGAAGGGAGGTCCCGAGGGCGGGGGTTCGCCGGGGGGCGGGCCCGGGGGCTTCTTGCCGAAGGGGTCGTCCTCCGGGGGCGGTCCCGGAGGCGGCGGCTGATCGTTGCTCATGGGGGCAGTGCATCCCGCGCCCCCGGGCCCCGCAACGAATCGGCCCCCGTCCGGGTGACCCCCCGGGTGACACCCCGGTGAACGGGCCCTTGCCCGGCCGACGAGGCCCTGACCGCCGGTGGCTATCCGGCGGCGACGAACGTACGGGCGGCCTTGTCGTGCCAGCACTGCCGCCACGGCCGGTCGAACAGACACCAGAGCACGTTGACCACCCCGATCAGGAGCAGCCCGAGCACTCTGTAGACCAGCCAGCGGCGCAGGGCCGTGCCGAACGTGGGCGGTTCGTGCGCCTCGATGTCCCGGACCTGGATCCCGCACAGCTTCTTGCCGAGCGTGCGGCCCCACTTGGCGGTGGGCAGCACCTCGTAGAGCACACCGAGGAGGAGGAAGGCCGCGAGGATGACGCCGAACTGCCCGGCGGTCGTGGAGTCGACGAGCCAGACCTGCACGGTGACACCGGACTGACGGGCCGCCTCGATCTTGTCGTCGATATGGGCGAGGGCGGCGCTGCCCAGCGGGTAGGCGACGGCCCCGAGGACCGCGCCGACGACCACGCCGTCGATGATCCGGGCCAGCAGCCGACGGCCAAGACCGGCGGGCCGGGCGGCGGTCTGGTCGCGCATCGCCGCCAGGAACGGGTCCTCGACCGGCGGCTTCCAGGGGGTGACGGGCGGCTGCCCGGCGTCCGGGGCGGGCCGCGCCGGCTGGGCCACGGGTGCGGGCTGCGCGGGCCGCGTCTGCTGAGGGGGCGGGGAGGACTGCTGGGCCCAGGGTGAGGGCGCGGGCGCGGAGTTGACGGCTCCGCCGGCGCCGAGCGGTCCGAGCGGGCCGGCCGGTCCGGGCACGGCGGTCCGGCGGTCCTCGGGCCAGGCCGGGGCGGGGGCCGCGGCGGCCTCCTGGCGGACGGGGGCCGGGGCCGTAGCGGCGGGCCGGTCCTGCGCGCCGGCCACCGGGCGGCCGCCCTGGGGCGGCACTGTGCCCGTACCGCGCGCGGGGTCGGAAGCGGCTGCGGCCGGGTTGGCCGGGGCGGCTTCGGCGACGGGCCAGGAAGGCGCGTGGGACGCGTGGGGTGCCTGAGGCATCTGGGGCGGTTGCGGCACATGGGGTGCGGCGGGTGCCGCCGCCTGAGGAGCGGCGGGCCGGGCGCCGTAGGCCGCGGGTGCGCCGGTGGCCTTCAGGGTGGTGGTGGCCTGGTCGCGTACGGTCTCGGGCGACGGCATCGGCAACGGGGCCTGGGCCTGGGCGGGAACGGGCGTGGGGGCGGGCGCGGGCGCCGGTACGGACGCCGACGCGGGCGGCTCGGCGTGGCCGCCGGACGCGGGCCAGGCGGGGGACGCCGCCGCGCGCGGGTCGGCGCCGCCGGTGTGGCCCCAGGACACCTTCTGGTCCATCTCGCCGCCGAAGCCGGTCTGGCCGGAGGTGGTGGCCTGCCAGGAGGAGGCGGGTTCCGGGTCCTCGTCGAAGAAGAGCGGGCCGGTCTCCTCGACCATGGGCACTGGGGGGACCGCAGAGGCAGCCGGGACCGTCGGGGCCACCGGGACGGCGGGAACCACCGGGGTCGCGGGAGCCTCCGCCTCCGCGGGAGCGGCCGGGCCGGGCATCGGCGTGCCGGGGACCGGCGGGGCCGGCGGGGTCTCGCCCTCCTGGGGAGCCGGCCGGCTCGTCCCGGGGACCCACGCGCCCCCGTTCCAGTAGCGGATGTACCCGGGAATGGACGGGTCGGGGTAGTAGCCCGCCTGCGGTACGTCCCCGCCGCCTCCAGGTGGAGTAGCCACTGCCCCGACTCCGTTCAGTCACAAGGTCTTGATCCGCGCGGGCGCCCGCGCCCCAGGGAGGACAGTAACGAAGAACGCCCCCGTGGGGACATGGAGCCCGCCAGAAAGCCCGCTTCCGGGGGATGCCATCAAGAAAATGTGACGCAGAGTGATACTCGGGCCTGTGGCTGTCCGTTGGTCGGTCTGGTCCCGGCCGACGACGGGGACGCCCGGTCCACCCCCGTCCTGCCCTCATCGCGCGCCCGGTCCGCCCCCGTCCTCGGAGGCCCGGAAAAATTTCTTCGGAAACTTCTCCGAAGTCGCGTCATAGTCCGGACCGACCCCGCTCTCTCCTGGTGACGGCCCGCCGCGGGCCGCGCGGGAGAGAGGCGAAACCATCATGCAGAACACCGACAACACCGTGGTCGAGCGCGAGCTGGAGATGCAGCTCGTCCTGTCGCCCGAGTGCTCCGTCCCCGTCCCCGCCCGGCTCGCCTATCTGACCGGCGACCCGTACGCGATCCACATCGAGTTCCACGTCGGCTCCGAGTACCCGGTCGACTGGACCTTCGCCCGCGAACTCCTCGTCGAGGGCGTGTTCCGGCCCTGCGGCCACGGTGACGTCCGGATCTGGCCGACCAAGGTCGACGGCCGCAACGTCATCCTGATGGCCCTGTCCTCCCCCGACGGCGACGCCCTTCTGGAGGCCCCGTCCGCGCAGGTGTCCGCCTGGCTGGAGCGGACCCTGCGCGCCGTCCCGCCGGGCACCGAGGGCGACCGGCTCGGCATCGACGACGGGCTCGCCGAACTGCTCGCGACCACGGTCGTGGCGGACGACCTGTGGCCGCGCGACCCGTGGGGGTCGGACGAGTCCGCCGAGGACGACCGGTGAGGCGCCGACCGGTGCGACGCGCCGGCGCGTATCCGCCTGCCCTGCCCGCCCGGACCGCTCGGGCTCCCGGAACCGCCCACCCGCGCGTACGGCCGGCACCGGGAACGGGTGCGGATACGGATGCGGGTGCGACTGTCACCCCGGTCCCGGGCACGGCACCGGACCGAGGTACGTCAGAAGAGCTTGCCCGGGTTCAGCAGGCCCAGCGGGTCGAAGGTGCGCTTGATGCCGCGCTGGAGTTCGAGCCCCACCGGCCCGAGTTCGCGCGCCAGCCACTCCTTCTTCAGCACGCCGACTCCGTGCTCGCCGGTGATCGTGCCGCCCAGCGCGAGTCCGAGCGCCATGATCTCGTCGAAGGACTCCCGCGCCCGCCGCGACTCGTCCTCGTCGGCGGGGTCGAAGCAGACGACCGGGTGGGTGTTGCCGTCGCCCGCGTGCGCGCAGACGCCGATGGTCAGCCCGTACTTCGCGGCGATCGCGTCCGTGCCGGTGAGCATCGCGGCGAGCTTGGTGCGCGGCACGCAGACGTCGTCGATCATCGTGGCGGGCTTGATGGTCTCCAGCGCGTTGAGCGAGAGCCGGCGGGCCTGGAGCAGGAGTTCGGACTCGGCCGCGTCCTCGGCGGGGACGACCTCGGTCGCCCCGGCGGCCCGGCACAGCTCCCCCACCGCGGCCAGATCGGCGGCCGGGTCCAGGGTGTCGAAGGCGCACAGCAGCAGCGCCTCGGTGGTGTCGGGCAGACCCATGTGCGCGAGCCGGTTGACGGCCCGGACGGTGGTGCCGTCCATCAGTTCGAGGAGGGACGGGGTGTGGCCCCGCTCCATGATGGCGCAGACGGCCTCGCAGGCCGCCTCCGCCGACGGGAACTCGGCCGCGAGCGCGAGCTGCGCGGGCGGCTGCGGCTTGAGCGCGAGGACCGCCCCGACGACGATGCCGAGGCTGCCCTCGGAACCGACGAAAAGCCGGGTCAGGTCGTATCCGGCGACGCCCTTCGCGGTGCGGCGGCCGGTGCGCAGCAGCCGCCCGTCGGCGAGGACGACGTCGAGACCGAGGACGTACTCGGCGGTCACCCCGTACTTCACACAGCACAGGCCGCCGGACGCGGTGCCGATGTTGCCGCCGATCGTGCACATCTCCCAGCTGGAGGGGTCCGGCGGGTAGTACAGGCCGTGTTCGGCGACGGCGCGGGACAGCACGGCGTTGATCACACCGGGTTCGACGACGGCGATCCGGTCGACGGGGTCGATCTCCAGGATCCGGTCCATCTTGACCAAAGACAGCACGATGCAGCCGTCGGAGGCGTTGGCGGCGCCGGACAGGCCGGTGCGGGCACCCTGGGGGACGACGGGGACACGGAGCGCGGTCGCGGTGCGCAGGACGTGCTGGACCTGTTCGACGGTGCGCGGGAGCACGACGGCAGCGGGGGCGCCGGCCGTGCAGAAGCTCGCCATGTCATGGGCGTAGGAGGCCATGACGTCGGGGTCGGTGAGCACGGCTTCGGCGGGGAGTCCGGCGCGCAGCCGCGCGTGGAGTTCCTCCGGCCGCGCGCCGGGCTCCCCGGCGGCCCCCTCGGGCCCCTCGGGCCGGGGGTCGTCGTGACGGGCGTCGGATTCATCGCCGGAAAGAGCCTTGTGAAGATCGTCCATGTCTCCAGCCTGGCACTCGGGGCCATCGGTGTGAACCCGCCGGAACGGCCCTCGGCGCGCTCCTCGCCCGGCGGCGGGCGGCTGCACAGTGAGCGCCATGAGACCCGAGAACGTGTCGCGGACGGTCCTCGCCTCGGGCGTGGGCGCGGTGCTCGCGGCGGCGGCGCTGGTGTACGTGCCCGAGCTGGCCGGCCGGCCCGCGTAGTGCGGGGTGAGCAGAGCGTCCAGCTCCTCGTACGTGAACACGTCCTTGGCCGTGTCGAACTTGGCCGCCACCCGGG
>NZ_JBEYZX010000034.1:0-80479 GCF_040646255.1 Streptomyces sp. NPDC046203 | reverse complement strand
CGTAGTTGCGCGTCGTCGAGGCCGTACCGGACCAGGTTGCTGCCGCCGCCGAGGTCGACGAGCCGGCTCTCCTGCTCCCAGCCGGCGAAGGGCCGGGCCCGGCCCGGTGTCCCCCACAGGAGCGAACCTGCGCCGGAAGACGGCGGCGGGGGAACGAATGAGGACGCCGACCGCGTTGTGAGATCACGGGGGTGCCAATGACGCGCACGGGTGAAGAGATTCAGGGAACGGGCGGGCTGCTCAGCCGGGACGGGCTGCCCGGCTGGCTGGCGCCGGTCGACCACGTGGCCCGCAGGGTCGAGCCGGGGCAGCTGAGCAGCTTCCTGCCGCCCGAGGACGGCGGCGGACGGCAGTCCGCCGTGCTCATCCTCTTCGGCGACGGGGAGCGCGGTCCCGAACTGCTCCTGATGGAGCGTTCCGGCAGCCTGCGCAAGCACGCCGGGCAGCCGTCGTTCCCCGGCGGCTCCCTGGACCCCGAGGACGGCGCCCCGGCCGACGGCGGTCTGCTGCGCGCCGCGCTGCGCGAGGCACGCGAGGAGACCGGCCTCGACCCGTCCGGCGTGCAGCTCTTCGGGGTGCTGCCCCGTCTCTACATCCCGGTCAGCGGCTTCGTCGTCACCCCCGTGCTCGGCTGGTGGCGCACGCCGACCCCGGTCGGAGTCGTGGATCCCGCCGAGACCGCCCGGGTCTTCACCGTCCCCGTGGCGGATCTCACGGACCCCGCGAACCGTGTCATGGCGGTCCATCCGAGAATCCACGACGGCCCCGCGTTCCTCGTCGCTTCCACCCTGGTCTGGGGTTTCACCGCCGGAGTGATCGACCGCATCCTGCACTACGCCGGCTGGGAGCGGCCCTGGGATCACACCAGGAAGGTCACGCTGGACATCCGGTCGTGACAGGCTGGGCCGGGCGACCGAAGACGAACATGTGAGGCTACCGACGGTGAACGTGCTGGACATTCTGCTGCTGCTCGCCGCCGTGTGGTTCGCCGTCATCGGCTACCGCCAGGGCTTCGTCGTCGGCATCCTGTCCGTGATCGGCTTCCTCGGCGGCGGTCTCGTTGCCGTATCGCTGCTGCCCATCCTGTGGAACCAGCTGACCGAACACAGCCAGGTCACCACGGCGGTGACCGTCGTCTTCGTCATGGTGGTCATCGTCTGCGCCTCCGTCGGCCAGGCGTTCACTACCCACCTCGGCAGCAAGCTGCGGGTGCACATCACCCTGGCCCCCGCCCGCGCCCTGGACGCCACCGGCGGCGCGCTGGTCAATGTCGTCGCCATGCTCCTGGTGGCCTGGCTGATCGGCTCCGCGCTCGCCCGTACCGCCATACCCACCCTGGGCAAGGAGGTCCGCGACTCCAAGGTGCTGCTCGGGGTCTCCCAGGTGATGCCCGCTCAGGCGCCGGGCTGGCTGGACGACTTCTCCTCGGTCCTCGCCCAGAACGGCTTCCCGCAGGTCTTCAGCCCCTTCACCAACGAACAGATCACCGAGGTCCTGCCGCCCGACCCGACCCTCGCGGGCAGCCCCGTCGCCGCCCGCGCCCAGCGCTCCATCGTCAAGGTCGTCGGCACCGCGCCCAGTTGCGGCAAGGTCCTCGAAGGCACCGGCTTCGTGTTCGCCGACCGCCGCGTCATGACCAACGCGCATGTGGTCGGCGGCGTCGCCGAGCCCACCGTGCAGATCGGCGGCGAGGGCAAGCTCTACGACGCGAAGGTCGTGCTCTACGACTGGCAGCGCGACATCGCCGTCCTGGACGTCCCCGACCTGGAGGCCAAGCCGCTCCAGTTCACCGACCAGGACGCCCGCAGCGGCGACGACGCCATCGTGGCCGGCTTCCCGGAGAACGGCGGCTACGACGTCCGCTCGGCCCGCGTCCGCGGCCGGATCAGCGCCGACGGCCCGGACATCTACCACCGCGGCGAGGTGCGCCGAAACGTCTACTCGCTCTTCACGACCGTCCGGCAGGGCAACTCCGGCGGGCCGCTGCTCACCGAGGACGGCAAGGTGTACGGCGTGATCTTCGCCCGTTCCCTCGACGACGCCCAGACGGGCTACGCCCTGACGGCCGACGAGATCCGCGACGACATCGTCCGGGGCCGGAGCGCGGTCCAGCAGGTCGACAGCCAGGGCTGCGCGCTCTAGGAGCGCCCTGCCCGCCGATGCTCTCAAGGACGTGAGGGCTCCCGTACGGGGGAAGCGGCGTCGGTACGGCCGGCCGCCGCGTACGGGAGCGGGAAGCGCGCGCGGTGGTGAGCGAGCGCGCGGGAGCGGATGGGCGCGCGGCTACGAACGGGTGTGGCGCAGCCGCGCCGAGACCCAGCGGGCACGACGGCGCAGGATGCGTGAGATGCCCACGTCCCGCGCCGGATGCGCGTGGCCCTGGTTCTGTCCGCCACCCCGCTCGGGGGTGTCGGATGCGCCGATCGAGCGGCGGTCGCGTGCCGTTTCACCGTAGTCGTGCGTCCAGCTCATACCGGGACGTGTGCCCGGGCCCCAAGGTCGGTAACCGCCTGGGGGCCCGCCAATTGGCGTATGCGCGGGGCACATGGCGAATCGGCGTACGCCCGTGCGTCAACGGCCCCCTCAGCGGTCCGGTTCAGGGTCCTTCAGCCAGTTGACAAGCTCGGTGGTGAACGCCACCGGGTCCTCCTCGTGGGGGAAGTGCCCGAGGCCGTCGAAGAGCCGCCAGCGGTACGGCGCCTCCACGAACTGACCGGAGCCGGCCGCGCTGCGGGTGCGCATCACCGGGTCCAGCGAGCCGTGCAGATGGAGCGTCGGCACCCGCACCGGCCGCTTCATGCGCCGGTTGAACTGGACGCCGTCGGGCCGGGCCAGGGACCGCACCATCCAGCGGTACGGCTCGATCGAGCAGTGCGCGGTGGACGGGATGCACATGGCCCGCCGGTAGACGGCCAGCGCCTCGTCGTCGACGGCGGACTTCAGATGCGGACCGGACCAGTCCTCGATGAGCCGGCCCACCAGCGCCCCCTCGTCCGCGACGAGCTGACGCTCCGGAATCCACGGCCGCTGGAAGCCCCATACGTACGAGCCGGCGCGGGTCTGCGCGAAGTCGGACAGCATCGCCGAGCGCCAGCGGCGCGGGTGCGGCATCGAGGAGACCACGAGACGGCGCACCAGCTTGGGCCGCATCACGGCGGCCGTCCAGGCGAGATAGCCGCCCAGGTCGTGGCCGACGAGCGCCGCGTCGGGCTCGCCGAGCGAGCGCACCACGCCGGTGATGTCGAGGGCCAGGTTGGCGGGGTCGTAACCGCGCGGGGTGCGGTCGCTGCCGCCGACGCCCCGCAGGTCCATCGCCACGGCGCGGAACCCGGCCTCGGCGAGCGCGGGCAGCTGGTGCCGCCAGGTCCACCAGAACTGCGGGAAGCCGTGGAGCAGCAGCACCAGTGGCCCGTCGCCCATCTCGGCGATGTGGAAACGGGCGCCGTTGGCGGCGACGTCGCGATGGGTCCAGGGTCCGTCGATACGGACCGGGCCGGCGCCGCCGGCGCCGCTGCTCTCGGGGACGGTCATGCGGAGGAGCGTGCCACAGACGCGGACTTGTCCTGGGTCGCCGGGACCGTGACGGTGGCCGGACGCGGGTGCGGCTTCACGTTCTGCACGATCGCGGCGGTCTCCTTGGCGGAGGCGAGGGACTTCTCCGGCTTCTTGATCTTCTTGAACTTGGCGACCGCGATCAGCCCGAGCACCACGGCGATCAGGACGTTCGCGATGAAGGAGAGCCCGAAGCACCAGAGGAGGTTCCAGCCGCCGTTGCCGTTGTGACCGCCGGTCCAGGTGTTGATGGCATATGCCAGCACGAAGCTCAGCATCGGCAGCGAGAACAGCAGCATCACGACCGCGATGATGCCGATCGCGCTGCCGAGCAGGCCGCGGTTCACATCCCGCTTGATCTCCGCCTTGGCCAGGGCGATCTCGTCGTGCACCAGTGCGGACATCTCGGCGGTCGCCGAGGCGACCAGCTGGCCGAGGCTGCGCTCGGTTCCGTCGAACGGGTCGCTCATGGCTGCTCCCTCTTCTCCCCTTACGGGCCGGTTAGTGGCTCTCAGATCATGCCGGACGGTCGCCCTCGTCGCGCGATGCCCCCGCCAGTCGGGCGCGCTCACGGTGCTCGGCGGCCTTCCGTTCATGGATCTCGGCCATTCTCAGGTGGTACGCCGGGTCGTCCTGCTCGTACACGTCGGGAACACCGTCGTGGTCTTCGTCACGGTCCTCCTCGGCACACAGCGCCTGGTAGTGGCGGACCCGCATTTTCAGCAGGATCGAGGCGAGGACGGCGGCGATGAGCGAGCCGATCAGGATGGACGCCTTGACCTCGTCCGTCAGGGTGGCGTCGCCCGCGAAGGCCAGTTCGTCGATGAGCAGCGAGACGGTGAAGCCGATGCCGGCGAGGGTGGCGAGCGCGAAGACGTCGGGCCAGCGCAGATCGGGGTTCAGCTCCGCCCGGGTGAAACGGGTGGTGAGCCAGGTGCCGCCGAAGATGCCGAAGGCCTTGCCGGCCACCAGTCCGAGCAACACGCCGAGCGTGACGGGCTGGGTGAAGACATCGCTCATGGCACCCCCGGAGAGGGTGACCCCGGCCGAGAACAGGGCGAACAGCGGCACCGCGAGACCAGCGGAGACGGGGCGGATCAGATGGGCGACCCGCTCGCCGGGGGAGTGCTCCTCGTCCTCGCGGGGGGTGCAGCGCAGCATCAGACCCATGGCGACACCGGCGATGGTGGCGTGGATGCCGCTGTTGTACATCAGGCCCCAGATCACGAGCGCGAGCGGCACGTACACGTACCAGCCGCGGACGTTCTTGCGCACCAGCACCCAGAAGACGGCGAGACCGGCCACCGCGCCGCCAAGGGCGACGAAGTTCAGGTCGCTGGTGAAGAAGACCGCGATGATCAGGATGGCCAGCAGGTCGTCGACGACCGCGAGGGTGAGCAGGAAGGCGCGCAGCGCGGAGGGGAGCGAGGTGCCGATCACGGCGAGGACGGCGAGCGCGAAGGCGATGTCGGTGGCGGTGGGTACGGCCCAGCCGTCGAGGGTGCCGCCGCCGATCGCGTTGACCAGCGTGTAGACGAGGGCGGGGGCGGCCATGCCGCACACCGCGGCGATGACGGGCAGCGCGGCGGCCCGGGGATTGCGCAGTTCGCCCGCGACCATTTCGCGCTTGAGCTCGACACCGGCGACGAAGAAGAAGACCGCGAGCAGCCCGTCCGCGGCCCAGTGCTGGACCGACAGATGGAGCCCCAGGGCCGCCGGGCCGAAGTGGAAGTCCCGGATGGCCGCGTAACTCTCCTGGAGCGGGGTGTTCGCCCAGACGAGTGCCACGACGGCGGCGATCAGGAGCAGCATCCCGCCGACGGTCTCGGTGCGCAGGGCGTCGGTGAGGAACCGGCGTTCAGGGAGCGGGAGACGGCCGAGGAACTTGCGGGTGGTGGGCGCGGGCACGGGGTGTACCTCCGGTGGGTGGGCATGACGCATCGCATGCCGACCAGACTTCCCGGCGCACCTAGATAAACCTCTACCTTACCCAAACGAGCCCGGCCGCGCGCGGTGATCTCCGTACGCCGTGTGCGACGGGCCCCCGGCGGGCGGGACCACCCGGGGCGGCCACCGGCCGCCGAAGCGGTCGCGGGCCACGTGAAAGCGCCCGCCCCGGATCTCCGGGACGGGCGCTCACCCGCGCTTTTCCGGTCAGCCCTCGGTGGGCGAGGACGGCAGCTTGGTCTGGATGAGGTCCATGACCGACGAGTCCGTCAGCGTGGTCACGTCGCCCAGCTCGCGGTTCTCGGCGACATCGCGCAGCAGACGGCGCATGATCTTGCCGGAACGGGTCTTCGGCAGTTCGGCCACCGGGAGGATCCGCTTCGGCTTGGCGATCGGGCCGAGGGTGGCGCCGACGTGGTCGCGGAGCGAGGCGACGAGGCCGTCGTCCTCGGTCGCCGTGCCGCGCAGTATGACGAAGGCGACGATCGCCTGGCCGGTGGTCTCGTCGGCGGCGCCGACCACGGCCGCCTCGGCGACGGCCGGGTGGGAGACGAGCGCGGACTCGACCTCGGTGGTGGAGATGTTGTGGCCCGAGACGAGCATGACGTCGTCGACCCGGCCGAGCAGCCAGATGTCGCCGTCCTCGTCCTTCTTGGCGCCGTCGCCGGCGAAGTACAGGCCCTCGAAGCGGGACCAGTAGGTGTCGATGAAGCGCTGGTCGTCGCCCCAGATGGTGCGGAGCATCGCCGGCCACGGCTCGGTGAGCACCAGGTAGCCGCCGCCCCCGTTCGGGACCTCGTGCGCCTCGTCGTCGACGACGGTGGCGCAGATGCCGGGCAGCGGGCGCTGGGCCGAGCCGGGCTTGGTCTCGGTGACGCCGGGCAGCGGGGAGATCATCATCGCGCCGGTCTCGGTCTGCCACCAGGTGTCCACTATCGGGCAGCGGCCGCCGCCGATGTGCTCGCGGTACCACACCCATGCCTCGGGGTTGATCGGCTCGCCGACGGAACCGAGGACGCGCAGCGACGACAGGTCGAACTTGGCGGGGATGTCGTCGCCCCACTTCATGAACGTGCGGATCGCGGTCGGCGCCGTGTAGAGGATCGTGACGCCGTACTTCTGCACGATCTCCCAGAACCGGCCCTGGTGCGGGCTGTCCGGGGTGCCCTCGTACATGACCTGGGTCGCGCCGTTGGCCAGCGGCCCGTACACGATGTACGAGTGGCCGGTGACCCAGCCGATGTCGGCGGTGCACCAGAAGACGTCGGTCTCCGGCTTGAGGTCGAAGACCGCGTGGTGGGTGTACGCGGCCTGGGTGAGGTAGCCGCCGGAGGTGTGCAGGATGCCCTTCGGCTTCCCGGTGGTGCCCGAGGTGTACAGGATGAACAGCGGGTGCTCGGCCGGGAACGCCTCCGGGGTGTGCTCGGCCGACTGGCGGGCGACGATGTCGTCCCACCAGACGTCCCGGCCCTCGGTGAAGGCGGTGTCCTGGCCGGTACGGCGGACCACCAGGACGTGCTCGACCTGCGGGCACTTGGTCACGGCCTCGTCGATCGCCGGCTTGAGCGCGGACGGCTTGCCGCGGCGGTAGCCGCCGTCGGCGGTGACGACCAGCTTGGCGTCGGCGTCCTGGATCCGGGAGGCGACGGCGTCGGCCGAGAAGCCGCCGAAGACGACCGAGTGGGCGGCGCCGATGCGGGCGCAGGCCAGCATCGTGATGGCGGCCTCGGGGATCATCGGCAGGTAGACCGCGACCCGGTCGCCCTTGCGGACGCCGAGTTCGAGCAGCGCGTTGGCCGCCCGGGAGACCTCGTCCTTGAGCTGGGCGTAGGTGATCGCGCGGCTGTCGCCGGGCTCGCCCTCGAAGTGGATGGCCACCCGGTCCCCGTGACCGGCCTCGACGTGCCGGTCCACGCAGTTGTACGCGACGTTCAGCTCGCCGTCGGCGAACCACTTGGCGAACGGCGGGTTCGACCAGTCGAGGGTCTCGGTGGGCTCGGTGGCCCAGGTCAGCCGCTTCGCCTGCTCGGCCCAGAAGCCCAGCCGGTCCGCCTTGGCCTGCTCGTACGCCTCCGCCGTGACATTGGCGTGCGCGGCCAGCTCGGCGGGCGGTGTGAATCGCCGCTCCTCGCGCAGAAGGTTGGCCAAGGATTCGTTGCTCACGACTTCTCCCTTTCCCAGGGCGCCTTATGTGCCTTGTGTCCCGCCGCCTAGCTCACCAGCCAGACGCCCGGGTGGCAAGAGTTTCCGGGCAAGTGGTTTAGACCTATGAGTACGGGCGAACGTGACCCCCGCTCTCCCGGGCGGGGGAGAGTGGGGGCCATCCACTTACACGCGCGAGCGGAACGGACGGTTCAGGAAACGGGAGCGGTTTTCAGGTCTTTCTCCGTCCGTCCGGGAGGGCCGATCGGGTCGGTCGGGGTGGTGGTGGCGTTCGGGTCGCTCGTGTCCGGCGCGTCAGGAGCGGGCGGTACATGTGTGAACACGTCGTCGTACCCGTAAACCTCCGCGGCGTCCGGGGCCAGCAGATAGACCTGGGCCTCGCCCACGTGGAAGTACATCCCGTGCAGGCTCAGGTTGCCCTCGGCGAGTCTCCGTGCCACCGACGGGTACGCCCGCAGGTGCTCCAGCTGTTGCACCACATTGGTCAGGCACAGTTGTTCGATCTCATCGGCCGGCAGCCGTCCCGCGATCCGGGCCCAGGCGTGGCGTCTGTTCCGCATCCGGGCCAGGCTCGGCCGGGCGTGCCGCAGCCAGCGGCGCAGCGGGGTCGGCGCGCCGTCCGCGGCACCCTGGAGAAGGGCCTGCATCGCGCCGCAGCCGGAGTGGCCGCACACCGTGATCGACTCGACCCGCAGCACCTCCACCGCGTACTCGATCGCGGCCGCCACCGAGTCGTCCCCGCTCTCCTCGCCGGGCGGCGGCACCAGATTGCCCACATTGCGCACGGTGAACAGGTCGCCCGGCCCGCTGGCCGTGATCATGCTGGTGACCAGCCGGGAGTCGGAACAGGTCAGGAAGAGATGGGTCGGCCGCTGGCCGTCCCGGGCGAGCCGCGCCAGCTCGGCTCTGACGAGGGGCGCCGTGTCCCGCTGGAAAGCACCCACACCGCTCGCCAGCCGGTGCCCGGTGGCGCTTTTCGATTCCGGCGGCGCCTCGGGGCCGCCGGCGGTGCGGGGTCCCTCGCCGTGCCGGTGGCCGGGCCAGGGCGTCCAGGGGCGGCGCGGATGCCCGACGGGCCGCGCGCCGGCGTCCATCGCCGGGCCGGCTGTCGGGTCGGGCGTCGGGCCGGGGGTCGAGTCCGCCGCCGGGCCGGTTGTCGGGGCGGCCTTGAAAAGCCCTTTGGGCGGCGGCCGTTCGGCGGTCGGCTCCCCGGCCGGGCCGTTCGTCGCCACGGTGCCGCCGAAGGCCCGGTGCGTGGTCTGCCAGTCGTGCAGCGTCTCGTGCGCCGCGTGGTCCATGAACGAGCCCTCCAGTTCCACGACGGCGTCGGCGCCCGCCGGGATCTGGTGCAGGGCCCGGCTCAGCCGGGGTACCGCGAGAAAGGTCAACTGGCCTTTGATCCTCACCAGATGGGAGCCGCCCCGTTTCTCCCTGGTGATCCGGGTGCGGGCCAGCCGGTGCAGCGCGACGGCCACCGCAGCGGCGACGCCGAGGCCCACCCCCTGGAGGATCCCGAGGAAGACCACGCCCGCCGACGTCACCACGTACACCGGGACTTCGCGATGGCGTGTGACCGTACGCAGATGGGTGATGCCGGCCATCTGGATCCCGACCACCATCACCAGGGCGGCCAGCGCGGGCAGCGGGACGAGGTCGAGGACCGGGACGAGGAGCAGGGACGCGAGGACGATCCAGACGCCGTGCAGCATCGTGGAGTGACGGCTGACGGCGCCCGCCGAGACGTTGGCGACGCTGCGCACGGCGACCCCGGCCACCGGCAGACCGCCGAGCGCCCCGGAGACGATGTTCGCCGCCCCCTGCCCGGCGAGTTCGCGGTCGAGGTCGGAACGGGGCGGGGCGGCCGGCCGGTCTCCTGAACCTTTGCCGGTCGCCGGGTCAGTCGCCGGGTCGGTCGCCGGGTCGTCCGTGGCTCCGGCGGCCCCGGCGGCGGCACGCCGGGCGGCGAGTTTGTCGACGGCGACGGCGGACAACAGCGACTGCACGCTGGTCACCAGGACGATGGTGAGCACCCCGGCGGCGATCCCGAGGACCGGGCCCTCGGGCAGCCCGGGCAGTACATGGCCGCTCCACGACGGCAGGTCGACCCGGGGCACCCGGAGGCCCGCCCCCGCGGCGAGTGCCGTGGCGGCGGCGACCGCGACGAGCGCGGCGGGAACCGCGCGGCGCAACAGCCGTCCCGTACGGCCGCCGGGCAGTCGTGGCCAGAGCAGCAGCAGGGCGACGGTGAGCGCGCTGACGGCGAGCGAGGCGCCCGAGGCGTGCGCCAACTGGGCGGGCAGGCCCAGCACGTTGTCGACGGTGGAACTCTGGGGGCTGCCGCCGAGCACGATGTGCAGCTGGGCGAGGGCGATGGTGGCCCCGATGCCCGCGAGCATCCCGTGCACGATGGCGGGGGAGACGGCGAGGGCGGTGCGCGCCACCCGCAGGGCGGCGAGGCCGAGTTGGAGGAATCCGGCGAGCACCGTGATGGCGCACGTGGTGCGCCAGCCGTAGCGCTGGATCAACTCGGCGGTCACGACGGTCAGTCCGGCGGCGGGGCCGCTGACCTGGAGCGGGGAGCCGCCGAGACGGCCGGCGACGATGCCGCCGACGGCGGCGGCCACCAGGCCGGCCTGGAGCGGTGCTCCGGTGGCGAGGGCGATGCCGAGGGAGAGCGGCAGCGCGATCAGGAAGACGGCGAGGGACGCGGATACGTCCGCGCCCGCGAGGGCGAAGCGGCGTGGTCCGCCCGGCGGCGCGTGGGGCCGCTGGGCGCGTGGTCGGTTGGTCGTGCGGGTGGGTGTACCGGGGCTGCAGAGAGTCATTTCCCGTCTCCTCCGGGTCGGCCGCGGACGCGGCTCGTGCGGGGTGCGATGGCGGGGCACCGATCAACGCTCGGTAAATGAATGGTAATGGAGAGTAAAGACTCTGGCAGGAAAAACAGGGCAAATAGGTCAACGATTCACTGGTTCCGGTGACAGAACGTAGCCATGCCGCTTGTCGTTGACGCCCTTCGGCTTCTCGGGTGCGACGTTGACGCCGCTTGTACGTAAATCGGAGAATCCGAAGAGAGGCGGGCGGATGTCAGCCACCGGGAGAAGGAACGCGAGACGGGGCAGGAGCAGAACCACCGCGCAGAGGAAGGCGCTTGCCCTCGGCGCCCTCACCGTCGCCCTGACGGCCGGTCTCGCCGGCTGCTCCGGCTCGGGCGGCCCCGCCCAGAAGGGCACTTCGGGCGCGGACGGAGTGAAGAAGGGGGCCGCCGCCCCGCAGGGAGCGGTGCGTCTGATCGGCGACGGCTCCACCGCCTTCACCGGCACCCAGCCCCACCAGCCCACCTGGGCGCGCCTGAAGCAGGGACAGGAGCCCCCGCAGTTCGTGGTGTTCTCCTGGGACGGCGCGGGCGAGGACAGCCAGAAGCTCTTCTCGCACTTTCGCGAGGTGGGCAAGAAGTACGGCGCCACGATGACATACTTCCTCAGCGGTGTGTATCTGCTGCCTGAGGAGAAACGTCACCTCTACAACCCGCCGCAGCACTCCCCGGGCCGCTCCGACATCGGCTTCAACGACCTCCAGGGCATCCGCGACACTGTGCGCGAGCTGCGCGGCGCGTGGGAGGAGGGCAACGAGATCGGCACCCACTTCAACGGCCACTTCTGCGGCGAGGACGGCGGAGTGGGCACCTGGTCGGTCGACGAGTGGAAGAGTGAGATCAACCAGGCCAAGTCCTTCGTCAAGCACTGGAAGACCAACTCCGGTCTGAAGGCGGAGCAGCCGCTGCCCTTCGACTACGACAAGGAACTGGCCGGCGCCCGCACCCCGTGCCTGGAGGGCCGCAAGAACTTCGTCAAGGCCGCCTCGCAGCTGGGCTTCCGCTACGACACCAGCGGTGTCAACGACCAGATCTGGCCCAAGAAGGACCACGGTCTGTGGGACCTGTCGATGCAGCTCGTCCCGGTTCCCGGCCGCGAGTTCGAGACCCTGTCCATGGACTACAACTTCATGGTCAACCAGTCCGGGACGGCCACCCAGGGCGACCCGTCCCAGCACGACTACTGGGGCAACCAGATGCGCGACGGCCTCGTCGAGGCATTCGAGCGCTCCTACCGGGGCAACCGCGCGCCGCTGATCATCGGCAACCACTTCGAGTCCTGGAACGGCGGCACGTACATGCGCGCCATCGAGGACACCATCTCCACGGTCTGCGTGCAGAAGGACGTCAAGTGCGTCTCCTTCCGCCAGCTCGCGGACTGGCTGGACGACCAGGACCCGGCCGTCCTCGCCAAGCTCCACACGCTGAAGGTCGGCGAGGCCCCGCCGGGCGGCTGGACGTCCTTCCTGGCCCCGAAGCCCGCCGCTCCGGCGGGGGCCCCGGCGGCCAAGCAGGCCGGCGTCAAGCAGGCTGCACCGCACTGAGCCCTTCGGACAGCGTGAAGGAGGGGTCGACCTGCGCCGCCAGGTCGGCCCCCGTCCGTGCGTTGCCCCAGCTCTCCGCGTTGCGCAGATGGAAGTGGACCATCTGACGCGTGTAGCGCTCCCAGTCGCGGTGCGCGTACGAGTCGTCGGCGGTGCGCTGGAGCGCGCGCAGAGCCGCCCGGTTGCGGTCCTCCAGGGCCGCGAACGGGGACGGGCGACCCTTCTCCATGGCGCGGACCCAGTCCGAGTGGCCGACCGTCACCAGGAGGTCGTCGCCCACCTCGGCGCGCAGGAAGTCGACGTCGTCCTCGCCCTGCACCTTGTTGCCGACGACCTTCAGGGCGACACCGAAGTCCCGCGCGTACTCCTTGTACTGGCGGTAGACCGAGACGCCCTTGCGGGTCGGCTCGGCGACCAGGAACGTCATGTCGAAGCGGGTGAACATGCCGGAGGCGAAGGAGTCGGAGCCGGCCGTCATGTCGACCACCACGTACTCGCCGGGCCCGTCCACCAGGTGGTTCAGGCACAGTTCGACCGCGCCGACCTTCGAGTGGTAGCAGGCCACGCCGAGGTCCGACTCGGTGAACGGCCCCGTGGCCATCAGCCGGATCCCCTGGTCGTCGAGTGCCACCGGCCGCGCGCAGGCGTCGTAGACCGGGTTGTCCTCGCGCACCCCGAGGAGCCGCGACCCCTCCCCGGGCGGGGTGGTCTTGATCATCGTGTCGGCGGAGGCGATCCGCGGGTTCGCGCCCCGCAGGTACTCCTTGATCAGCGGCAGATGCGCCCCCATCGCGGGGAGCGCGGCGGTCTCCTCGTCGGAGAGGCCGAGCGCGGCGCCGAGGTGCTGGTTGATGTCCGCGTCGACCGCGACGACCGGGGCTCCGGTGGTGGCGAGGTGTCGGATGAAGAGGGAGGACAGGGTGGTCTTGCCACTCCCGCCCTTCCCTACGAAAGCGATCTTCATGTTCACCTAGCGTAGTAGCCGTACTGCGGTCCGTGGTCAAGGTGCGTGAAGAAGACCACTCCAACGTGGGGCGGCGGCCCGGGGCGCGTAGCCTCCCTACTTATGAGTACGCACGCCTCTGACCCCCTGGCCGCCCTCGGCTCCCTGCCGGGCGTCGCCGACTCGGTGGACTCCGTACGCAAGGCGGTCGACCGGGTCTACGGCCACCGCGTGATGCGCCGCCGCAGCAACGAGATCACCTCCGAGGCGGCACTGCGCGGGGCGCGCGGCTCGGCCGCGCTCGCCGGTGCCGACTGGGCCCTGGAAGAGGTCCGCCGCCGGACCGACTTCAGCGCCGACCCGGAGGCCCGCACCGTGGGCGCGGCACTGCGACTGAGCGCCGAGGGCGGGCAGTTGCTCTCCATCTGGCGCCAGTCGCCGCTGCGGGTGCTCGCCCGGCTGCACCTGGTCGCCGAGGGTGAGCCGCTCGACTCGACGGGCCGTCCGCGACAGGCCGGCGAGCCGGTCGACGAGCCGCTGATCAAGGCGCCGCTGCCGACGTCGGCGGAGGTCTCGGGCCGGCTCGACGGGCTCGCGGAACTGATCATCGCGGGTGGCGAGGCCCCGGCCCTGGTCACGGCGGCCGTGGTGCACGGCGAACTGCTCGCCCTGCGCCCCTTCACCACCCACAACGGGCTGATCGCACGGGCCGCCGAGCGGATCGTGCTGGTCGGCAGCGGTCTCGACCCCAAGTCGATCTGCCCGGCCGAGGTCGGCCACGCCGAACTGGGGCGGGACGCCTACCTGGCCGCCTTCGAGGGCTATGTCTCGGGGACCGCGGAGGGCATGGCCGCCTGGATCACGCACTGCGGGCGCGCGGTCGAACTCGGGGTACGCGAGTCGACGGCGGTCTGCGAGGCACTGCAGCGCGGAGCGGCCTGAGCCGCCCGGAAGTTCTGCGCACAGGGTTGCGGCGGTACCGGTTCCGGTACCGCCGCTGGCACGTCCACCCAGTTACCAAGCGTCCTCGTGATGTGCCCATCAGGCGGGGTTGCTTTGCCCTTCGCCTGGTGCGGCTGGCCCTTAATCGAAGGGTCGACGTCGCGTGGGTGCCAGGTTTCTGTGCGTCAGGTCCGTGGGGCCTTCTTGCTCAACAGGTGATCCTCTCGGATGTCCCAGGTCTCGCGGGCCTGATTCCTTTCTACTCCTGTCCGGAAAGAAGCGAAAGTCCTGACTCCGCTTCTTTGCTTTCCTCGCGGAACGGGGCGGAACGATCCGCCCGGCCCGGGGTCTTCGCGGCCTTCGCGCCCCGGGCCCGGTACGGCGGACGGGCCCTAGGCCGCGTCTGACAAATCCCGCCTGGTGCGCGACGCCCGGCACGCACTCCCCCGTAGCCCTTCGGGCACGGGAGGTGCCCCCACGCTGCGTTGTCGGGGTTGTCCAAGTACATCCAGTACGAGGACAACCCTCCGCCTTGCGATTGCTGCTCGGCATCCGAAGGATGAATCAAGCGCCGAGACGGAGCGAGCGAAGCGAGCGCAGTGCACCGGACGCCGCGCACCCCGCCCTTCGGGCGGACGGCGCTCTTTGCCAGACACGGCCTAGGCGCAGCGGGCGGCGGAGCTCCGGCGGCGGCGTCCGGCGTACCAGACGAGTCCGGCCGTGACGGCCGCCGCGCCCACGGCGACCGCGGCCACGAGCGCCGGGCGGGCGGGCATCGAGGGCAGCCGCTGCTTCAGCCGGACCGGCTTGTCGAACACCAGCACGGGCCACTCGCGCGCGACCGCCTCGCGCCGCAGCGCCCGGTCCGGGTTCACCGCGAACGGGTGGCCGACGGCCTCCAGCATCGGCAGGTCGGTCGCCGAGTCGCTGTACGCGTAGCAACGCGCCAGGTCGTAGCCCTCGGACGCGGCCAGCTCCCGGACCGCCTCCGCCTTGGTCGGGCCGTACGCGTAGTACTCCACCTCGCCGGTGAAGCAGCCGTCCTCGCCGACCACCATCCGGGTCGCCACGACCCGGTCGGCGCCCAGCATCTCGCCGATGGGCTCGACGACCTCGGCCCCGGAGGTCGAGACGATCACCACGTCGCGGCCGGCGGCGTGGTGCTCCTCGATGAGGGAGGCGGCCTCGTCGTAGATGATCGGGTCGATCAGGTCGTGCAGGGTCTCGGCCACGAGTTCCTTGACCTGTGCGACGTTCCAGCCTTTGCAGAGCGCGGAAAGATATTCACGCATCCGCTCCATCTGGTCGTGATCGGCTCCGCCCACCAGGAACACGAACTGGATGTACGCCGTCCGCAGTGCGGCACGGCGACTGATCAGTCCGCCCCGGTAGAAGGACTTGCTGAAGGTCAGCGTCGAGGACTTCGCAATGACCGTCTTGTCCAGGTCAAAGAAGGCTGCTGCGCGCGGCATCGAGTGGTTTTCCACGAGCCCGAGCATAGGTGCCCGCCATTCGGCGTACGCTGGGGCGCGTGGGTTTGCCTGAGAAGGCTCTCGGGTACACCATGGAAGTCACGGATCGTTCGCGACCGTGCTAACCCGGTCCGGCTCCTCCCCCCCCCCCCGAGTCGGCCGGAGAGACGACCCCCGCTCTCCCCCCCCGGCGGGGGTCGTCGCATGTCCGGAGCGGTTTTCGCCCGTCGACTCGTCATTGCCACCCCTTCCTTGGCCCGCGCACGGGTAGACGGCACGAGGCCGAGACCGACCCCGATTCGTCACTCAGCGTAGTCGACGGGGTGCTCTCCGGGCAGTACCGGTTCGGGTGGAGAAGTTATTCACAACCGGTGGGTTATCCACAGTTTTTCAGCAAGATCCACAAGATTTCCGAGATGGCTGCACGGTGATTCCGGTCGCGAAGTCCGCGAACCGCCGGAATCACACGAGGAGTGTGCGCCATGAAGGGATCGACCGCTCGCGGAAGGACGCGGGGAGACGGTTCGGCCGCCCGCCCGGACAACGGACCGGACCGCGCCGGGACCACGACGAGCCCCGTTTCCGGGCGCGAGGCGGCGCGGGCGGCCCGCCCGCTGATCGTGACGGAGGACCTCGCGCTCCTGGACGACCTGCTGCGGCTGTGCGCCGCGGCCGGCGCCGAACCCGAGGTGTTCCACGCCGTGCCCGAACCCCGCTCCGGCTGGACCCGCCCACCCCTCGTCCTGGTCGGCGACGACGCGGCGAGCCGCTGCCGGGGCGCCACCCGCAGGCCGGGCGTCCTGCTCGTCGGCCGGGACCTGGGCGACGACCCCGGCAAATGGCGGCGCGCCGTCGAGATCGGCGCGGAAAGCGTCCTCGACCTGCCCCGCGACGAGAGCCGGCTCGTCGACCTGCTCGCCGACGCCGCCGAGGGCGTCGGCCGGCCCGCCCTGACCGTCGGCGTCCTCGGCGGTCGCGGCGGCGCCGGGGCCTCGACCCTGTCCTGCGCCCTCGCGCTCGCCGCCGCGCGGACCGGGCGGCGCACCCTGCTCGTCGACGGCGACCCGCTCGGCGGCGGACTCGACGTCCTGCTCGGCGGCGAGCGCGCCGAAGGCCGGCGCTGGCCCGACTTCGCCGCGTCGAAAGGCCGCGTGGCGGGCGCCGCCCTGGAGGAATCCCTGCCCCTGGTACGCGGCGTACGGGTGCTCAGCTGGGACCGCGGCGACCCCGTCCCCGTACCGCCCGAGGCCGTGCGCTCGGTGCTCGCGGCCGCCCGCAGGCGGGGCGGCGCCGTCGTCGTCGACCTGCCCCGCCGGATCGACGCCACCGCCACCGAGATCCTCGCCCAGCTCGACCTCGGACTGCTGATCGTCCCCGGCGAACTGCGCGCCGTCGCCGCCGCCCACCGGGTGGCCAGGGCGACCGGCCGGGTGCTGCGCGACCTGCGCGTGGTCGTCCGCGGGCCGTACGCCCCCGGCCTCGACGAACGGTGGATCGCCGACGCCCTCCGGCTGCCCCTCGTCGGCGAACTCCCCGCCGAACCCGGGCCCGCGACGGCCGGGGACGGCGGCCCGCCACCGGGCGCCGACGCCCGCGGCGGACTCGGCCGGTTCTGCGCCGGGTTCTGGGAGCGCGCCCTCCTCGCGGAGCGTGCGGTATGAGCGGCCCGGCCCTGCTCGACGCGGTGCGCCAACGGCTCGCGCAGAGCGGCGCGGACCCCACCCCGGCCCGGGTCGCCGCCGCGCTGCGGGCCCAGGGGCGTCTGCTGGGCGACACCGAAGTGCTCGGCGCCGCGGAGGAACTGCGCAGCGAACTCGTCGGCACCGGCCCCCTGGAACCCCTGCTCGCCGACCCCCGCGTCACCGACGTGCTGGTCTGCGCGCCCGACCGGGTCTGGGTGGACCGCGGCACCGGACTCGAACCGACCGGGGTGACCTTCCGGGACGCGGCGGCGATCCGCAGGCTCGCCCAGCGGCTCGCGGCCGTGGCAGGCCGCCGTCTCGACGACGCCCGGCCCTGGGTGGACGCCCGGCTTCCGGACGGCACCCGGATGCACGCCGTGCTGCCCCCGATCGCCGTCGGCTCGACCTGTCTCTCGCTGCGGGTGGTGCGGCCGAGAGCCTTCGCCGTGGCCGAATTGACCGAGGCGGGCACCGTCCCGCCCGGCGGCGAGCCGCTGCTGAGGGCCCTGATCGAGGCCCGGATCTCGTTCCTCGTCAGCGGAGGCACCGGATCCGGCAAGACCACCCTGCTGTCCACCCTGCTCGGCCTGGTGGGCCCGCGCGAGCGGATCGTCGTCGCCGAGGACTCGGCCGAACTGCGCCCCGACCACCCGCATGTGGTGCGCCTGGAGGCCCGGCCGCCCAACCAGGAGGGCGCTGGTCTCGTGACCCTGCGGGACCTGGTGCGCCAGGCCCTGCGGATGCGGCCGGACCGGCTCGTGGTCGGCGAGGTCCGGGGTCCTGAGGCGGTCGATCTGCTGGCCGCCCTCAACACCGGCCACGCCGGCTGCGGGACCGTCCACGCCAACACGGCGGCCGACGTACCGGCCCGGCTGGAGGCGCTCGGCACCTCGGCGGGGCTCGACCGGGCCGCCCTGCACAGCCAGTTGGGAGCCGGTCTGTCGGTGGTGCTGCACCTGGTGCGGGACCGGTCGGGGCATCGGCGGATCGCCGAAGCGCACGTCCTGGAACGGGACCGCGAGGGGCTGGTCACGACCGTGCCCGCGCTCCGCTGGGCGGCGGGCGGGTTCACGCGGGAGCGGGGCTGGGAGCGGCTGTGGTCGCTGATCGGGGAGGGCGCCCGATGAGGGCCCGGGACGGGGGACGGCGATGGGGACGGTGAGGGGGATGGCGGTGATGTCGGCGATGGCGGGGGCGACCGCGATGACGGGTCCGGCGACGGGCGCGATGGCCGGCGCGATGACGAGTGTGGCGGTGCTGTGCGCGGCGGTGGCGTGCGCGGTGGCCCTGTGGTGGTGGACGGACGGGCACGGGAAGGGGCGGCGCCGGGCCCGGGCGGTCCTCGCTCTGCCGGCCGGGGCACAGGTCGGTGCGGGCGCGCCGTCGCTGACCACGGCCGTCGGCCGCTGGTGGGGCATGGCGCGGGGCCGGAGGGAGTGGCTGTGCCTGCCGGGTTCGGCCGTCGTCGCGCTGCTCGGCGCCTCGCCCCTGCCGCTGCTCGCGGGGGCGGCGGCGGTCCCGCTGGTGGGACGCGGACTGCGGACCACCCGGGAGCGGGCGGAGCGGGAGGCGCGCGCCGACCGGGTGGTGGCCCTGTGCGGGGCGGTCGCCGGGGAACTGAAGGCCGGCTGGCAGCCCGCCCAGGCGCTGGCGTTCGCGGCGCGGACGACCGGGGCGCTCGGCGGTCAGGAGGCGGCGGTTCTCGCGGCGGCCCGGTTCGGCGGGGACGTACCGGAAGCGCTGCGCCGCGCGGCCCGGCGGGACGGCGCGGGCGGACTGGCCGGGATGGCCGCCTGCTGGCAGGTCGCCGTCGACGGCGGCGCGGGACTCGCCGCCGGCCTGGACCGGCTGGAGACGGCGCTGCGTGCCCACCGGGACCAGCGGGAGCGGGTGCGGGCCCAACTGGCCGGCGCCTGGGCCACCGTGGGGGTGCTCGCCGTCCTGCCGGTGGCGGGACTCGGGCTCGGGGCGGCGCTCGGGGCCCGGCCGCTGCGGGTCCTGCTGCACACCCCGGCGGGCCTGGGCTGTCTGCTCGTCGGAGGCGCCCTGGAAGCCCTGGGGCTGTGGTGGGCGAGCCGGATCGTGCGGGGCGGTGAACGGCTGTGACCGGGCTCGTCGCGGTGGTCTGCGTGCTGGTGACGGTGGCCGGCGCGGTGGCCGAACGGCGCCGGGGACGGCGGGCGCGCCGATGTCTCGCGCTGCTGCTCGGGTCCGGGTCCGGGTCCGGGTCCGGGCCGGTGGCCCCGGCCCGACTGCGCCACCCCCTGCCGCCCCGGCTGCGGGCCTGGGGGATGCCCGGTGCGGCGGGGCTCGCGGCGTACGCGCTGATCGGCGGCCTCGTGGGACCGGTGGCCGGGGCCGGTGTCGCCTGGGGCCTGTGGTGGTGGCGTACGCACCGGACGCGCGCCACACCGGAGAACGAGGCCGAACAGGCGGAGATGGAACGCCGGCTGCCGCTCGCCGCCGACCTTCTGGCGGCCTGTGTCTCGGCCGGCGCCGCGCCCGGGGAGGCGGCCGAGGCGGTCGGCCGGTCGCTGGGCGGACCCGTCGGCGAACGGCTGGTCCGTACGGCGGCGGAGCTGCGGCTCGGCGGTGAACCGGCCGAGGTGTGGCGCGGGTTCGGGTCGATACCGGGCGCCGAGGCCCTGGCCCGGTGCCTGGAGCGCGCCGCCCTGTCCGGTGCCCCCGCGGCCGAGGCCGTGGCACGGCACGCGGAGGGACTGCGGGCGGCCCGCGCCCGGGCGGCGGCGACCCGGGCCCAGCGGGCGCAGGTGCTGATCACGGCGCCGGTCGGGCTGTGTTTCCTGCCCGCCTTCCTGGCGGTGGGGGTGGCCCCGGTGGTCATCGGGCTGGCGAGCGGACTGCTCGCCGGCCGGTGACGGACGCGGCGAGCACGCCGGGCCGAGTCCGCGAGAGCAGGGCGGCGGTATCGCCGCGTCAGCGGCATCACGAGTCGGCAATCAATCGAGACAGCGAATCAAAAAGACGACGAGTCAAGGAGACGTTCCGATGACAAGGGTGAACGTAAGGAAGCGGTTGGCAGGCTGGTGGCGGGTCCGCGTGGCGAGGGTACGGCGTGACGCGGGCATGAGCACCACCGAGTACGCGATGGGCACGATCGCCGCGGCGGCGTTCGCGGCCGTGCTCTACAAGGTGCTGACGAGCGGCACGGTGGCGAAGGCCCTGGAGTCGGTGATCGGCAAGGCCCTCCATGCGCCGTTCTGACCGGGGGTCGGTGACGGCGGAGGCGGCCGTCGCCCTGCCCGCGCTGGTCCTGTTCACGGCGGCCCTGCTGTGGGGTCTGGCCGCGGCCGCCGCCCAGATCAGGTGTGTGGACGCGGCCAGGGCCGGGGCGCGGGCGGTCGCCCGTTCCGAGCCGGAGCCGGCCGCCCGGGCCGCGGCCCGAGCGGCCGCCCCCGACGGCGCCCGGGTCACCGTGGCGCGGGACGGCGAGCTGTGGCGGGTCACGGTGGAGGCGAGCGCACCCGGCCCCGGCGGGCTCGGGCTGACCCTGCGGGCCGCAGCGGCGGCGCTCGCCGAGGACTCGGTGGGGGAGGCGGCGCCATGACCCGGCACCGGGGCGGCCGGGGCCGGGGCGACCGGGGAGTGGCGACGGTGTGGGCGGCGTTCGCCGCGTGCGCGCTGTGCGTGGTGTTCGGCGCGGTCCTCGCCCTCGGGCAGGCCGTGACCGCCCGCCACCAGGCGGGTTCCGCGGCCGACCTGGCGGCCCTCGCCGCCGCCGACCGCTCGCTGTGGGGAGAACGGGACGCCTGTGCCGCCGCCGGCCGGGTGGCCGCGGCTCACGGCGCCGCTCTCGCGCGCTGCGGTGTCCGCGAGGACGTCGCGGAGGTCACCGCCCGGATCGCCGTCGGCCCCTGGGCGGCGGAGGTCAGGGCGCGGGCGGGGCCGCCGGCGCCTCGGGGCCTGCCGGGTCTGACGGGTCGTCCGGCGACGGCGCGGGAGTCGACGGACCTGACGGACCTGATAGGTCCGCCGGATCTGACGGGTCACCCGGGTTCGCCGGGGCCGCCGGGTCACCCGGATCCGTCGGCTCATCCGGGTCCGCCGGGGCCCCGCGCAGGAGTTCCGTGAGGAGGCGTACGGCACCTCGTTTGTGGAGCGGGTCGTTGCCGTTGCCGCACTTCGGGGACTGGATGCAGGAGGGGCAGCCGGAGTCGCACTCGCAGGAGGCGATGGCCTCCCGGGTGGCGGTCAGCCAGGCGCGGGCGGTGTGGAAGGCGCGTTCCGCGAAGCCCGCGCCGCCCGGATGGCCGTCGTAGACGAAGACGGTCGGCAGCAGGGTGTCGGGGTGCAGCGGTACGGAGACCCCGCCGATGTCCCAGCGGTCGCAGGTGGCGAAGAGCGGGAGCATGCCGATGGAGGCGTGTTCGGCGGCGTGCAGGGCGCCGCCGAGGATCTCCGGGTTGATCCGGGCGGCGTCGAGCTGGTCCTCGGTGACCGTCCACCACACGGCCCGGGTGCGCAGGGTGCGGGGCGGCAGGTCGAGCTTGGTCTCGCCGAGCACCTCGCCGGTCACGAGACGGCGGCGGAGGAAGGAGACGACCTGGTTGGTGACCTCGACGGAGCCGTAGCAGAGGCGGCCGGCTCCCCAGGGAATCTCGGTGTCGGTGGACAGGACGGAGATGGAGGTGGTGTCGCGGGCGGTGGTGGAGTACGTCGGGTTCGCCTCCTCGACCAGGGCCACGGAGTCCGTCAGGTCCAGCTCGCGGACCAGATAGGTGCGGCCCTGGTGGAGGTGGACGGCGCCCTCGTGGACGGACGCGTGCGAGGCGGCCTCGTCGACGGTGCCGAGCAGCCGGCCGGTGCCCGTCTCGACGATCCGGACCGGGTCGCCCCCGCCGCCGCGGATGTCGGTGAGGTCGGCGGCCCGTTCCCGGCGGGTCCAGTACCAGCCGGTGGCCCGGCGGCGCAGCAGTCCGGCGGCCTCCAGCTGGGGCAGCAGCTCGGGCACGGCGGGGCCGAAGAGTTCCAGATCGGCTTCGGTGAGCGGTAGTTCGGAGGCGGCGGCGCACAGATGGGGGGTGAGGACGTAAGGGTTGTCGGGGTCCAGGACGGTCGACTCGACCGGCTGTCGGAAGATCGCCTCGGGGTGGTGGACCAGGAAGGTGTCGAGCGGGTCGTCCCGGGCGACCAGGACGGCGAGCGCGCCCTCGCCCGACCGGCCCGCGCGGCCGGCCTGCTGCCACAGCGAGGCCCGGGTGCCGGGGTAGCCGGCGATCACGACGGCGTCGAGGCCCGAGACGTCGACGCCCAGCTCCAGGGCGGTGGTCGCGGCGAGGCCGAGCAGTTCGCCGGAGTGCAGGGCGCGTTCCAGGGCCCGGCGTTCCTCGGGCAGGTAGCCGCCCCGGTAGGCGGCGACCCGGCGGACCAGGGAGCGGTCGACCTCGGCGAGGCGTTCCTGGGCGATGACCGAGACGAGTTCGGCGCCACGCCGGGAGCGTACGAAGGCGACCGAGCGGACGCCCTGCACGGTCAGGTCGGTCAGCAGGTCTGCGGTCTCGGCGGTGGCGGAGCGCCGGACGGGGGCGCCGTGCTCGCCGTGCAGTTCGGTCAGGGGCGGCTCCCACAGGGCGAACACCAGCTCGCCGCGCGGGGAGGCGTCGTCGGCGACCTCGGTGACGGGCAGTCCGGTGAGCCGGCCCGCGGCCCGGGCCGGGTCGGCGGAGGTGGCCGAGGCGAGCAGGAAGACCGGCTCGGAGCCGTACCGGGCGCAGACGCGCCGCAGCCGCCGCAGGACCTGGGCGACATGGGAGCCGAAGACGCCCCGGTAGGTGTGACATTCGTCGACGACGACATAGCGCAGGGAACGCAGGAAGGAGGACCAGCGGGGGTGGGAGGGCAGGATCCCGCGGTGCAGCATGTCGGGGTTGGTGAGCACGTAGTTCGCGTACTGGCGGACCCATTCGCGCTCCTCCACCGGGGTGTCGCCGTCGTAGACGGCGGGCCGGATCCGGTTGCCGAGCGGGGCGGCCAGTTCGCGTACGGCGCGCCGCTGGTCGGCGGCCAGGGCCTTCGTCGGGGCCAGATAGAGGGCGGTGGCGCCCCGCCCGTTCGCGGCCTCGGAGCCGTCGAGGAGCGTGGACAGGACGGGAGTGAGATAGGCGAGCGACTTGCCCGAGGCGGTTCCTGTGGCGATCACCACTGAGGTGCCGTCCAGCGCGTGCTCGGCGGCCTCGGCCTGATGGGCCCAGGGATGGGCGATCCCGGCTTTCTCGATCGCGGCGATCACCTCGGCCCGGACCCGGTGCGGCCACACGGCATGACGACCCGTACGGGCGGGCAGATGCTCCGTATGAGTGATGCGCGCGGCCCGGCTCTCACCACTGGAGAGCCGGTCGAGGACCTCGCCGGGAGAGGGGCGGTTGCCCGGTTCTCCGGCGGGTCGGCGGGGGCGGTGTTTCTCGGCCATCGGCACCGAGTGTGTCACCGGCGTGACGGACAATGCTCCCAAGGCGTCGTGCGTGGCAGCCGGTAAGTGATTGAATGCCATCGCGGCCGGCGTTCCGTCCCGTGGCTCCACACGGGAGTTTCGAGGGACGGCCGCTCGATAGCTAGGTGCTGGAGGACCCGTGGACCTGTCTCTGTCGACTCGCACTGTGCCCGGCCCCAATGGCGACCGTACGGTCGTCGAGGTCGGTGGCGAGATTGATGTGTATACCGCGCCCAAGCTGCGCGAGCAGTTGGTCGAGTTGGTGAACGACGGCAGCTACCACCTGGTTGTCGACATGGAAGGCGTGGACTTCCTCGACTCGACCGGCCTCGGCGTGCTGGTGGGCGGCCTGAAGCGCGTGCGCGCGCACGAGGGATCGCTGCGTCTGGTGTGCAACCAGGAGCGCATTCTGAAGATCTTCCGGATCACCGGGCTCACCAAGGTGTTCCCGATCCACACCTCGGTCGAGGACGCCATCAACACCGCCGACTGAGACCGGGCGCTGCCCGCTCCAGGCCTGTCCGACTTTGCTTGACCGGGCAGGCCCCGTGGGCTTGACCCGGACCGGCGCGGATCCGTCGGACGGGTCCGCCCAGCCCCCGTGAACCGTCGAGAATCCCAGGGGATCGCATGGCCACCGTTGAACTGCTTTTCAGCGCTCAGCCCGAGCATGTCCGCACGGCTCGTCTGGTGGCCGCCGCGGTGGCCAGACGGGCCGGGGTCGACGAGGCGGTCCTCGACGAGGTCCGGCTCGCCGTCGGCGAGGCGTGCTCCCGCGCGGTCGGGCTGCATCGCAGCAACGGGGTCACCACTCCGGTGCGGGTCGCGCTGACCGAGGAGGAGAAGTCCTTCTCGATCGAGGTCGGCGACGAGGTGCCGGGTGCGGGTGTGGCCGCCGCCGATGCCGCGGGGGTGCCCGGCGCGCGTGACGCGGCACCGGCCGAGGACTTCGACGACGCCGACGGCGAGGACGAGATGGGTCTCGCGGTGATCCGCGGGCTTGTCGACGACGTCGAGGTGAGCGCCGGCGAGGAGGGCGGCACCATCCGGATGCGCTGGCCCGCCAACCCGGACGCCGCGTTCGGCTGACCTCGTCCGTAAGTCTGCCCAGCGCGGGGGTCCGTACCGCCTGACGGATCGCGGAGCTCCGTACATCAGGCGTACAGAGGTCCGTATGTCCGGCGGATCGTATGAAGTCCGCGCCGGGCCAGGAACGACCGTCGCGGATCGCATACGACCGTGCCGGATCACGCATGACCGCGGGAGACCGTGGGAGACCGCGAAAGACTCAGATCGACCTCGAATACGCCGAAGAGGCCCTGTCCCGCAGGGCCTCTTCGGCGTATTCGAGGTCTTCGACCGTGCGGCGTGGCGCGTTTCGTTCGGCATCGCGTTCGTTACCGCGTTCGGTGGCACTTGGGAGGGATTTTGGGAGGGATTCCGGGCGGCGAAAGGCGGAGGCCCGGATTGCGTGAGTTCACATCCATAGAATCCGCTTTGTCCTGACTTCGCGATGTCACGGAGGGCGGAAATGGTGGACCTCGCCGCCGCGGTGCTCACCCACGGGAACCGCGTGATCGTGGCCGTCGTCGCGGGCGTCGCGCTGGTGGCGCTCCTGGTGGCCCGGCTGCTGGCCCGCCAGGTCCTCAAGGCGGGCGAGGGCACGGAGACCATGCGCCGGATCGCGGCGGCCGTCCAGGAGGGCGCCAACGCGTATCTGGCACGGCAGCTGCGGACGCTCGCCGTCTTCGCCGTCGCCGTGTTCTTCCTGCTGTTCCTGCTGCCCGCCGACACCTGGGCGCAGCGCTCCGGACGCTCGCTCTTCTTCCTGGTCGGCGCGCTGTTCTCGGCGGTCACCGGTTACGTGGGCATGCGGCTCGCGGTCCGGGCGAACGTACGGGTCGCCGCCGCGGCCCGGGAAGCGACGCCCGCCCCCGGCGAGCCCGCGCGGCCCCGGTCCGACGTCGCGCGCCAGGCCATGCGGATCGCGTTCCGTACCGGCGGTGTGGTCGGCATGACCACCGTCGGCCTCGGCCTGCTCGGCACCTCCTGCGTGGTGCTCGTCTACGCCGCCGACGCGCCCAAGGTCCTGGAGGGCTTCGGCCTCGGCGCGGCGCTCATCGCGATGTTCATGCGGGTGGGCGGCGGCATCTTCACCAAGGCCGCCGACGTCGGCGCCGACCTGGTCGGCAAGATCGAGCAGGGCATCCCCGAGGACGATCCGCGCAACGCGGCCACCATCGCCGACAACGTGGGCGACAACGTCGGCGACTGCGCGGGCATGGCCGCCGACCTCTTCGAGTCGTACGCCGTCACGCTCGTCGCCGCCCTCATCCTCGGCAAGGCGGCCTTCGGCGACATCGGGCTCGCCTTTCCCCTCGTGGTCCCGGCGATCGGGGTGGTGACCGCGGTGGCGGGCATCGTCGCGGTCGCCCCGCGCCGCGGCGACCGCAGCGGCCTGACCGCCGTCAACCGGGGTTTCTTCCTCTCCGCGCTGTGCTCGCTCGTCCTCGTCGCCGCGGCCACCGTCGTCCTCCTCCCGTCCTCGTACGCCGGCCTCGAAGGCGTCACCGAGGCGGGCATCCCCACCCACGGCGGCGACCCGCGCGTGTTCGCCGTGATCGCGGTGGCGATCGGCGTCGTGCTCGCCGCGCTCATCCAGCAGCTCACCGGCTACTTCACCGAGACCGGCCGCCGCCCCGTCCGCGACATCGCCGCGTCGTCCCTGACCGGCGCCGCCACCGTGGTCCTGGCGGGGGTGGCGATCGGCCTGGAGTCCGCGGTCTACACGGCCACGCTGATCGGCCTCGCCGTCTACGGGGCGTTCCTGCTCGGCGGCTCGTCGATCATGCTGGCGCTGTTCGCGGTCGCCCTCGCGGGCACCGGGCTGCTCACCACGGTCGGGGTGATCGTCGCCATGGACACCTTCGGCCCGGTCGCCGACAACGCGCAGGGCATCGCGGAGATGTCCGGCGACGTGACGGGCGAGGGCGCGCGGGTGCTCACCGACCTCGACGCCGTCGGCAACACCACCAAGGCGATCACCAAGGGCATCGCGATCGCCACGGCCGTCCTCGCGGCGGCCGCGCTGTTCGGCTCGTACCGGGACACCATCGCGACCTCCGTCGCCGAGGTCGGCGCGCGGGCGGGCCGGGCGACCCTGTCCATGGACATCTCGCAGCCGAACAACCTCTTCGGGATGGTGCTCGGTGCCGCGGTCGTCTTCCTCTTCTCCGGGCTCGCGATCAACGCCGTCTCCCGGTCGGCGGGCGCGGTGGTCTTCGAGGTGCGACGGCAGTTCCGCCGCCATCCTGGGATCATGGACCACAGCGAGACACCCGAGTACGGCCGGGTCGTCGACCTCTGCACCAGGGACGCGCTGCGCGAACTCGCCACGCCCGGACTGCTCGCCGTGATGGCCCCGCTCGCGGTCGGCTTCGCCCTCGGAGTCGGCCCGCTCGGCGCGTACCTCGCCGGAGCCATCGCCGCCGGCGGGCTGATGGCCGTCTTCCTCGCCAACTCCGGCGGGGCCTGGGACAACGCCAAGAAGCTGGTCGAGGACGGCCGGTACGGCGGGAAGGGCGGCCCCGCGCACGCGGCGACCGTCATCGGGGACACGGTCGGCGACCCGTTCAAGGACACCGCCGGGCCGTCGATCAATCCGCTCCTGAAGGTGATGAACCTGGTCGCGCTGCTGATCGCGCCGGCGATCGTGCGGTTCGGGTACGGCTCCGGGGCCCGGCCCTGGGTGCGCGCGCTGATCGCGGCCGTGGCGCTCGTGGTCATCGTCGTCGCGGTCGGTATCGCGCGGCGGCGGCCGGTGGCGATCGGGGGCGACCCGTCCGGACGGAACGACGCGTCGCCGGGCGCGGCCGTGACGCCGTGACGCCGTGACGGGGGCGTGAGGGGGCGTGAGGGGGCGTGAGGGGGCGACGTGCGGGTCACCGTACGGTCTTGGCGGCGTCCTTGTCGGCGGGCCGTCAAGACGCGTCGCGGGAACGTGCTCTGACGTGACGTCCGCCCCTGTCTGCTTGGTTCAAAAGGCTTCAATATGGGATGAACCGGTCGCACGATCGGTGGATGCCCTGCACATGACGTGTATGTTCCGGGGCCGAGAGCCTTGGAAGGGACCGATCCGGTGAACAAGAAGCTTGCGGCCGCACTGTCCGGCGGCGCGGTACTGATGCTCGTGCTGTCCGGCTGCGGAGGGGACGACGGCAACAAGGTCGACGACTGGGCCAAGACGTTCTGCGACGAGGCGAAGCCGCAGATCCAGAAGCGCGCGAACGCCAACCAGCTGATCATCTCCACGGCTGCCGACAGCAAGCCCGCCACCATCCAGGCCGCCGACTCCAAGGCCTTCGCGGACATCGCCGCCGCCGACCGTGCCCTGGCCAAGGCGGTCGAGACCGCCGGGACGCCGCCGGTCGAGAACGGCGAGACGATCAAGCAGGACGCGGTCAAGCAGCTCAACGACACGGCCGCCGCCTACGACGAGCTGAAGAAGCAGGTCGACGGGCTCGACACGGCGGACCAGCAGAAGTTCGCCGACGGGCTCAAGTCCGTCTCCGACAACCTGGCGAAGATCCAGAACATGGACCAGGCCGCCATCACCAAGCTCCAGTCCGGCGAACTCGGCCAGGCCATGGCCAAGCAGCCGGGCTGCCAGACGCCGAAGGCATCCATGCCGCCGTCGCCCGAGAGCGGTTCCGAGCCGGCCGGCAGCGAGGGCGCCGCGGGCGACGGCTCCAAGAGCGAGGGCACGAAGAGCGACGGCTCCAAGAACGAGGGTTCCAAGAGCGACGGCTCCAAGGACAGTTCCAAGGACGGCTCCAAGAGCGACGACGGCAAGGCCGAGAGCACGAAGACCGAGGGCTGACGGGCAGGGCCCTCAAGAGCCTCAAGGCCCTCAAGAGCCGCTCCGCGGCGAGGGCTCCGGGTGATCCCGTACGGGACGTCGCCCGGGGCCTATGGCCGTGCGACGGGGTCGGTACGGCGTTCCGCGCCGCGCCGGCCCCGCTCTACGTGGGGCGTCTGCCCCGGGCGGGCGCCTGTACGGACGCTGCCCGTAACGGCGGTCGCAACCGCGTTCGCCGCGCCGCCCGCGCCCGCGATGGTGGCGGTGGCGGCGGTTGTCGGTGGCGCCCGTCACAATGGGGCACGTGAGTACGACCAGCACCACCCCCAGCCTCCCGGTCCCCACGCACGCCGCCCCGCTGCGCGAGGCCCTGCTCGCCGCCGACTTCACCGCCGACGGTCTGCTCGACCTGCTCGGCGCCCAGGCGTACGCGGCCCTCGCCCGCAGCGAGACCGTGCCCGCCTTGCGCGCCACCCGCGGCGACGCCCCGCTGGACACCCTCGTCCGGCTCTTCCTGCTCCAGCAGGACGTGGCGCACGACCGGGCCGCCGCCGCGCTGCCCCTCGCGGACGCGCTCGCCGACGGCTGGGTGGTCCGCGAGGACGACGCCGTACGTGCCACGGTCGACATCCGTCCGTACGGCGGCCCGGACGGCGAGGACTGGTTCATCGTCTCCGACCTCGGCTGCGCCGTCGGCGGCGCGGGCGGCATCGGCAAGCAGGGCCGTGACGTGGCGGGCGAGGCCGTCGTCCTCGGCGTCGGCGGTGCCTCCACTACCCTCGCCGGCATCACCGTCCGCACCCCCGTGGCCGCCGCCCTCGACCTCGGCACCGGCTCCGGCATCCAGGCGCTGCACGCCTCCCGGCACGCGACCCTGGTCACCGCCACCGACCTCAACCCGCGCGCCCTCGACTTCACCCGGCTCACCCTCGCCCTGTCCGGGGCCCGGGGCGCCGAGCTGCTGGAGGGCTCGCTCTTCGAGCCGGTCGACGGCGACACGTACGACCTGATCGTCTCCAACCCGCCGTTCGTGATCTCCCCCGGCGCGGGCCTCACCTACCGCGACGGCGGCATGGGCGGCGACGACCTGTGCCGCACGCTGGTGCGGCAGGCCGGCGAGCGGCTGAACGACGGCGGATACGCCCAGTTCCTCGCCAACTGGCAGCACGTCGAGGGCGAGGAGTGGCAGGACCGGCTGCGTTCCTGGGTGCCGGCCGGCTGCGACGCCTGGATCGTGCAGCGCGAGGTCCAGGACATCACCCAGTACACCGAGCTGTGGCTGCGCGACAGCGGCGACCACCAGGGCGACCCGGAGGCGTACCGGCAGGCGTACGGCCGCTGGCTCGACGAGTTCGAGGCCCGCAAGACCAAGGGCATCGGCTTCGGCTGGATCACGCTGCGCAAGAACGCGGCCGTCGCCGCCGGCGCGGTCGAGCCGTCGATCGTCGCCGAGGAGTGGCCGCACCCCGTCGAGCAGCCCCTTGGCGACACCGTGCGCGCCCACTTCGAACGCCAGGACTATCTACGCGGTCACGACGACGCGGCGCTGCTCGCCGGTCACTTCGTCCTCGCGTCCGAGGTCGTCCAGGAACAGGTCGGCCTGCCCGGCTCCGAGGACCCCGAGCACGTCCTGCTGCGGCAGAACCGGGGGATGCGCCGCGCCACCCGCGTCGACCACGTCGCCGCCGGCTTCGCGGGCGTCTGCGACGGGACCCTGAGCGCCGGGCGGATCCTGGACGCCATCGCCCAGCTCACCGGCGAGGACCCGGTCGTCCTGCGGGACCGCACCCCGCAGGCGATCCGGCTGCTCGTGGAGGAGGGCTTCCTGCTGCCGGCCGCGCCGACCACACCGGCCACACCGACCGCGCCGAACGCGGCGGACGGGAGCGCTGCTTGATACGGATCGAGCTGGACGAGGCGGCGCTCGGCGCGACCCGGATCGCGATGAGCCCGCTGCGCGACGCGTTCTGCGCCGCGCACCTCCAGCTGCCGGGGCGCACCCCCTCCTGGCCGTACCAGGAGTGGGTGGGCCACGCGCGCGAGGTGTGGCGGGAGGACGACCGGCTGCGGCCGCTGTGGGAGCTGTTCACCGAAGGGCCGCCCGGGGTCTCGGACTTCCTGATGCCCCGGCCGCTCGGTACCCCCGACGTGTACGAGGAACTGGACCGGCTGCGGGCCACCGACCCGGAATTCGTCCGCGAACAGGTCGCCGACTGCTACCCCGGTCTGGAGGAACTTCCTTTCCTCCGACCGTATCTGACGGATCCGCAGGCGGCTTGCGCGGCGCTCGCCGACGCGTACGCCGCCTGGTGGCAGGAGGCCATCGCCCCGCACTGGCCGGTGATGCGCCGTCTCGTCGAGGACGAAGTCCTCGTACGGGCGCGGACGTTCGCGACCGAGGGCGTCGACGCGCTGTTCGTGGGTCTGGAGCGGCGGGCGCGCTGGGAGCGTCCCGTGCTCGAACTGACCAAGTACATCGACGCGGAGTACGCGGCCGGGGAGCGGCGGCTGGTGCTCGTGCCGCTCGTCTTCGCCGAGGGCTGCCGGCTCTACTCCACCGACGACCCCGAGGTCCTGTCCGTCTCCTTCCAGGCCAGGGGCGCCGGCGCGCTGCGCGAGCGGGCGGCGGCGGAGCCCGCCGGGGGCGGCGACCGGCTCGGGCTGCTCCTCGGCCGAGGCCGCGCCGCCGTCCTGCGCGAACTGGCCGGCCCGCTGACCACCGCCGGTCTCGCCGACCGGCTCGGCCTCGCGCCCAGCACCGTCTCCGAGCATCTGTCGCTGCTGGCCGGCGCGGAGGTCGTCACCCGGCACCGGGTGGGGCGTTCGGTCTACTACCAGCTGACGGACACCGGGCGTTCGCTGCTCGCGCTGCTCGCGGGCGAGGGGGTCCTGGGCGCCTCGGCCGCCTGAGCGCCCGAGCGTCGGGGGCTGGAAACCGGGCCTGGAAACCGGGACCGGGGCCGGGGCGGCCGACGATTCGGGCGGTTCCGAATCGATGGCACCACCCCGCTCCGCCTCCGCAGACTCCCGCCATGCTCGCCATCGAAGCGGACGCGCTGCGCCGCACCTACACCAGCCGGACCGGATGGATCCGGCCACGCCGTACCGAGACCGAGGCCGTGCGCGGGGTCACCTTCGAGGTGGCCCCCGGTGAACTGTTCGGCCTGCTCGGACCCAACGGTGCCGGCAAGACCACCACGATCAAGATGCTCAACACCCTGCTGCTGCCGACCTCCGGCACGGCCCGGGTGTTCGGCCACGACGTGGCCCGCGACCCCGTCGCCGTACGCCGCCGGATCGGCTACGTCTTCGGCGGCGACCGGGGCCTGTACGACCGGCTCAGCGCGCTCGACAACCTCCGCTACTTCGCCGAGCTGTACGGGGTCGAGGCCCGCTCCCAGCGGCGGCGTATCGCCGAACTCCTCGACCTGGTGGGCCTCACGGGCCGGGAGCGCGAACGCGTCGAGGGCTACTCGCGCGGTATGCGGCAGCGGCTGCACATCGCGCGCGGCCTGCTGCACCGCCCCGACGTCCTCTTCCTCGACGAGCCGTCCATCGGCGTCGACCCGGTCGCCGCCCGCGATCTGCGCCGTACCGTCGCCGACCTCACGGCCGCGGGCACCACCGTGCTCCTGACCACCCACTACATGGCCGAGGCCGACGAGTTGTGCGACCGCGTCGCTGTCATCGCGGGTGGCCGGATCCGTGCGCTCGGCACCCCCGAGAGCCTCAAGTCCCGGGTCGGGGACCGGGATGTGCTCGACATCGAGGTGTACGGGGCGGGGGAGGACGCGCTCGAACGGATCCGCCGGATCGCCGGCGTGCGCGGAGTCTCTGTGACGGAACGCGGCACGGCGCAGACCCTCACCGTGCAGACCGACCGGGGCGCCGAACCGCTCGCCCCCGTCCTTGCCGCGCTCGACGGCGTACGCGTCGGACGGGCCGCCGCCCGCGAACCCTCCTTGGAGGACGCCTACATCGCGATCGTGGAGGAGGCGGACACCACCACCGCGGACACTGCGGACGCGGCCCCCTCCGAGCCGGTGGAGGTGACCGCGTGACGCGCGTGACGCGCGGCACGCGCGGGATTCGTCCGGCGCGGATCGCGCGGATGATCGGGGTCGGGGTGCGCACCCATGTCTCGTACATGTCGCGCTCCCCGCTCGAAATCACCTTCGCCGTACTCGTCCCCCTCGTCTACGCCACGCTCGCCGTCTACCTCTTCCGGGCCGCCGGCGATTCCGGACGGCTGCTCGACGCCTCCGTCGGCGCCGGACTCATGGGCATCTGGGGCTCGGTGCTGTTCGGTTCGGGCGGCGCCGTACAGAACCAGCGGTGGCTCGGCACCCTGGAGACGCTGGTCGCCGCGCCGACGCCGCTCGCCCTGGTGCTGCTGCCGATCACCCTCGCGACCGCCGTCATCGGCACGTACGCGATGGGCGCGACCGTGTTGTGGGGCGTGGTCCTCTTCGGCGTGCCGCTCGACTTCGCGCACCCGCTGCTCTTCGTCCTCGCCGTCCCGGTCTGTGTGCTGGCCCTCGGGATGATGGGGCTGCTGCTCGCCGCCTGCTTCGTGCTGCTGCGCAATGCCAACGCCCTCGCGAACCCGCTCGACACGCCCGTCTGGCTGCTGTCCGGACTGCTCGTGCCGGTGACCGTGCTGCCCGCCTGGACGCATCCGCTGTCGTGGGCGCTGCCCACCACCTGGGGATCCCGGGCCGTGCACGCGGCGGTCTCCGGCGGACCGGCCACGGCGGACGTGCTCGTTCCGCTCGGCGTCGCCGCGGGTCTCGGCGCCGGGTACGCCCTGGCCGCCGTACTCGTCCTCGGCCGGGTGGAGCGCCGGGCCCGGGCCGCCGCCACCCTCGCCCTCGCCTGAAAGGCCGACAGATGTTCCGCTTCCGTGCCTCCGCCCGGCTGCTCGTGGTCGGCGGGGCGATCTCCTACCGCGCCCTGTTCAACTGGACGACCCCGCCCATGTTCATCGGAACGCTGCTGGCCGGGCCGCTGCTCCAGGTTTTCTTCTTCGTCTTCCTGGGGCGGGAACTCGGCGTCGCGGACGACCGTTTCCATCTTGTCGGGAACGCCGTCCTCGCAGCTTCCGCCTCCTGCGTGTACGGCGGCACCATGGCCGTCGCCAACGAGCGCCGGTTCGGCACGCTGGGCGCCGTCCTGCTCTCGCCCCGGCACCGGGTCCCGCTGTGGGCCGGGCGTGCCCTGCCCTATGTCCTCAACGGGCTGATCGTCAGCGCTTTCGTGCTCACCGCCGCCGCGACGCTGCTCGGTCTGCCGGTGCCGGCGGACGCGCTGCCCGGGCTCGGAGTCGTGCTGCTCACGGGCGCCGCCGCGTGCTCGGCGTTCGGGCTCGCGCTCGGGGCGCTCGGGCTGCGCTTCCGGGACGTGTTCCTGGTGTCGAACGTGGCGAGTTCGCTGCTCCTGCTCCTCACGGGCGCCGCCGTGCCCCGCGAGACCCTGCCGGAGTGGATGCGGGTGGCCGGCGAACTGCTGCCGCTGACCCACGCTGCCGACGCGGCACGCCGTCTCACCGCGGGCGGCGGGCTCGACGGCCGGCTGCTCGGGGCCGAGGCCCTGGTCGGCGCCGGGTACGCGGTGCTCGCGGTGCTGCTGCTCGCGGTCTTCGAACGGGGCAGCAGGCGCCGGGCCACGCTCGACGTCATGTGACGGATGGACGGACCGGGGAGCGGGGTGGGGGTGGCGAAGGGGAGGGGTAGGGGGACGGGAGGCCAATCGGAAGGGAATGTTCCGGGCGGGAGCAGGGGGCAGCCGGGCCTTCCGCGCCGTTCACCGGGAGTTCGCCGTGCGGATGCCGGGGGCTGTCAGCCTCGGCGTCGGCGGGGTCGAAAAGTCCCGCCGTGGGGCCTGTAAGGCCAGGGCGAGGGAACGGGGTACGGCAATGGAGAGCGTTCCGGCACTCTTCGCGGGGGCGGCGTTCACGCTGTTCGGCGCCGCGCTGCTGCTGTGGACGGGCGTCCGGCTGCGGGAGGGCGAGCCCGTCGCGCTCGGGGTGGCGCCGCGTACCGCCGCCGTGGTCGCCGGGCTGTCCGGGGCGGCCTTCCTGCTGCTTGGCGTCTGGTGCTTCGGCAGGCTGTGACGCATCGGCGGTGGCGCTCCGGCGCTGCGGGCCGCGCACTGCGCACTCGGCGACACCTCGCCACGCCGGGCGGCTTGCCCTGCCCGCTGCCGGGCACGCGTTTCCCGGCCCGTACCCCCGCCGTACCTCCGCCGCACCTTCGCCGTGCCGCCCGCGCGTCCCGGCCCGGAGCCCCTCCGCCGTACGCCCGCCCGCAGCCCCGGCCGTACCCCCGCCCGCCCTCGATCCGCCCCCGACGTGCCCCCTGACCTCGGACGCGACCGCGACGGCGGCCACCGCCCGGCCCTGCCCCACGCCCGCCCCGCATCCGCCCCGCGCCCGCCCCCCGGCTTCCCCGCGTCCGTGCCGCGATCGTGCCCCGACCGTGTCCCGACGGCCCGGCCCCCGGCGCCCGCTCCCGCCTGCCGGAGGGTGTCCACGCCGAGGTCCCCGGTGACGTCCTGGTGCCGGTCCGGGAGTCCGGGCGGCGAGATGGGCAGGAGTCGGGTTACCGTTCGAGTGGCCGTTGCGGGCTTTTGCCGTTTGACACGGGGGCGGGTTGTACCGTCACACTCCGCAGCGACGACAGTGTCACCGTACGTGCACTGCCGTGCGTGCCAGCACCGTACGTGCGCCGTGCCGTCGTGCGCAGTACGCAGTACGTGCCAGAGAGCGTCGACCGGAGAGAAGAGCGAAGTTGTCCCCGACCAGCGAGACCGCACAGGGCGGCCGCCGACTCGTCATCGTCGAGTCGCCTGCCAAGGCGAAGACGATCAAGGGCTACCTCGGCCCCGGCTACGTCGTCGAGGCGAGCGTCGGGCACATCCGGGACCTTCCGAGCGGCGCCGCAGAGGTGCCGGAGAAGTACACCGGTGAGGTCCGCCGGCTCGGCGTCGACGTCGACCACGACTTCCAGCCCATCTATGTCGTCAACGCCGACAAGAAGGCTCAGGTCCGCAAGCTGAAGGAACTGCTCGCGGAGTCCGACGAGCTCTTCCTCGCCACCGATGAGGACCGCGAGGGCGAGGCCATCGCGTGGCACCTCCAGGAGGTCCTGAAGCCCAAGGTCCCCGTCCACCGGATGGTCTTCCACGAGATCACGAAGGACGCGATCCAGCAGGCCGTGCGCAACCCGCGCGAGCTCAACAAGCGGATGGTCGACGCCCAGGAGACCCGCCGCATCCTCGACCGCCTGTACGGCTACGAGGTCTCCCCGGTCCTGTGGAAGAAGGTCATGCGCGGCCTGTCGGCCGGCCGTGTCCAGTCCGTCGCCACCCGGCTCGTCGTCGAGCGCGAGCGCGAGCGCATCGCCTTCCGCTCTGCCGAGTACTGGGACCTCACCGGCACCTTCTCCACCGGCCGCACCGGCGACCCCTCCGACCCGTCGTCGCTGGTCGCCCGGCTCGCGTCGGTCGACGGCAAGCGGGTCGCGCAGGGCCGTGACTTCGGCGCCGACGGGCAGCTGAAGAACGCCGGCGTGCTCCACCTCGACGAGGAGAAGGCGCGCGCGCTCGCCGCCTCCCTCGACGGCACCCGCTTCGCCGTCCGCTCGGTCGAGTCGAAGCCGTACCGCCGCTCCCCGTACGCCCCCTTCCGCACCACCACCCTCCAGCAGGAGGCCAGCCGCAAGCTCGGCTTCGGTGCGAAGGCGACCATGCAGGTGGCGCAGAAGCTGTACGAGAACGGCTTCATCACCTACATGCGTACGGACTCCACGGTGCTGTCCGACACCGCCGTGACGGCGGCCCGCGCGCAGGTCACCCAGCTCTACGGCGCCGACTACCTGCCGGAGAAGCCGCGCGTCTACGCCGGCAAGGTCAAGAACGCGCAGGAGGCGCACGAGGCGATCCGCCCCTCCGGCGACCGCTTCCGCACCCCGGCGGAGACCGGTCTGACCGGCGACCAGTTCCGGCTCTACGAGCTGATCTGGAAGCGGACCGTCGCCTCCCAGATGAAGGACGCGACCGGAAACTCCGTCACGGTCAAGATCGGCGGCACCGCGGCCGACGGCCGCGACGCCGAGTTCTCGGCCTCCGGCAAGACCATCACCTTCCACGGCTTCATGAAGGCGTACGTGGAGGGGGCCGACGACCCGAACGCCGAGCTCGACGACCGCGAGCGGCGGCTGCCGCAGGTCGCCGAGGGCGACGCGCTCGCGGCCGAGGAGATCACGGTCGACGGCCACGCCACCAAGCCGCCCGCCCGCTACACCGAGGCCAGCCTGGTCAAGGAGCTGGAAGAGCGCGAGATCGGCCGCCCGTCGACGTACGCCTCGATCATCGGCACCATCCTCGACCGCGGCTATGTGTTCAAGAAGGGGACGGCGCTCGTGCCGTCGTTCCTCTCCTTCGCCGTCGTCAACCTCCTGGAGAAGCACTTCGGGCGGCTCGTCGACTACGACTTCACCGCCAAGATGGAGGACGACCTCGACCGCATCGCGCGCGGCGAGGCCCAGGCCGTGCCGTGGCTCAAGCGCTTCTACTTCGGCGAGGGCGACGGCCCCGGCGCCGGTGGTGCGGCGGACGCCGGCAACGGCGACGGCGACCACCTCGGCGGTCTGAAGGAGCTGGTCACCGACCTCGGCGCCATCGACGCCCGGGAGATCTCCTCCTTCCCCGTCGGCGACGGCATCATGCTGCGCGTCGGCCGCTACGGCCCGTACGTCGAGCGCGGCGAGAAGGACCAGGAAGGCCACCAGCGGGCCGACGTCCCCGACGACATGGCGCCCGACGAGCTGACCGTCGCCTACGCGGAGGAGCTGCTCGCCAAGCCGAGCGGAGACTTCGAGCTGGGCGCCGACCCGGAGACCGGCCACCAGATCGTCGCCAAGGACGGCCGCTACGGCCCGTACGTGACGGAGATCCTGCCCGAGGACACCCCGAAGACCGGCAAGAACGCGGTCAAGCCGCGCACCGCCTCCCTCTTCAAGACGATGTCCCTGGACACCGTCACGCTGGAGGACGCGCTCAAGCTGATGTCGCTGCCGCGGGTCGTCGGCACCGACGCCGAGGGCGTCGAGATCACCGCGCAGAACGGCCGCTACGGCCCGTACCTGAAGAAGGGCACGGACTCGCGCTCCCTGACGGACGAGGAGCAGCTGTTCACGATCACGCTGGAGGAGGCGCTGGCGATCTACGCCCAGCCCAAGCAGCGTGGCCGGGCCGCCGCCAAGCCGCCGCTGAAGGAACTGGGCACCGACCCCGTCAGCGAGCGTCCGGTGGTCGTCAAGGACGGCCGGTTCGGCCCGTACGTGACGGACGGCGAGACCAACGCCACCCTGCGCACCGACGACAGCGTGGAGACGATCACGCCGGAGCGCGGTTACGAGCTGCTCGCCGAGAAGCGGGCCAAGGGCCCCGCGAAGAAGGCGGCCAAGAAGGCGCCGGCGAAGAAGACCGCCGCCAAGAAGACCGCGGCCGCCAAGACCACGGCCGCGAAGAAGACCGCGGCGAAGAAGACGGCCGCGAAGAAGACCACGGCCGCCTCGGCCACGAAGACGGCCGCGAAGAAGACGGCCGCCAAGAAGGCCACCACGGCGGAGTAGTTCCCGGCGGTCCGGGGCGGGGACGGTCTGAATGTCCTCGGCGCCGGACGGACCGGAAACGGATGAACGAAAGGGGGAGGACCAGGCCCGTGGGCCCGGCCCTCCCTCTTCGTATCTCCGCTGGTCCGGCCCTGTTCCGTCCCTGTTCTGCCCCTGTTCCGGCCCTGTTCCGCGCCTGGTCCGCCTCTGTTCCGCGCCGTGCGACCGGCCCGGTGATCCGTCCCCGGCCGGTCCCTCCGCGTACCCTCCCGCCGGTCCCTTTCCTCTTCCTTTCCCCTCCCTTCGGCCCTTCCTTCCCCCTTCCTGCGGCCGTTCCTCCGGCCGTCCGTCTGTTCGGTCGGAGGCCGCGGGGAGCAAGGCCGTCCGGATAGGGTGGACGGATGACGCGAGCAGAGCAGCCAGACACCGACGCCGCACTCGTCGCCGATTCCCGGGAGCGTGCCGTACGGGCCCTCTTGCGCCATCAGCCCCTGCGGAGGCTGTGGAGCGCCCGGCTCGTCGGGGGCACGGGTGACGCCCTCGCCCTCCTCGTCCTGATCCTGCTGGGCTTCCAGGCGGCCACCGCCGGGGACCTGCTGGGCGGCGGATACCGGGGGGCCGCGTTCGCCGTGGCCGCCGTCGTCGGCGCCCGCATGCTCGCCACCGTCGTCTTCGGCGCCGTGCTGCTTGGCCCGCTCACCACGCTGACCGGCCCGAAGGGCCCGTTCGACCGCCGCTGGACCATGATCGGCGCGGACATCCTGCGGGTCGGGCTGCTCGTCGTCGCCCCGCTGTGGATCGACTGGACCTCCGACAAGGCGCTGTGGTTCCTGCTCGGCACCGTCTTCGTGACTGGCGCCGCCGAACGTGTGTGGACCCTCACCGAGGAGTCCGCCGCGCCCGCGCTGCTGCCCGCCCCGCCGATCGAGGGCGCCGCCGTCCGGCCGCTCCCCGACCACCTGGCCGCGCTGCGCACGCTCTCCCTGCGCACCGGTTTCCTCGCGGTACCGGCCGCCGCCGCGGTCCTGCTGGTCGCGACGCTGATCGGCGAGCTGCTCGGCACCGGAGTCGACTGGTTCGACCTGCACCAGGCCGCCCTCGGCTCGTACGTCGCCGCCGGACTCTTCGCCGCCTCCGTCAGCGTCCTGTGGTTCCTGCCGCTGCCGGGCGCCGCCACCCCGCGCCCCCGCTCGCCCCTGGAGGGCCTGCGCCCGCCCGTGTACGCCAGCGGCGTCGAGAAGGGCCGTACGGGCGCCCTCGGCCTGCTCGTCCTGGCCTCGGCCACCGTCGCCTGCGCCATCGCCGCGGCGGCCTCGCTCGCCGTCCTGCACGCGTACGACCTGGACGGCGGGCCCGTCACGTACGCCCTGCTGATCCTCGCGCTCACCGGCGCGACCGTCGTCGGCATCCGTACCGCCGGATCCGTGCTGACCGTGCTGTCCCGGCGCCGGCTGTTCGCCCTCGCGCTCGCCGTCACCGGTGTCGCGCTGCTCGCCATGGGCCTGGTGCCGGACACCGCGACCGTGCTGATACTCGCGGTCCTCGCCGGATACGCGGCCGGGGTCGCCGCCCGCACCGGGCACAGCCTCGTCGACCAGGAGACCGAGGAGCCCCGCCGGGCCCGGGTCACCGCCCACCTCCAGGCCGCCGCCCGGGTCGGCATCGGCGCGGGCGCGCTCGGCGCCCCGCTGCTCGCCGCCGCGATCGGGCCGCACCGGCTCGCCTCCGGCAGCTTCGTCTTCGCGCACGGCGGCGCCGCCTTCACCCTGATGCTGGCCGGCGCGCTGCTGCTGCCGGTCGCCGCGCTCGTCCTCGCCAAGACCGACGACCGCGCGGGCGTCCCGCTCCGCCGCGACCTGCGCGACGCGCTGCGCGGCGGCGACCCGGCCGAGGCCGCGTCCCCCACCGGCTTCTTCATCGCCCTGGAGGGCGGCGACGGCGCCGGCAAGTCCACCCAGGCCAAGGCGCTCGCCGAGTGGATCCGCGCCAAGGGCCACGAGGTCGTCGTCACCCGTGAGCCCGGCGCCACCCCGATCGGCAAGCGGCTGCGCTCGATCCTGCTCGACGTCTCCAGCGCCGGCCTGTCCAACCGCGCCGAGGCACTGCTGTACGCGGCCGACCGCGCCGAACACGTCGACTCGCTCGTCCGGCCCGCCCTCGAACGCGGCGCCGTGGTGATCTCCGACCGGTACATCGACTCGTCCGTCGCCTACCAGGGCGCCGGCCGTGACCTGTCGCCGACCGAGATCGCCCGGATCAACCGCTGGGCCACCGGCGGGCTCGTCCCCCACCTCACCGTGCTCCTCGACGTCTCCCCGGAGACCGCGCGCGAGCGCTTCACCGAGGCCCCGGACCGGCTGGAGTCCGAGCCGCCCGAGTTCCACGCGCGCGTACGGGCCGGATTCCTCGCCCTCGCGGCCGGCGACCCGGGGCGCTACCTCGTCGTCGACGCCGGCCAGGACCCGGCGTCCGTCACCGCTGTCGTACGCCACCGGCTCGACCGCATGCTGCCGCTGTCCGAGGCCGAGGTGAAGGCCCAGGAGGAGGCGCGCAAGGCCGCCGAGGAGGAGGCCCGGCGCAAGGCGGAGGAAGAGGCCGCCCGCAAGGCCGAGGAGGAGCGCCTGGAGCGCGAGCGCCAGGAGGAGCTCGCCCGTATGCGGGCCGAGGAGGAGGAGCGCAAGCGGCGCGAGGAGGAAGAGGCCCGGCGCGTCGAGGCCGAGCGGCAGGCGGAGGAGGCCCGGCAGCGCGCCGAGGAGGCCCGGATCGCCGCCGAGGAGGAGCGCAAGCGGCGCGAGGCCGAGGAGAAGGCCCGCCGCGAGGAGCAGGAACGGCTGCGCAAGCTTGCCGAGGAGGAGGCCCGGGTACGGGCCGAGGCCGAGGAACGCCGCCGGGAGAAGCAGCGCAGGGCCGAGGAGGCGCTGCTGCGCGCCGAGGAGGCCCGCAAGCTCGCCGAGACCGCGGCGGCCAAGGCCGCCGAGGAGGACGCCCGCAAGGCCGCCGAGGAGGCGGCGCGCAGGTCCGCCGAGGAGTCCGCGCGCAAGCAGGCCGAGGCGGCGGAGCGGGCCCGGGCCGCCGAGGAGGCGCGCCGGCGCGAGGCGAAGCGCGTGGAGGAGTCCGCGAACGAGATCACGGTGGCGACGCCGATCGTGAAGCCGGGGGATGTGCGGCCCGGGGATGTGCGGTCGGGGGACGCGTCGGGTTCGGGCGCGTCGGGTTCGGGTTCGGGTGTGTCGGGTTCGGGCGCGGGCGGCTCGGGTGATTCTGGTGAGGGTGGCCGGGGTGCGGGCGGGCGTGGCCCGGGCGCGCCTGGTACCGGGGCTTCCGGTTCGGCCGTCTCGTCGAACGAGATCACCGTCCCGACGCCGGTCGTGCGGCCGGGCGCGGGCGGCAACGACGACGAGACGAGGGTCATCCCCCGGATCAAGGACCCCCGCGAGGCGGGGTCGGGCGGTGCCGGAGCGGCGGGCCGCGACTCGGCCGGGCGCGACTCGGCCGCCGAGGAGACGACCGTGCTGCCTTCCGTACGGGAGAAGAACCCGGCGGACCGGGTGCCGCAGGACTTCTTCCGCGACGAGGCCCGGGGCGGCCGGGAGGCCGCCCGGGGCGGCGCCGGCACGAACGACCGGACGCGCGAGCTCCCGCAGCTCGACGAGCAGGGCAGGCCGCGCCGCCGTTCCGACTGGGCGGAGGAGACTCCGCTGGACGACCTGCCGACCCTCGCCGACGAGCTGCTGGGCGGCTTCGGAGGGTTCGGCGGGCTCGGTGACGAGGACGGCGGGAACGGCAGGGACGGCGGGGACAGCGGGGACGGCGGGGAGAACGGCCGGCGCGGCAAGCGCTGAGGCCGGCGGGACTGGCGGGACTGCGGGGACTGTCGGGTCGCGGCAGTCCCCGTGGTCGTTCGGGTCGCTGCGGTGACCTTCCGCATCGGCACCGGCACCGGCACCCGGGTCACTTCAGTCGCTGCGATGACCGAGGCGCCCGAGGTCGGTTTGGGCGGGACTGTCGGTGTGGTGCCCCACAATGGAACGCGTACCTGAGGAGGGGCATCGGACATGGCCGTATGGGACGACCTCGTGGGCCAGGAGAAGGTCGAGGAACAGCTCGCCGCCGCGGCGCGCGACGCCGACACGTTCGTGACCGCGCATGCCGCGGGCGAGCCCGTCCCCGAGGCGTCGAAGATGACCCACGCCTGGCTGTTCACCGGGCCGCCCGGATCCGGGCGGGACACGGCGGCCCGGGCGTTCGCGGCGGCGCTCCAGTGCGTGAGCCCCGACCGGGCGCTCGGCGGGGCGCCGGGCTGCGGGTTCTGCGACGGCTGCCACACGGCCCTGATCGGTACGCACGCGGACGTCGAGGTGGTACGTACGGATCTGCTCTCGATCGGCGTGAAGGAGACCCGCGAACTGGTCCGGCGGGCCCAGTTGTCACCGGCGGGCGGCCGCTGGCAGGTCATCGTCCTGGAGGACGCCGACCGGCTGACCGAGGGCGCCGCCAACGTCCTCCTCAAGGCCGTCGAGGAGCCCGCGCCCCGCACGGTGTGGCTGCTGTGCGCACCGTCCCTGGAGGACGTGCTGCCCACCATCCGTTCCCGCTGCCGGCACCTGACGCTGCGCACCCCGTCCGTGGCGGCGGTGGCGGACGTACTGATCCGCCGCGACGGCATCGAGCCGGAACGCGCGCGGTTCGCCGCGGCGGCCACCCAGGGACACATCGACCGCGCCCGGCGGCTCGCGACCGACGAGCGCGCGCGGGCGCGCCGCGCCGTGGTCCTCAAGCTGCCGCTGCGGGTCGGCGACATCGGCGGCGGCCTGCGGGCCGCCCAGGAACTCGTCGACGCGGCGGCCGAGGACGCCAAGCAGGTCGCCGAGGAGGTCGACGTCAAGGAGACCGAAGAGCTGAAGGCGGCGCTCGGCGCGGCCCAGGGCGGGCGGATGCCGCGGGGCACGGCGGGCGCGATGAAGGAGCTGGAGGACCGGCAGAAGCGCCGCCGCACCCGTACCCAGCGCGACAGCCTGGACCTCGCGCTCTCCGACCTGACCGGCTTCTACCGCGATGTGCTCGCCCTCCAGCTGCGCGCCACGACCCCTCTCGCCAACGAGGACACGCGCGACGCGATCGAGCGGATCGCCGAGGACACCGCCCCGGAACGGACCCTGCGCCGCATCGAGGCGATCCTGGCCTGCCGCGAGTCCCTCGACCGGAACGTGGCGCCGCTGCTCGCGGTCGAGGCGATGACGATGGCTCTGCGCGACTGAGGGACCGAGCCTCGGCGGCCGAGGGGCGACCGGTGGCCGGCCGGCCGAGGGGCCCGGGCGCGTGCCCCGGACGGGCCCGGTGGGTCAGCGGTCCGAGGGACCCCGGCCCCGGTCCACGACCGACAGGCCGCCGGGTCCGCCCAATGGCCGGTTGGCCGGTTGTCGCCCCTGCCCACCAAGGGGCGATCAGGGCGATTGGACACGTTCCGTACCCATCCCGATACGCTCCGAGGCATGGACTCCAGGCGACTGCTCCGTATCTCCGCCACCGCCCTCGCGGCCGGTGGTCTCGTTCTCTCAGGCTGTGCGGGAGGGAGCGGGGCCGCCGCTCCCTCCCGTGAATCCGCCGCGGCGGTCTCGTCGGCCGGTACGTCCGGGGGGCCGGGGGGCGAGATCTCGACCGCCGCGCTGGGGAAGTACTACGCGCAGAAGGTGTCCTGGCGCAGCTGCGGCGTCGCGAACTTCCAGTGCGGCACGGTCCGCGCCCCGCTCGACTACACCAAGCCCGACGGCGGCGAGGTGAAGCTCGCGATCTCCCGGGTCCGCGCCACCGGCCCCGGCAAGCGGCTCGGTTCGCTCCTGGTCAACCCGGGCGGGCCCGGCGGCTCCGCGGTCGGCTACCTCCAGGGGTACGCCGGCATCGGTTACCCCGCCCAGATCCGGGCCCGGTACGACATCGTGGGCGTCGACCCGCGGGGCGTGGCCCGCAGCGAGCCGGTCGAGTGCCTGACGGGCGCGCGCATGGACGCGTACACGCAGGTCGACCAGACCCCCGACACCCCGGCGGAGCAGCAGGCGCTCGCGGCGGCCTTCAAGGAGTTCGCGGCGGCCTGCCAGAAGCGCTCGGGCAAGATCCTGCCGCACGTGTCCACCGTGGAGACGGCGCGGGACATGGACATCGTGCGGGCGGTCCTCGGCGACGAGAAGCTGTCGTACGTGGGGGCCTCGTACGGCACCTTCCTCGGCGCCACGTACGCGGAGCTGTTCCCGTCGAGGACCGGCCGGCTGGTCCTCGACGGGGCGATGGACCCGTCCCTGTCCGCCGAGACCCTCAACCGCGACCAGACCGCCGGCTTCGAGACCGCGATCCGCGCGTTCGCCGCGGACTGCGTCACGAAGACCGACTGCCCGCTCGGCACGAAGTCCGTCCCGGCGGCCCTCGACGCGCTGGACCGCTTCTTCCGCGACACCGACGCCAAGCCGGTGCCGACGGGGGAAAGCCGGCCGCTGGGTGAGGCCCTGGCCACCACCGGCGTGATCGCGGCGATGTACGACGAGACCGCCTGGCCCCAGCTGCGCGAGGCCCTGACCCGCGCGATGGGCGGCGAGGGGTCGGCGATGCTCGCCCTCGCCGACAGCTACTACGAGCGCGAGCCGGACGGCGCCTACGCCAACCTGATGTCGGCCAACGCGGCGGTGAACTGCCTCGACCTCCCGCCGGCCTTCGCGGGCCCCGCCGACGTCCTGAAGGCGGTGCCGTCCTTCGAGAAGGCGTCCCCGGTCTTCGGCCGCAACCTCGCCTGGGCCGCCCTCAACTGCACCTACTGGCCCACCCCGGCCACCGGCAAGCCCCACCGCATCACCGCCGAGGGCGCCGCCCCGATCGTCGTGGTCGGCACCACCCGCGACCCCGCCACCCCCTACAAGTGGGCCCGCTCCCTTGCCGACCAGCTCTCCTCCGGCGTCCTGCTGACCTACGAGGGCGACGGCCACACCGCGTACGGCCGGGGCAGCGACTGCATCGACACCGCGATCAACACCTACCTCCTGGACGGCACCCCGCCCAAGAACGGAAAGCGCTGCTCATAGCCCTGCCGCCCGCCGTTCCCGGGGGTGGACGGAGCACCCCCGGAAACTGTGTAGACTTGGCGACGCTGCTGCACCCACCATGGGGGCACGGAGCGTGCCGCCTTAGCTCAGTTGGCCAGAGCAACGCACTCGTAATGCGTAGGTCTCGGGTTCGAATCCCGAAGGCGGCTCAGAGAAAGGCCAGGTCAGACATCGTCTGACCTGGCCTTTTCTGTTGCCCGGGGCATGCCGTACATGCGGTCGGAGCGCCGTGACTTTGCTTGTGTGACCGATGCGTGCCCATTGCGTGCCCGGGGCACCCCCGGCACTTCCTTCTCGGACTCGCGGCGCTTGGCCGTATCCGACGCGATCTCGGTGTTCCACCCCCCTGCGTGGTGCGGACCATGTCCGCGCCGAGTGACCGCACGCGCGCGCCGCTTCGGAGAATCCTCCCGGGCCGCGGAGGCCGGGCGCGGCGGGCAGCCCCGACAGGGCGCCGGGTGGATCGCGGGCTCAGGCGGGAGTGAGTAGGTTCGCCGGATGGGGCCGGGGGCGGCGGGCGTGGTAGACGAAGGCCGGGGGGAGATTGGCCCAGACCGTGCGGCCCGCGACCACCTCCTCGAAGGACGCCCCGAGCATCCGGCGGAAGCGGCGAGCCGGCGAGAGGCGGGTCGCGTGGACGTAGCCGAAGGTCGTGAACGCGCCCTGGGGGGAGAGCGCGTGGTGGACCGAGGCGAGCGTGGCGCGCTGTACCGGGAGGGGCAGGACGGCCCACGGAAGGCCGCTGATCACGACGTCCGCCGCCCCCAGCCCGTACGAGGCGAGCAGCCGGGGCAGAGTGGACGCCTCCGCGTGGAGGACCGTCACGCGGGGGTGGCGAGTGGCGAGCGAGGCGGCGAGCCGCGGGTTGATCTCCACTGCCAGATGGTGGCCTCGGCCGCCGAGCAGCTCCTGAATGAGCGTCGTGAACGCCCCTGTTCCCGGACCGAGTTCGACTACGACGGGATCCCCGGACTCCGGGATGGGCAGCGACACCTCGGCCGCGAGCCGGCGGGAGCTGGGGGCCACGGCGCCGATCTGGCCGGGGGAGCGCAGGAACTCCCGGAACATCGAACCGGTGGTGCCGGTCGTTCCGTCATGCATCGTCAACGGTCTGCCGCCTCTCGGGTCGCAGTGCTTGAAGGAAGGGGTCTGGAAGGGGGCTGTCAGGAGGACGTGAGGCAGGGTTTGGGGGAGGGCTTGTAGGAGGAGGGGTGGCGGAGCGGGGAGGAGGCGGCTACTCGCGGGCTCCCGCCAGTTCCACAGGGCGGGTGCGCAGGGCGAACGCGGCGGGCAGGGTCGCCGCCACGGCCGCGAGGAGGGCGGTGACGGCCGTCACGGCGGCCACCTCCAGCCAGGGCACGACGATGCCGGACCCCACGTCGAGCAGTCCGAGCGCCGCCCGGACACCGAGCAGGTTCACCGCGGAGGCGGCGGCGCCGAGGACCGCGCCGGCTGCCACGACCATGACCGACTCGACCGCGACCAACCTCAGGACCTGGGCCTTCGTCGCACCGGTCAGCCGCAGGGACGCCAGGTCGCGGGCCCGGTCGGTGGTCGCCATCACCAGGGTGTTGGCGAGCGCGATGCCCGTGTAGACGAGAGCGATGACCAGGATCATCAGCAGGCCGAGGCGGGTGGACTCGCTGGTGCGCGGGTGGTGCGCGGTCAACCATGGGCCGGCGGGCATCACCTCGACGTCGTGCGCCGCACCCGCCGCCCGCAACTGCCGTTCCACATCGGCCCGGTCGGTGTCGCCGGCCACCACGAAGTCGGCACGGTCGACGCCCGCGCCCGCCGCGTTGGCGGCGGTGACGTACACGCCGTTGCTCCCGGTGCCGACCGCGAGGACGGCGGCGATCCGCAGGCGCACCCGGCGGCCGTCGCCCAGCCAGACCGGGACCTTCTCGCCGACGCGGGTGGTGAGCCACTCCTCGTTGACGACGATGCCGTGGTCGTCAAGGTCGGACAAGGACCCCGCGATGACGGGGAGTTCGGACACCGCGGCCAGTTCCTCCGCACTGTCGACCGCGTGAGCTTCGGAGCGGACGAGGGCCGTGCCCTCCTCCAGGACGGTCACCTCGGTGGAACGGGACGCGCTGACCGTGACACCCGGCACCGCACGGGCCTCGGCCAGGAACGCGTCGGGCAGCGCCCGCCCCGCTCCGCCCGCGGAGGAGATGAAGTCGGCCCGGGACTGGGCACGGACCTCGGCGGCCTTGGCCTCGCCGATGGTGGCCGTCGTACCCGGCAGGGAGCAGGCGAGCGCCACGGTGACGATCACCGGCGCGGCGACGGCCGCCGTCCTGCGCACCCCGGCCACCGCGTTCTGTCCGGCCAGCATGCCCACAGCGCCGGGCAAACGGGCCGGCAGCCAGGTCAGCAGCCGGGTCAGTGGGCGCATCAGGACCGGGGCGAGAAGGGCGAACGCCACGATGAGAACCATCGGTTGGGTGAGGTACGTCTTGCGCTTGAGGAGGTCGCCGGGGTCCGTCGCCAGGTCCAGGACCAGCAGTCCGAGACCGGTGAGCAGGACGGCCGAGGCCGCCAGACGCCGGCTCCACGGCATCGTGCCGCTGTCGACCGCCGCCTCGCGCAGCGCCGCCGTCGGCCCGGTCCGCCCGGCCCGGAAGGACGCCACGGCCACACCGGCGAGGGCGACCGTCAGGCCCGTCCAGAAGGCGACGTGCAGCGGCCAGCTCTGCTCGCCGATCCGGAACCAGGCCGGGGCGATGCCCTGCCCGGACATCCAGCCGGCCAGCCGAGGCGCGCCCCACCGGCCGAGCGCACAGCCCGCACCCGCCGCGAGCACCCCGATCACCAGGGCCTCCGCGTACACCATCCGCCGTACCTGGCCGGGCGTCGCGCCCGCCATCCGCAGCAGCCCGAACTCCCGCCGGCGCTGCGCCACCGCGAAGGTGAACGTCGAGGCCACCACGAACACCGACACGAACGCGGTGATGCCGGCGGCGGTGCCGAGCAGCGCGTTCACGGAGACCAGGGCCTTCTCGTCGCGGTCCGGGGCCGGGTCGGCCCGGCGGCGGTCGGCGCCGGCCAGGACCGTCATGCCCGAACGGTCGCCGAGTGCCGCGCGGACGGCGGCCGGATCGGCGTCCACCGTCACCCGGTCGATCCGAGGCGCGATCCGGGCGGCCTCGGCGGCGGTGAAGAAGAAGGCCGTCTCGAACCCGGCGGACGGGACGGTGCCGACCACCGTCCGGGTGCCGGTGCCCTCGGGCGTGCCGACCTCGATCCGGTCGCCGGTACGGATCCGGGCGCCGGGCCCGGTCGTGACGACGACCTCGCCGGGCGCCGCCGGGGCACGCCCGGAGGAGAGCCGGTACGGGGTGGCGACGGCGATCCCCCATGGGTGGCCGACCGGCGGTGCCCCCGCGCCTTGACCCCGACCGAGCACCGCGTCGTCGGACACGGAGACCGGGAACGTACGGTCCTCGGCGACGGCGCCCACCTCGGCCAGCCGGTGTGCCCACTTCCGAGGTACGGCAGGAGGGTTGGCGAGCGGTGAGGTGCGCACGCCGATCGGTGTGGCGACCGCCAACTCGCGGGAGGCCTGCACCACCATCCGCGCCCCGGCGAACCGTTCGGTGCCCCGCTTCGGAGCGTCGAACGTCGCCGCGAGCGCGAGGCCCATGGTGGCGATGAGTCCCACGCCGAGCGCGAGCGCCACGAACGAGCCGACGAAGGTGACCCAGCGGGTGCGCATGCCGCGCAGCGCGAGGCTCAGCACGACGCCACCGCCTGGCCCTGTCCCTGGCCCCGGCCCTGACCCCGACCCCGGCCCTGACCCCGATCCCGGTCCTGGCCCTGCCCCCGCCTCTGTCCTTCGCCTGCGTCCTGGGATCGGCCCGTCCCGCCGTTCTGGCCCTCACCCTGCGGCGGTACGGCGCTCAGGGCAGCCATCCGCCCGGCGACCCGCTCCACCGACGGCGCGTACAGCTCGTCGCGGATCCGGCCGTCGGCGAGGAAGAGCACCCGGTCGGCGTAGGAGGCGGCGACCGGATCGTGCGTCACCATGACCACTGTCTGCCCTTGGGCGACCATCCCGCGCAGCAGCGTGAGGACTTCGCGGCTCGTGGTGGAATCCAGGGCGCCGGTCGGCTCGTCGCCGAACAGCACCTCCGGCCGGGTCACCAGGGCCCGTGCCAGCGCCACCCGCTGCTGCTGTCCGCCCGACATCTCGCCGGGCCGGTGCCCGGCCCGCTCCCGCAACCCCATCCGGTCGAGCACGTCCAGGACTTCGGACCTGCGGGGGCGGCGGCCGGCGAGCCTGAGAGGAAGGCCGACGTTCTGCTCGGCGGTCAGCGCGGGCAACAGGTTGAAGGACTGGAAGACGAACCCGATGCGCTTCCTGCGCAATAACGTCAGCTTCTTCTCGCTCAGCCGGGTCAGATCGGTCTCGCCGAGGAACACCTGCCCCGAAGTCGGCCGGTCGAGCCCCGCCGCGCACTGCAACAGGGTGGACTTGCCGGAACCCGAGGGGCCCATGACGGCGGTGAACGTGCCCCGGGGGATGTCGAGGTCGACCCGGTCGAGAGCGGTGACCGCGTTCTCGGGGAGGCGCCCGGCCCCGTAGGAGCGGGTCACGGAGCGAAGCCGGACGGCTGCGGGATTCATGCCCTTCATCCAACTGAGGACGTAGGCCCGGCACATCTGACGGAGACGTAGTGTTCGGGGTGGAGGTATCTCTACCTCCGGCCTTCCAACTGCCTGTACAGCGCGCTGTTGTGGCTGTGGCCGGCTCGCCCTGACGCGTACCGTGCGAGGCATGTCCTCCCTCGCCGTGAGCTCCCCGTCGCGGCCCGGGCCGCTCCGCCGCCTCCTCGACGGCCGGCCCTGGCGCGCGGCGCTGTACCTGCTCAGCAGCGTGCCGCTGGGCGCGGCCACCCTGCTCACGCTCGCGCTGCTGGCCGTGGTGGGCGGGGCGCTGAGCCTGATCGTCATCGGCCTCCCGCTGCTGCTCGTGCTCGTTCTCACGGGCATCCCGCTCGCCTCGCTGGAGCGCCGCAGGCTGCGCCTGATCGACCCCGAACCGATCGCCGACCCGCACCGCGACCCCGACCGCACCGGCCTCGCCGCCTGGCTGCGCACCCGTCTGCGGGAGCGCGCCACCTGGCGTGAGCTGGCGTACGCGGTGCTCTTCGGCTTCCTGCTGTGGCCCCTGGAAGCGCTGGTTGTGGGCTTCGTGCTTGCCGTGTGCGGGGGGCTGATCGCGACTCCGGTGATGCTGGCGATCGACGGCGAGGAGGCCAGGGTCCTCAAGATCTGGATCGTGGAGAGCCGGCCGGCGGCGCTCGGGCTCGCTCTGGCCGGGGTGCTGCTGGTGGCCGTCTTCGCGTATCCGGTCCGGGCGGCGGCTGCGGGACGCGCGGCCCTGACCCGCTTCCTGCTGTCCTCCCCGGAAGGGGAACTGGACAGCCGGATCCTGGAGTTGGGCAGATCGCGAGTGCGGCTCGTGGACGCCTTCGAGGCCGAGCGGCGCCGTATCGAGCGCGATCTGCACGACGGGGCGCAGCAACGGCTCGTCGCCCTGTCCATGACGCTCGGCCTGGCCCGGCTCGAAGCGCCCGGGGCACCCCTGGACGGACTGCTCGCCAAGGCGCACGACGACGCGGCCGCCGCCCTCGTCGAGATCAGGGAACTCATCCGCGGCATCCATCCCCAAGTCCTCACCGACCGAGGCCTCGTGGCGGCCGTCGACGACCTCGCGGACCGTTCGGTGATCCCCGTCGACGTCGACTTCGACCTGCCCGTCCGCCCCGTCGAAGCGGTCGAGACGGCCGTGTACTTCGCTGTGGGCGAGGGCCTTGCCAACGTCGCCAAGCACAGCGGCGCGAGCCGCGCCGCCGTACGCGGCCGGCTGGAGAAGGGGACGCTGGTGGTGGAGGTCGAGGACGACGGTCGCGGAGGGGCCGGCACCGACCGCGGCACGGGCCTGCAGGGCGTGGCCGATCGCGTCTCGGTGCTCGACGGGCGGCTGCTAGTGTCCAGTCCGCCCGGCGGCCCCACCCTGCTGCGCCTTCAAGTGCCGTGTCCGCCCGCTAGATTGAGGAACTGATGCTGCGCGTCGTGCTGGCCGAGGACAGCGTTCTGCTCCGCGACGGCCTGATCGGCCTCCTGGAACGCTTCGGTCACCGGGTCGTCGCCGCCGTCGGCACCGCCGGCGACCTCGTCGCGGCCGTCGCGGAACACGGCCCCGACGTCGTCGTGACCGACGTCCGGATGCCGCCCGGCTTCTCCGACGAGGGACTGCGTGCCGCCATCGAACTGCGCCGGCACCGGCCCGGGTTGCCCGTCCTCGTGCTCAGCCAGTACGTCCAGCGCAGCTACGCGGAGGACCTGCTGGACTCCTGCGACGGCTCTGGCCTCGGCTACCTCCTCAAGGAACGCATCGGTCACGTCGAGGAGTTCGTCGACGCCGTGCGCCGGGTCGCCGAAGGGGACACGGTCGTCGACCCCGAGGTCGTACGGCAGCTGATCCGGCACCGCCGCGACCCGCTGGCCCGGCTGACCGCCCGCGAGCAGGAGGTGCTCGCGCTGATGGCCCAGGGCAAGTCCAACGCGTCGATCGCGGCGACGCTGGTGGTCGGCGAGGGCACGGTCAGCAAGCACTTCGGCTCCATCCTGACCAAGCTCGACCTGTCGCTCGACGATTCGACCAACCGCCGCGTCCTCGCGGTCCTCGCGTACCTCCGCGGCTGACCCGGAGCCGTTCGGCGGCACGTCATGACGGCACCCCATGGTGAAGGCAACGGATGCTGAAGACAGCGGATGGTGACGGCAGTTCAGCTCGGCCATGTGCCGTGGCACCTCGTGACGAAGCCCGGACCGGTTGTCCGGTCCGGGCTTTCGGCGGAGGTGATCCGTCAGAGGCGATTCGTCAGGGGTGGCTCGGCGGGCGGTGCGGTGTGCGGCTCAGTGAGCGGGGGCGAGGTCCGGCTGCTTGAACGTGTCCGGTACCGGCAGCGTGGACCAGTGGGTGATCGGCCAGGCGACGACGACGGCGCGGCCCACGACATCCGACAGCGGCACCATGCCGCCGTTCTTGTCGGTCTGGTGGTAGCGGGAGTCGGCCGAACTCTGCCGGTGGTCGCCCATCACCCAGATCCGGTCGTTCGGCACGGTCACCTTGAACTGACCGGGTTCGTCCGAGCTGCACGGGGTGTTGCCGGCATAGACGTACGGCTCGGAGAGCGGCTTGCCGTTCACCTTCAGCGGGCCGGTACCCGAGCACTCGATCGTGTCGCCGGCGACGCCGATGACCCGCTTGATCAGATGCTGTTCGCCGGCCGCAGGCATCAGCCCGATGAAGCTGAGGAACTTCTGCGCCGCGTTGGGATCCGGCACCGGATTGCCCAGCAGCCAGTTGTCCGGATCGCGGAAGACCACGACCTCCCCGCGATCGGGCTCGGAACCGAACCAGGGGGTGAGTTTGTCGACCAGCACCCGGTCGTCCACCTGAAGGGTGTTCTGCATCGAGCCAGAGGGGATCAGGAACGCCTGCAGCAGAAACGTCTTGATCAGGAAGGCCAGGCCCAGTGCGATCACGACGAGGAACGGCAGTTCCTGCCACATCGGCCGTTTCCGCTTGGCCTCCGCTCCGCGTCCGCGCTTCCGGCCGCGTCCGTGCCCGTCTCCGGGAGCGTCGGCCTCTTCGGCGGGTCCGCCCTCCGGGCCGTCCCGCCCGTCCCGGGCGTCGATCACCACGTCCCCCATGTCATTCCTCCGCATCCGCGCTGTGCCGAACTCCTGCCGTAGGGATCGAGCCTATGCCCGCACCGCCCGGAACCGGGCCCGCCATTTGTCTCTTCACCACGTACGAGTGATGCGCGAGTGACCCGCCGGGGCGGCCGGGGCGGCGGAGCCGGACCCGTAGGGGAAGTGTTCGGAAGGCGCTTCCTTAGGATGCCTCCGGCCGCGCGCGGTTGGCGCGCGGAGTGCGGGTGGTGAGGAAGGGGTGGGCATGGAGCAGGAGTTGGAGGTCACCGAGCGGACCCGGCTGCGGCGGATGCGGGAGAAGGGAAGCCATCGGAGGGCCGATCTGGACGCGGTGCTCGGGGCCGGATTCCTTTGTCATCTCGGGGTCGTCGTCGACGGGGCACCGATGGTGGTGCCGACGGTGTACGGAGTGGACGGGGACCGCGTCTACGTCCACGGGTCGGTCGCGAGCCGCAGCCTCGTACGGGCGCCCGGCGCGGTGGTGTGCCTGAGCGTCACGCATGTGGACGGGCTGGTCCTGGCACGCTCGGTGTTCGAACACGGGGTGAACTACCGCAGCGCGATGATCTACGGCGTGCCGCGTCTCGTGACCGACCCGGAAGAGAAGCTGAGCGGGCTGCGCGCGCTGACCGAGCAGTCCGCGCCGGGGCAGTGGGAGTACGTACGGCAGCCGAGCCGCAAGGAACTGGCCGCGACCGCGCTGCTCGCGCTCGACCTGGCCGAGGCGTCCGTGAAGGTGGCGAGCGGGCCGCCGGACGACGGGGAGGGGCCGGACGCGGAGCTGGGGGTGTGGGCCGGGGTGCTGCCGCTGGTCACACGGTTCGGGGCGCCGGTCGCCGATCCGCTGCTGCCGGCCGGGATCGAGCCGCCCGCGCACATCGCGGAGCGGGCGGGGACGGTATTCGGCGGGGTGGCGGGGGGAGGGGCGCGGGAGGAACAGGGGGCGTAGGGGCGTACGCAGGAGGCGGCGGGGCTTGTACGGGGCGTGCGGGGTGTGTGGGGGCGCGCAGGGCGCGTGGGGTGACGTTGTCCGGCCGGACGGCGGTGTCCGGGCGCCCCGGGTGGCCGGGGCTGTGCCATGACTGAGGGAGGGGAGGAGGACGAGGGCGCCGGCGGCAGCGCCGGGCGACAGGAAGGAACACCCACCCCCATGACCACGACCATGAGCATGAACACCGTGATCTATCCGGTGAAGGACCTGGAGCGGGCGAAAGCCCTGTTCACCGCTCTGCTCGGGACCGGGCCGAGCGTGGACCAGCCGTATTACGTCGGGTTCGACGCCGGAGGGCGGCATTTCGGGCTCGACCCGCAGGGACACGGCAAGGGGCTGACCGGAGCGGTGCCGTTCTGGGACGTCGACGACCTTCCCGGCACGCTGGAGGCGCTGCTCGCCGCCGGGGCGCGGACCGTGCAGGAAGTGCAGGACGTGGGGGGTGGGATGCGGATCGCCACGGTGAAGGACGCCGACGGGAACATGTTCGGGCTGCGGAGCGGTCCGGCGGCGGCGTAAGCGCAGGTGCGGCGGCCTGGGGTGGCAGCGTGCCGGTGAGCCAGTGCCCGGGTGATCTCGGTGTTTCAGCGGGTGGGGTCTAGTTAGTGTGCGGGCTCGGTTTCGGGTGTCAGCCGGAGCCGGGACAGATGGGCGGGGTCGGCGAGGGCGTCGACGGCCGTGATCCGGTCGTCGAGGACGGTGAACGCGAAGACCGTCCGCGGCGTCCCGTCCGGGGCCGCCCGCACCAGGCCCGCCAAGCCGTCCACCGAGGCGGGCAGGGCTGCCTTCGCCCGGTCCGCGAGGGTCCGTGCCACCGCGCGTGCGCCGTGCGCGGGCGGGGGCGCGCCGGTGTCCGAACGCAGGACGACATCAGGGTCGAGCAGGGCGTGCAGCGCCGCGAGATCGCCGCCGCGGGCGGCGGAGCGGAACGCGGCGACGGCGATGCGCTGGCGCTCGGGGTCGGGCTCCGGCATCTTCTCCGTGCCTTCGAGACGCCGCCGGGCCCGGGTGTCCAGGCGGCGGGTGGCGACGGGCGTGCGTTCGATGATCGGGGCGATCTCCTCGTAGGGCAGGGCGAACTCGTCGTGAAGGACGAAGACGACCCGCTCGGAGGGCGTCAGGGCGTCGAGGGTGGCCAGATCGTCCTGGACGTCCTGGACGTCCGTGTCGCCGGGGTGGTGGTGACGGCTCTCCGGCCAGGCGCGGTCCCAGGGGTCGCGGGGGACGGGGCGCAGGGATTCCCTGGCGCGCAGAAGTTCCAGGCAGGCGCGGGTGAGCTCGGCGGGGGCCGTCGCCGGGGTGGCGGCGGGGCGGGCCCGGGACACCGCCCGCACCGCCTGCGCGGCCTCCTCCGGGGAGCCGAGCAGACGGTGGGCGAGCGCGAGGAGACGGGGGCCGCGGGCGAGGGCGCCGGAGCCTGCGCTTCCTTCCGTGCCGACTGCGCCGCCGGCCTTGTCGGCCGCGTCGGGCGCGCCCGACGCGCCTGCCGTGCTCGCGGTGCCGGCCGTTTCCGTCGTCTTCGCGGTGCTCATCGGGTTCGCCGCCTTCGCCGAGGGGGTCGCCGGGTGGGGGTGGGGTCTGTCCTCTGGGGGCAGGCTGGATCCGTTGAACCGGCCCGGGCCGGTCAGGACGGATCAGGTCCGACCCGGGCCGGACCTGGGCCGGACCCGGGAGCCGGGAGCCGGATCAGTCGCCGTGGCCCGGTCCGCCGCTGCCGAAGCCGCCGCTGGAGATACCGCCCCACTTGCGCTTCTCCTCGCTCGGGGGGTCGGGTGAGGTCTCGGTGCCGGACGTGCCGCCGTCCTTCAGCTGGTACGGCATCAACCGGTGCTCGCCGTCGGTGTGCGGCATCTCGGCCGGGCGGCGGTACTCGGACATCTCCCCGGGCGGCCGTTCGGTCTCCGGCCGGTGCGGCTGGGTCTCGGGGTCGGGGGGCGGGAGCTCCCGGTTCTTGATCCAGATCCCGAAGGCGAACGCGCCGATCAGGACGAGGACCAGGATCAGACCGGCGAGGACCTGGGCGAGTCCGGATTCCCAGACACCGTGGGCCAGGGTGACCGGGGCGGAGCCCGTAAGGAAAGTGTTCATATCGACATGATTACTCCTTTTCGCCCTCTTTGCCTTGGTGAGGGGCGGGGCCTCCGAGGCCGTCAGGGCTCCCGAGGTCCAGGGGCGGCCGGGGCCCACGGGCGGGGCGGGGAGCGACAGGGGAGGCGGCGGGGCGGAAAGCGGAGGGGCGCAAAACCGGGCTGAAACATTTCCCGTGGGCCACCGCGTCAATGAGGTGAGGGCGCGAAACAAGCGAACGTGCCACAGCGACGGAGGGGAGGGGCATGAAGGGGAGGGGGATGAAGCAGTCTCGCGCGGACGGGTTTCTGGAATTCGCTTCTGCCCGCTCGGGGCATCTGTACCGGTCGGCATGTCTTCTGACCAGCGGCGACACTCATCTCGCCGAGGATCTGGTGCAGGAGACTCTGGGCCGGATGTACGCCCTGTGGGGTCGGATCGGCCGGGTGGGCAATCCCGCGGGGTACGCGCAGACCGTGCTGATACGGACCTTCCTCAGCCACCGCAGACGACGCTCGGCCACCGAGCGTCCGCTTGGAGAGCTGCCCGACCGGGCTCCGGACGGCGGCGAGGATCCCGCCTTGCGGGTCGCCCTGCTCGACGCCCTCGCCGGGCTCGCGCCCAAGGACCGGGCGGTGGTGGTGCTGCGGTACTGGGAGGACCGCAGCATTGAGGAGACCGCGGACGCCATGCACGTCAGCACGGCGGCCGTCCGCACCCGCTCCACGCGCGCCCTGGCGAAACTGCGGGAGCGGCTGGGCGGCAACGTCGCCGAGCTGGTCGCCCGCTGACCCGTTTCCCGCTCGTTCCCGCTCGCTGCTCCCCTTCGGTGAACACGGCCTCGGTCCCGGCCCTGGCCCCGGCCCCTGGCCGCGGGCTTCGGCGGGGTGTCGCCACCGGTGCCCGGGGTCGGATGGAGCGAAGCGGCCGGGGCGGTGCCGTCCTGATGGCGTCCTCCTGATGACGTCCTCGTCCCGGCGGCACAGACGCCCGTCACGGCTCTTGTCCGGCCCGGCCGTACGTCGCACCACCCGCACGCACTTCACCGACCGCACCCACCGCGGGATTCGCACCACCCCGCACCACCTGTGCGACACCACGCTTTCGCACCTCGCCCTGACTTTCACTTCTGGACCCGGAACGGTGATCCCACCATGCCTGACCACAAAGACCACGATGTGACGAAGACCCGATTCGAAGAGGAACTGAGCGAGGCCCTGCGCCGTGCCGGCGAGGGCTTCGAGGCCGACGACCGCCGCGGACTCGCCGCGGGCGGTCTCGTCCGCGGGCGCCGGCAGCTGCTCCGCCGTCGCGCGGCGACGATGGGAGGTGTGCTCGCGCTCGCCGCGGTCAGCGTGGGCGGGGTGTACGGCGGGTCCCTGCTCGGCGCCGGCCACGAGCGCGTCTCCGCCGCCGGCACCGGCGGCTCGGCTCGCGGTGGCGGAAGCGTCGATGGCGCGACGAGCGTGGCTGGCGAGCCCGCCGGAACGCCGGTCACCGGCGCTGATGTCGCCGCCGTCCTCCAGGCCAACACGCCTGCGGGGAAGTGGACGTTCGACGACCTGCACGGCAGCGACGCAACGTTCGCCACCGGTGTCTACGACGACGGCAAGGGCAAGGCCGGCGTCTCCGTCGGCCTCCGCCGGGTGGAGACGGCCGGGCGGGGCGAGGCGGGCCGGGATCTGGTGACCTGTCCGGACCGGGTGGTCACGCCGTACGACGACTGCACCGAGAAGGCGCTGCCCGGCGGTAGCCGGCTGATGATCTTCCAGGGGTACGAGTACCCGGACAAGCGGGTCCTCACCAAGAACTGGCGCGCGGTCCTGCTCACCAAGGACGGCTTCGTCATCGACGCGAGCGAGTACAACGCGCCGACGGAGAAGGACTCCGCGATCAGCCGCGAGAACCCGCCGTTCGACCCGACCCAGCTCAGGGCACTGGTCACGGCGGACGGCTGGCACCCGCTGCTGGAGAAGTTGAAGCAGCCGGGCAAGAACGACGGCAAGCCGACCGCCGACCCGTCCGCCCCGGTACACGAGGAACTGGACACCACCCGGGTGACGGCGATGCTTCGGTCGCTGCTGCCCCACGGGCACGGACTGAAGGTCGTCGGCCAGGGCTCGGGCTATCTGATCGTCGACGACGGCGCCGGCCGGAGTTTCGTCCAGGTCAATGTCCAGGAGGACATGGGGTCGGTCCGGGACGATCTCTTCTCGGGCGACGGTGTCACCACCGAACCCGATGGCACCCTCGTGAAGGTCACCAAGCAGGCCGGAGAGAAGGGTGTCGAGGGCTCCGTCTGGTGGATGGCGGACACCATGACCAAGGACGGCTTCCGGGTCGTCGTCTCCGCCTTCAACGCCGGCAGCCAGCTCGAGGCGCCGACCCGCCCTGAGCCCGCTCTGACCACCGCGCAGCTGAAGGGGATAGCCACCAACCTCAAGTGGCGCACCCTGGCCCAGGGATAACGCGCCGGCGCGGAGACGATTCCGACCAGCCAGGCCGGCCCGACTGGACCGGGCGACTGGGCCGACAGTCCGGATTAGACCGGGCCGGCCCGGCCCGGAATGGACTGGCCCGAGTCCCGGGCCCGAGTCCCGGGCCCGAGTCCCGGGCCCGAGTCCCGGGCCCGAGTCCCGGGCCCGGCCCCCGGCCCGGCCTCAGTCCCAGGCCGGCTCCCGATCTGGTCGGGGCAGGAGAAAGCTGGACCTGCCCCGGCTTACCCGGTCAGGACCGGTCCTGACCGGTCCTGGAGCGACTGGGCTGGCAGGTCCGACCTGCTAGGTCCCGGCCAGGTCAGCCTGGCCGGCCTGACCTGGCCGGGTCCGAGCGGCCTGGTCAGGTTGGGGGACGAGTTCGATTGGTCGGGCTCGGCGTGATCGCAGACGGCCCCTCAGGTGCTTTCGGACAGGTCGTTCTCGACTCGCTTGATCTCTTGTCCGGTTGGGCGTGGATGCCTGGCGGGGCGGGAGCGGACGGGGCAGGGACGGTCCAGCGCTGAGGGCATCACACGGCTTGCTGCCCGATGCGGGGTCGCCAGACCTGATTCGGCCTGGGACAGGGGCGGTTCGGATGGGCAGGGGGCGGCCTGGTCCGGTTATGCCCCTGGCTTCCGTCCGCCTGGTCCCGGGCTGACGGGGACTGGAAGCTACCGCAGCACGAAGGTGGGGGGCGGAGGGGGCGGGGGCGGGGGAAAGGCCCTACTTCGCGTCCGAGTAGCGCTGAACCGTGGCCGTCGTGAACGGGAAGCGGACCGGCGTCTCGCCGAAGGCGATGCGTCCCGCCTCGTCGCCGGCCGCGCGGATCGCGGCCGTGACGGCCTTGGTTTCCTCGGCCGGGCAGTGCACGATCACCTCGTCGTGCTGGAAGAAGACCAGCTCGGCCCGCAGACCGGCGGTGGCGCGGCGCAGGGCGGCCAGCATGAGCAGGGCCCAGTCGGCGGCGCTGCCCTGGACGACGAAGTTGCGGGTGAAGCGGCCCCGGGCGCGGGCGTCGGAGGAGGCGTATCCGGGGGTGTACTGCTCCGGTCCGTCCTCCCGGGACGTAGCGGCCGGGAGATCCTGCGGCAGGCCGGCCTCGCCCGGGCCGTCGTCGTCGGCGCTGACCGCGCGCGGGCTGGTCCGGCCGAGCCAGGTGCGGACGAGCCGGCCCTCCTCGCCGGCCCGGGCCGCGTCGTCCACGTAGGCCACGGCGCGGGGGAAGCGGCGGCGGAGAGCCGCGAGGTTCTTGAGGCCGTCGCCGCTGGTCTGCCCGTAGATCGCGCCGAGCAGGGCCAGTTTGGCGTGGTCGCGGTCGCCGGAGAAGGCGCGGTCGGACAGCCGGGTGTACAGGTCGTCCGGGTGCCCGGCGACCTCCATCAGACCAGGGTCGCGGGAGATCGCGGCGAGGACCCGGGGTTCCATCTGGTCGGCGTCGGCGACGACGAGCCGCCAGCCCTCGTCGGCGACCACCGCCTGCCGGATGACCTTGGGGATCTGGAGCGCCCCGCCGCCGTTGGTGGTCCAGCGGCCGCTGACGGTGCCGCCGGGCAGGTACTCGGGGCGGAAGCGGCCGTCGCGGACCCAGTCCGCGAGCCACGACCAGCCGTGCGCCGTCCAGATCCGGTACAGCGTCTTGTACGCGAGGAGCGGGGCGACCGCAGGGTGGTCGACGTCCTGCAGTTCCCAGCGCCGGGTGGAACGCACCCGGATCCCGGCCCCCGCGAACGCCCGGACGACGTCGGCGGGCAGGTCGGGCCGCACCCGGCGGCCGAACGCGGCGGACACCTCGTCGGCCAGTTCCGCGAGCCGGCGGGGCTCGCCGCCGCCCGTGTACCGCTCGCCGAGCAGCCCGTGGAGCACCTCCCGGTGCACATCGGCCCGCCAGGGCAGTCCTGCCCGGTGCATCTCGGCGGCCACCAGCATGCCCGCCGACTCGGCCGCCGTCAGCAGTCGCATCCGTCCCGGGTGCTCGGCCCGGTCGTGCCGGCGCTGCTGCTCCGCGTACACCTCGAGCAGGGAGTCGAAGGGGAGCGGGGCGGCGGCCCGCGGTTCGAACAGCGAGTCCTGCGCCGCCGCGCTCTCCGCCTGCCGGACGGGCGGGTCGGGCGGCACCGGCGCGTGGTGCAGCCGTGCCCAGGACGCGGCGGCCGAGCGGGGCTCGCCCAGGCGGCCCTCGTGGCCGAGGAGGAGCTGTTCGGCGGCTTCGATGTCGTAGCACCGTTCGACCCGCACTCCGGCGGCGAGCAGCCGGGGGTACACCTCGGCGGAGTTGCGCCACACCCAGCGGGTCACATCCGGCCGCGCTCGCACGGCCGCCGCCAGATCGGGCTCGCGCCGTACGTCACCGGCGGGCAGCCCGTCGCCCCCGAGCGGTACGAGCAGCGCCCCGCCGCCCTCCGGCTCGGGCGCGACGGCCCACCTTTCGTTCACACGAGCGAGTCTGGCACCCGCCACTGACAATCCGGCGGTGCGTGGAGTCGCGTCGTGCCGGAGGGGGCCCGGGAGGTCTGCCCGGGCTGCCCCGCCGCTTCACCGGACTCGCCTGCCTGCTCGGCCGCCTCACCGCCCGCCTGTTCGCTCCGTCCGCCCCCCGCCCGGCCAGTGGGCTGTGGGGCCACAGCCCACTGGCCACGTCCGAGCGGCGCGTACCTGACTACGGTCCTGCCGGCGTGGACTCGGCGACGGCCGAGGCGGTTCGGCCGTGTCCTCGGGCGTCTGGTCGTCCTGTTGCCGGAGAGCTGTCCTGCCACGACCGCTCACGGCTCCGGGAACGGTGGGGTGCCGTCCATCACCCGCAACAACTTCCGGGCAGCCATCGCCTCCTCCGGCCTGGAGGAGGCGACACGTTCAATGACCGGCCGTCCCGTGGCCACGGCTGTTCTTGCGGCCGTCTCCCAGCCGGTTTGCCGCCGGCGGTTCGCATCGCGCTCGCGGTGGGGGATTGAGGCGGCGGAGTGCCACTGGTCGGCCCGGTAGATGCTTCCCAGAAGATCCAACAACTCTGCCCTGCAGGCCACTTGGGGTGACCCGGCCAGTTCGAGAAGGAACGGGACCGTGGGAGCCGTCGCCTCGCCGCCGACGAACCCCAGTGCGCAGATGGCGTCGCCGAGGTCGTCGATGGCCGTGCGGGCGGTGTCCTCGTCCCCATAGGCGATCCGGCGCAGCAGCGGAGGAATGCCGCCGGCCCCGGCCCCCGTCGCATCGCGCAGCTCCGCCCAGTGGATCGCGGAGAGGCTCCTCAACAGACTTCCCACGCTCTGCTCCTCTTCGGGATCTCGCGCCGGTTCGGCGGTGCCGTCGGCAGGGCGCGACTACGGATGCGGCTACGGATGCGACTACGGACGCGACTACGGGCGTGAATACGGGTGCGGCTACGGGTGAGGACCCGACCAGGCGGCCCGTGACCGGATGGTGGCCCGCCCGGCTTGTTGCGACCCGTCGCCCTCCCCCGCTACGCGGCCTGGTGGAAGAGGGCGGCGGCTTCGCCGCGGGAGGCGACGCCCAGTTTGGTGAGGATGTTGGCGACGTGGAACTTCACCGTGGACTCGCTGATGTGCAGGTCCTCGGCGATACGGCGGTTGCGGTGGCCGCGGGCCAGGTGGCCGAGCACCTCCACCTCGCGTTCGCCGAGCCCGATCAGCGGGTCCAGCGCGCCGGCCGGGGAATCCGGGAGCGCGAGGGGGACGGTGGCCGTGATCGTGGTGCCCCAGCCGGGGACTGCGTCGACGGTGAGGCCCCCGCCGAGGACCTCGAGCCGGTCGGAGACGCTGCCCGCGCCGAGCGGGCAGGCGTCCAGGAGGCCGGGCCCGTCGTCCCGGATCGAGGCGAGGAGTTCGTGCTCGGTCACCGTCCAGCCGACCCGGACCCGGGAGACGGACTCCTGGTCGAGGACGATGAGCAGCAGCGCGCGGACGACGGCCCGGACGCCGTGCGCCACGTCGCCGGGCAGGGTGCGGTCGGCGGACGGGCCCTCGGGCGGGGCGAGTTCGAGCCGTACGGGGGAGTGCCGCAGCATCGGGCGCAGGCCGTCCGCGAGCCGGGCGAAGGACTCGGTGGCCCGTTCCCCGGCGATCGACCGGTCGCGCAGCGACTCGGCCCGCAGCTCGGCCAGTGCCGATACGGCGAGTTCGGTGGCGGTGGCCCGGGCGACGTTGTCGTCCAGAGCGCGGCTGCGCAGCACTCCGAGCACCCCGGACAGCGCGGCGGCGTGCGCGGTGCTCAGCTCTGCCGTGACCCGCGCCCGGGTGTCGGCGGCGGCCCGGGAACGGGCCAGCGCCCCCGGCATCGCCTCCGTGGCGAACCGGTCGAAGTGGCTGGTGACCAGGTCCCACAGCAGCTGCGTCAGGGCGAGTGCGGGCGGGTCCGCCGGGGCGGCGCCGTCCTCCCGTACGAGGACGAGGACCGAGCCGCGGGGAGTGGCGTCGCTCCGTACCGCCACCACCTCCCGCTCCGCCCCGCCGATGGTCGCGCGTCCCTGCCAGGGGTGGCCGGCGGCGGGGCCGTGGGCGTAGAGCGGTTCCAATTCCGCTGCGGTGACTGGGAGTTCGGGACCGCCCACGTACTTGAACGGCGAGTGGGCGCAGTGCGTGGAGAGTTCGGCCGCCGCATGGTGCGGGATCAGCGGTTCCAGGACCTCGGACAGGCGTGGCAGGACCGTGCCCAGCGGGCGGCCGATCACGTCGCGGGCGGCCAGCAGGGCGTCGGTCGCGGTGAGTTCCAGAGCCGTTTCCATGAGCTTCAGCGTAGGCATCGGCGGGCCGTTCGGCTCTCCTTTCGGACAGGTGCGACTGTCCGTTCGGGTGGCGGAGCCGGGGTGGTGTGCGACGGAAGCTTGAGGCAGCCGAGGAGATCGGCGAAAGAGATCACCGGGAGTGGCGCGGCGCACGACGGGCCGCGCGGATCAACAGCTCGGCGGATCAAGGGAGTCGTCCGTCACGGACGGCGAAGGAGGAGCGGCGGGCGAACCGTCGCCGACGACCCACGGGGGAGCGGAACATGGAAGCGATCGTGTACGAGGAGTTCGGCGGCGCCGACGTACTGCGGCACGAGTCCGAGGTGGCCCTGCCGGTGCCCGGCCCCGGCGAGGTGCGGGTGAAGACGGCCGCGGTGGGCGTCAACCCGGTGGACTGGAAGCGGCGTTACGGCTGGGTCGAGCTGTTCTACCCGACCACCTTCCCGGCTGTCCCGGGACTCGAGTTCGCGGGAACGGTCGACGCGGTCGGCGACGGCGTGACCGAATACGCCGTCGGCGACGAGGTGTTCGGCTGGAGCGCGACCGGCGCGTACGCCGAGTACGCGATCGCCGACATCGTCGCCCCCAAGCCCGCCGGTCTGTCCTGGGAGCACGCGGTGGCCATCCCGGTCGCGGGCGAGACCGCCCAGCGGGTTCTCGACGCGCTCGGCGTGCGTGAGGGCGAGACCCTGCTGCTGCACGGGGCGGCGGGCGCCGTCGGCTCGGTGGCCGTCCAGTTGGCGGTCGCGGCCGGTGTGATGGTGATCGGTACGGCCTCGGAGCGCAACCACGCGTTCCTGCGTGAACTGGGCGCGATCCCGGTGACGTACGGGGACGGGCTCGCCGACCGGGTCCGCGCGGCGGCCCCGCGGGGCGTCGACGCGGTCTTCGACGCCGCCGGCCACGACACGCTCCCGGTCTCGATCGAGCTGCTCGGCGGCGACACCTCTCGTATCGTCACCATCGCCGCCGCGGACGCGGACGCGCACGGTGTGGTCTTCTCCGGCGTCCGCGTGGCCGACGACCTCGCCCGCCGCTGGCTGGCCGAGCACGCCCGCCTGGCCGTCGAAGGCCGGCTCCGGCTCGACGTCGCGGAGGTCCTGCCGCTGAAGGACGCAGCACGCGCCCAGGAGTTGAGCGAGTCGGGGCACACCCGGGGCAAGATCGTGCTGGTGCCGTAGCGCGTCGCGCGTCCGGCATGTACGAGGCCCGGGGAGCGGGGAGCGGGGAGCGGGGGACAGGGGCAGGGCCGGGCTTGGGCCCCGATCCGGACGCCGACCCGGACCTCGGCTCCGGCCCGGCCTCGGGCGTACTGGAAGGGGAACCGTATGACCAGGGAAGAGAACGAGATGTTCGTGCTGCCGCGCGGTGCCACGGGCTTCTTCCGACCCGGGGACGGGCCGCTTCCGGAGACCGACCCGCGGGCCTTCCGGGCGGCGCTGCACACGGCGGCCCGGGTGGCCGGCGGCCGGGTGGGCGAGGTGGAGGAGCAGGCGCACCCGCGTACGTTCCATACGGCGGTCGTCGAGGGGGCGGACGGGCCCGTCGTCGTTCTCTGTCACGCCCACCACCCGTGGATCGCCTTCGCCCGGGAGCAACGGGACTGGTACACCGAGGAGTTCCTCGCGCCGCCGCCCTGGGCCGGGGCCTTCGCCGATCGGGGATTCACCGTGCTCGACCACGCGCTGCTCGCGCGGCCGCTCCCCGAGGTCGACACCTCGGTCCTGAGCGTCGGTGAGTGGCGTGGGGTCCGCCTCTACGGCATCACCACACTGGGCGGCGTGCTCTTCAACGCGTGGGACTGAGGCCCCGGAAGGCCGCCGTAGTACCCGTGGCCGGGGCGCGGCGGGCGGCTGATTACGCTCGCCCGATGGACACGATCCCTGCCGCCCTCACCACTCTGGCCGCCGCCCCCGCCGACCGCATCAAGGTCTGGTTCCGCTTCGTTCCGCGCGAAGGGTGACTGCCGCAGGACACGGAGGGGTTGTGGGCGCTCCCGGTGGGCCCGGGCACGGCCCGGGTGGTCAATGTGCCGTTCCTGCAGGACGGGGTGGCCGAGGGGGACGTGGTCCGGTACGTGACGGACGGCGAGGGCCTGCACTGGGCCACGGGCCGGGAGACGGCCTCGGGCAACGTCGCGATCCGGGTCCTCCCCGTGCCCGGCGGCCCGCTCGGCCCGAGCGCGCGGGCGGTGGGGGAACGGTTCGCGCCCTACGGCCTCGGCGGGGAATCGTTGAGTGCGGAGTTCCCGCTGGTGGCGCTGACCGTGCCGGCCGGAGCGCCGATGGCCGGGATCAAGGAGCTGCTCGCACGCGGTACGCGTGAGGGCTGGTGGCACTGGGAGACCGGATGTGCCACGGACGCCTGGAACGCGGTATGACCCCCGCCGAAGCGGAGGTCGTGGCACGTTCCAGGCGTCCGTCCGCCTGTCTGTCAGGCGCCGGCCCGGGCCGGAGAAGCGGCGGCGAAGTCGTCCGGCAGACGCGGGGGAGTGCCCTGGGTCCACACGACCCGCAGCGCCGAGGCGGAGATCCGCCAGCCGTCGACCGTCCTGACCAAGGTGTTCTCGGCGTGGCCCGCGGAGATGAAGACGTTCCCCGACCCCGACTCCGAACCGTCCGCCAGGACGTGGGTGCTCAGCTGGGCGCCGCGGACCGTGGCCCGGTCGCCGTCGACCTCGATGACGTAGTCGGTACCCAGGTGCACGGTGCGGTCGAACAGGGCCATCCCGCGCCGGACCCGGGCCGTCAGGGCGTCGCGGCCGCGTACGGTGCCGATCGGCATCTCCGCGGTGACGTCCTCGGTGTGGAACGCGCGGGCCCACTCCTCGTCGAAGACTCCGTCGTCGAGCGAACGTACATAGCGGTTCATCAGGTCGGTGATCTCGGCGCGGTCGGTGAGGGACCGCAAACGGCGCTGCATCTCTTCGATGTCCATGATGTCCATGACCAAAGGCTCACTCCTCAAGCGCACTTGAGGTCAAGCCTGTCCGGAGAACTCCCCGGGCAGCCCCTCGGGGAGTTCCCCGAGGGGGCGTCGCGCGGCCGTGAGTCGGTGCCAGGTCGCGCCCGCGAGGGTGTCGCCGAGGCCCGTTTCGAGGAGGGAGACACAGGAGGCCCGGGTTTCCGGGGCCGCGGTGCGCAGCGCCTCGGCCGGCGCGGTCAGGCCGGTCCGGGCGCGGGAGCCGCGGGCGTGGGCCAGGGCGGCGAAGGCGGCACCGGCGAGATCGGCGTGCGCCGCGCGGACGGTGGTGACGGGCGGGGTGTTCGCGGGCGACAGGACCAGCGGCCGCAGGCTGAGCGTGGGCCGGCAGCACCTGCACGACGGCGTCCGGCGGGCAGGTCAGGCCGAGCAGCCGGAACACCGGTGTCGAGGTGAAGCGGGGGAGCGTGAGCATCGCGGCACGGTAGGGGCGCGCAAGAGGAGCGCGTGATGCCTGTGGCATATGACCACTCCTGAGAGTGATCAGTGGCCCGCGCCGGTGACGCCGCCCTGCCCCCGGTCCCCTCACCCGCCCCCTGGCTCCCTCGCCGCCCCGCGGTCCTCTCCCCACTCCCTCGAATGCGACCATCGAAGGAGCGGGGACGAGAGGCAGGCGAGGCGGCGCGCATGAGCGACAGCACGGTGACGGAGGCGCTCAAGGCGCTGTACGAGGCAGGGGCGAGCGGCGGCAAGGGAGGCCGGGGAAGCCGGGGGCGCGGTGGCCGGCGTGGCGCGGGCGCCGGGAGCGGTGACGACCGGGCGCTGGACACGGCGGCCTCGCTGCTCGCCGCCGACCCCGCCGCCGACGCCGAACTGAACCGGCGCGGCGAGGAGTTCGTCCACAGCCTGTGGGCACGGGGCTGGCAGCCCGCCGATCTCGTCCGGATGGCCCGCCGCGAACTCGACGACGAACACGTCCGCCTCCTCGCGGCACTCGTCCGCACCGAGACCGCCCGGTACGAACGGCTGCCGCACCGCTGGCAGGCCCAGCTCGACGCGTTCGACGACCTGCCCGTCTGGACGCCGCCCGACCGCTTCTCGTACGCGACCGCCGTCCTGCGGCTCTACCGGCTCCTCGTCCGGCTGCCCCGCCTCGACGCCGTCGGCCCCGCGCCCGGCGAGGCCCTGCCGCCCGCCACCCTCGGCGAGCCGAAGACGCTGACCCGGATCAGGGCGCTGCTCGCGAAGGCGGAGGCGACCCCGTACCCCGAGGAGGCCGAGGCGCTGACCGCCAAGGCCCAGGAGCTGATGGCCCGGCACAGTCTCGACGAGGCGGGACTCGCGGCGGCGGGGCCCGCGCCGGAGACGCCGGGCGCGCTGCGGATCGGGGTGGACGCGCCGTACGAGCAGGCCAAGGCGATCCTCCTCGACGCGGTGGCGACGGCGAACCACTGCCGGGCCGTGTGGAACGAGGCCCTCGGCTTCTCCACGGTCGTCGGGTTCGAGGCCGACCTCGACCCGGTGGAGCTGCTCTACACCTCGCTGCTGGTGCAGGGGACGGCGGCGATGACCCGGGCCGAGGCCGAGCAGCGGGCCGCCGGACGCAAGCGGACCAAGTCCTTCCGGCAGTCCTTCCTCCTCGCCTACGCGAACCGGCTCGGCGCCCGTCTCGCCTCCACCAGCCGCCGGGTCGCCGCCGAGACCCCGACCCTGCTCCCGGTGCTCGCCTCCCGCGAGGTCGCGGTCGGCGCCCGTACCGACGAGCTCTTCCCCGAGACCCGCGCGACCCGGGTCCGCGCCGCCTGGGACGAGGCGGGCTGGAACCACGGCACCTCGGCGGCCGACCAGGCGGGCCTGCGGGCCCCCGGGGCCCGGGGCGAGATCCGCCACTGACTGGGTCCACGGGCCGGGGGATCCGGACGGGCGGCCTGCCGGCCGGATCCCCCGGCCTTGCGGCCTTGTGTCCGTCCGGCCCCCGGCGCCGCCGGGCCGCTCGTCGCCCCCGTGCCTCGCCGACCGTCGTACGGCCCGGGCGCCTGCCCGCGCCCCGTCCGCACCCCGTATGCCGGAACCCGAGGCCCGGACATCGGTGCCCCCGCCTCCACTCGCCTGAACCCGCCCACCAGCACACGTCACCGAACCGCCAGCCGGTCGCCTTCGCTGTCCGGCCGTCTTCGCCGCCCGGCCGTGCGTCCCCCAGTCTCCAGCCCCGCCGAATCACCGCCCTCCCCCACCCCGCCTAACCGGATCGGCGTCACCCCAACCGCCCCAAATGCCCGGTTCATCCGCATCGCGGATAGGCTCGCCCCATGAGCTGGCTCCGGGCGCTGAAGGAGACCGCGCGCTCGGGGCTGACCGTCGAGCGGCGGCGGCTCGAACCGCTGATCGCCCTGCGCGGCGCGTTCGGCCTGGCACTGGTCATCGGGGTGTCCCTGACCCTGTTCGGGGCCGAGGTGGCGGTGTCGTCGGCGTTCGGCGCGTTCCAGGCGGCGATCGCGACCTTCCAGCGCTCGTACCGCCCCCGCCCCACCCTCGCCCTCGCGTCCGGCGCGAGCCTCGCCGTGTCCACCTTCATCGGCTATCTGGTCGGCTGGAACCTCTTCCTCTTCATGATCCTGCTGGCCCTGTGGACCTTCCTCGCCGGAATGTCCTGGGCCGTCGGCCCGAACGTCGGCGTCATCGCCGCGTCCAACGTCGCGATCATGCTGATCACGGTCACCCTCCCCGGCTCCATCGCCGCAGCCGCCGGGCACGCCGCGATGATCATGGTGGGTGGTCTGGTGCAGGCCGCGCTCGTCGTCCTGCTGCCGATCCGCCGCTGGGGCGCGCAGCGCGACGCGCTCGCCGACGCGCTCGCGGCCGAGGCCGACTACGCCCGCCGGCTGCGCCACGACCCGACCGCCGACTTCGACCCGCTGCCGCTGATGACGGCCCGCAGCGCCGCCGCCGTCACCCGCCGCCAGGCCCGCAGCCGCCCGTCCGAACTGTCCGGCGCGCGCGGGCTCGCCGAGCGGATCCGGCCGGTGCTCGCCTCGCTCGCGGACCCGGCGCTCGGCGTGCCGGCCGAGGGCCCGCAGCGGGACCGGGCGCGCGAGCTGCTGGCCGCCGCCGGCGAGATCCTGGACACCGCCGCGCACGCGATCCGGCACGGCGACCCGGTCGCGCTGCGCCCCGCCGCCCTCGCCGTCCTCCGCACCCCGGACACCGGCGCGATCCTGACCGGCGCCCCGCGCCGGGCCGCGCACCGGCTCGCCGCGCTCCTCGACGACGTCGTGGAGGAGGCGGAGCCGAGCGGGGAGACGGCCCCGACCGCGCTGCGCCGCCCCACGCTCGTCGCGCTCGTGCCGGTCGCGATCCGCAAGGCGCAGGCCGAGCTGCGGCACGAGTCGCCCGTCCTGCGGCACGCCATTCGGGTGACGACGGTGGCGACGGCGGGTTACGCGCTCGGCACCGTCCTCCCGCTCGGCCACGGCTACTGGGCGCCGCTGGCCTCGGTGATGGTGATGCGCCCGGACTTCTCGCAGACGTTCGAGCGGTCCGTCGCCCGTTTCATCGGCACCCTCGTCGGCGTGGCCCTGGCGACCGGGATCGTCCGCTACACCCACCCGGGCCCGTATCTCTCGGCGCTGCTCGCGGTGGTGTGCGCGTTCGGGATGTACCTGCTGATGCGTACGGGCTACGCCACGGGCCAGGTCTTCATCTCCGCGTACGTCGTCTTCCTGCTCGGCATGGCCGGCGCCGGCCTCGGGCAGACGGTCCGCGAACGCGTCCTGCTGACCCTGCTCGGCGGGCTCCTCGCGATGCTGGCCTACGCGGTCTACCCGGCCTGGGAGACCCCGCGGCTGCGCAGCCGGCTCGGGGACTGGCTGAAAGCGGACGGGCGGTACGCGGCCGCGGTCGTCGGCCACTACGCGCAGCCCGCCGAGACGGCGCTCGCGGACGTCCGAGAGACGCTGCTCTCGACGCGGGCGGCCCGGATCGACTGGCAGGAGACCCTGGAACGGGCCACCCACGAGCCGGTCCGGCACCGGGGGCTCTCGCACGCGGCGGCACAGGACGCGGAGGAGGCGGTGTCGCAGTTCGGCCGGGCCGCGATGCTCCTGGAGGCCCACCTCCCCGAGCGCGGCTCCCCGCCCGTGGAGGGCGCGGCGGAGCTCGCGACGGCACTGCGCAAGGTGACGGAACGGGGTGCGAAGGAGGTACGGGACCGCAAGACGCCGCGCTGGAACGAGCTGCGCACGCTGGTCGGGGCGTGGGAGCGGGGGGAGGGGGCGCCGGACCACTTCCTGCTGCGGAAGGGCGCGGTGCTGCTCCTGGAGAAGCTGGACGAGGTGTCCGAGGCGCTGGAGAGCTGAGCGGGCGCCCTCCAGGGCAAGGTGGTCCGGGTCCTTGGCCCGGTCGGGGGACGGCCGAGGGTTTTCAGGGGGTGACCCGGGGGTGATCCGGGAGTGTTCCAGGGGCGTTACGGGGGCCTGCCCGCGCCCCGTCGGCGTCCCGTTCGCGCCCCGTTCGGGCCCCGTCCGGACCCGCCCGGCCGGGATCGAACGGCCCCTCGCCGAAGGGGCTTTGACCTGGCAGACACGGTGAGTCGTGTAGTCGATACGCGACCCCTCGTGCACGTGCATCCGCGCGTGCATCTGCTCATGCAGAGGCACGTGAACAGGGCTATGATCCGAGCAAGTTGACACCTGCACCGATATCTCGGGGGAGCTCCCAGTGCACCACGCGCACCACGCGTACAACGGCATGGCGGCCACGGAGCTTCGTGGTGTCGTGTGGCAGAAGAGCCGGCACAGCAACTCCCAGGGGTCCTGCGTGGAGTTCGCGAAGCTGCCCGGCGGCGAGGTCGCCGTGCGCAACTCGCGGTTCCCCGGCGGCCCCGCGCTCGTCTACACGCCCGCCGAGATCGAGGCGCTGCTGCTGGGCGTGAAGGACGGGGAGTTCGACCACCTGGTGTCGCAGCTTTAGCCGACGCGGACGCGGCACGGCACGGCGCGGTGCGGTACGCGGAGGCGATCCCGGGCCGGGGGGATCCGAGAGCGCCGGGCACGAGAGCGCCGGGCGCGACAGCGGTGACACGAGAGCAGTGGCACGAGAAAGGGTCCCGGCGGCGACTGCCACCGGGACCCTTTCTCTCCCCCGTCCCCCGTATCCCCCTGTGTTCCCCCGTTTTCCCCGGATCCCCCGTGACACCCGGGGAGCTTGTGCCGGCGTCGGCATCCGACGCCGGGACGGTCGGCCGGCCGTTCAGTCCGTCGGCCGGCCCCTCAGCTCATCGGCCTCTCGGCTCATCGGTCCATCGGCCGGTCGGACGTCAGCCGGAACAGCGCCCAGACCACCTTGCCCTGGAGGGCGCCCGCGAGCGGGTGCCAGCCCCAGCCGTCGCTGAACGACTCGACGAGGAACAGCCCCCGGCCGGATTCGGCCGAGCAGTCCTCGTCCCCCTGTCGCGCCGCCGGGCTGTCCTGGCTGGGGTCGCGCACCGCGCACACCAGGCGGGACGCCCAGTGCATGAGGTGCAGCCGGACGGGCGGGTTCAGGCCATCCTGGCGTACCGGTTCGGGCTCCCCCGGTACGGCGTGCCGCAGCGCGTTGGTGACCAGTTCCGACACGACGAGCGAGACATCGTCGAAGCGGTCGGCCAGGTTCCACTCGCCGAGCGTCGACCGGGTGAACCGCCGTGCGCCGCGCACCGCTTCGAAGCAGGTGGGCAGGGCGCAGGAGGCCGAATGGGAGACGGTCGTGGGATCGATCGGAGGAAGCCCTTGTCGTAACGGCTCCAGAATGGCCGATGCGTTCGTCCCCATGCGAGGCACTCCCGGGAATCGCGACGTGTGGTGCGACAACTGGTGCGACACGCGGCGACACGAACGAATACGCGGCTGCGCGGACACCATCGTTCCCAATGCACCCAAGGGATGCAAGGGCAGATGCACGTGCACGCGCCTGACCTGTCCGCCCGCGCGCCGATTCTGTGCATAAGTCGTCCACCGCCGTCCGCCGTACGCGCCCAACCTGCCCGGAACCCGGCCCCGATGCGTGACCGCGTGTGTACGGGCTGAAGTGTTTAGTGGCAGAATCCGGGGCTCAGTGGGGGGACGTTCGGGGGCAGCACCGTGAATGGGGAGGCGTGAGCCGTGACGGCGGGCGAATCGAGCGGGGCGAGCGGGAGTGTGGTGCGCCGCATCCTGCTGGGCTCCCAGCTGAGGCGACTGCGCGAATCGCGTGGCATCACCCGGGAGGCCGCCGGATATTCGATCCGGGCGTCCGAATCCAAGATCAGCCGTATGGAGTTGGGAAGGGTGAGCTTCAAGGCCAGGGACGTCGAGGACCTGCTCACGCTCTACGGAGTCCATGACGAGTCGGAGCGCGGCGCGCTCCTCGGTCTCGCGCGCGAGGCCAACCTGGCGGGCTGGTGGCACAGCTTCGGCGACGTCCTGCCCGGCTGGTTCCAGACGTACGTCGGCCTCGAAGGGGCCGCCTCCCTCATCCGTATCTACGAAGTCCAGTTCGTGCACGGCCTGTTGCAGGCCGAGGACTACGCCCACGCCGTCGTCGCGCGCGGCATCCCGGACGCCCCGCGGGCCGAGGTCGACCGCCGGGTCGCCCTCCGCCTGGAACGGCAGAAGATCCTCTTCTCCGAGAACGCCCCGCGTCTGCACGCCGTCCTCGACGAGGCCGCGCTGCGCCGCCCGTACGGCGACCGGGCCGTGATGCAGGGGCAGTTGAGGCATCTCATCGAGATCTCCGAGCACCCGAATGTCACCCTCCAGGTCATGCCGTTCAGTTTCGGCGGACACGCGGGGGAGAGCGGTTCGTTCACGATGCTCAGGTTCCCCGAGTCGGACCTCTCCGACGTGGTCTACCTGGAGCAGCTCACCAGCGCCCTCTACCTGGACAAACGCGAGGAGGTGGCGCAGTACACGCGGGTGATGGAAAGGCTCCAGCAGGACAGTCCGGACCCCGCGGAAAGTCGCGACCTTCTCCGTGGTCTCCTGCAACTCACCTGATACATCAGTACGATGACGGCGTTTCAGTATGCGGAGCGCAATGCAGTGTGCAATGTGGAGTGACCGCCGTGACGCCGGCCAGGGCGGAGCGGCCGTCCGCCGCCGATCGCCGTCGTCCGTCATCGCGGGCGGGTAAGGAGTCTCGTTCCCATGACGACGTCGATGTCCTCCCACTTCGCCGAACTCGCGCACCAGTACATCGACGGCGAATGGAAGCCCGGCAGCGGCTCCTGGGACATCATCGACTTCGACCCGTACACCGGGGAGAAGCTCGCCGCGATCACCGTGGCCACGGCGGGCGAGGTCGACCTCGCCTACCGGGCCGCCGAGCGCGCCCAGACCGCGTGGGCCGCGACCAACCCGTACACCCGCCGCCTCGTCCTCGAACGCGCGCTGCGCCTCGTCGAGGAACGCGAGGAGGAGATCACCGCCTTCATCCGCGCCGAACTCGGCGGCACCCGGGTGAAGGCGGCCTTCGAACTGCACCTCGTCAAGGAGTTCCTGCGCGAGGCGGCCTCGCTGGCGCTGCGCTCCGAAGGCCGGATCCTGCCCTCCCCGGTGGACGGCAAGGAGAACCGGGTCTACCGCGAGCCGGTCGGGGTCGTCGGCGTCATCTCCCCGTTCAACTTCCCCTTCTTCCTCTCCTTGAAGGCGGTGGCCCCGGCCCTCGCCCTCGGCAACGCCGTCGTGCTCAAGCCGCACCAGAACACCCCGGTCTGCGGCGGCACCCTCGTCGCGAAGATCCTTCAGGACGCGGGGCTGCCGGCCGGACTGCTGAACGTCGTCGTCACCGACATCGCCGAGATCGGCGACGCCCTCCTCACCCACCCCGTCCCGAAGGTGATCACCTTCACCGGCTCCGACCGCACCGGCAAGCACGTCGCCGCCGTCTGCGCCGGACACCTCAAGCAGACCGTGCTCGAACTCGGCGGCAACAGCGCCCTGATCGTCCTCGACGACGCCGACCTCGACTACGCGGTGGACGCGGCCGTCTTCAGCCGCTTCATCGACCAGGGGCAGGTCTGCATGGCCGCGGCCCGCGTCCTGGTGGACCGGTCCGTGGAGGCGGAGTTCACCGGGAAGTTCATCGCCAAGGTCGAGAGCCTGCGCGTCGGCGACCCGTCCGACCCGGACACCCACATCGGCCCGCTCATCAGCCCCCAGCAGGCGCGGGCCGTCCAGGGGGTCGTCGACCAGGCCGTGGCGGGCGGCGCGACCGTACTGCTGCGCGGCACCGCGCAGGGCAGCCTCGTCTCCCCGACCGTCCTCACCGGCCTCCCCGCCGACTCGCCCCTGCTCGGCCAGGAGGTCTTCGGGCCGGTGGCCCTGATCGTGCCGTTCGACGGCGAGGACGATGCCGTACGGATCGCCAACGACACCCCGTACGGGCTCAGCGGCGCCGTCCACACCGGCGACATCGAGCGCGGGGTACGGGTCGCCAAGCGCATCCACACCGGCATGATCCACATCAACGACGGCACCGTGCACGACGAGCCGATCGTCCCGTTCGGCGGCGAGAAGCACTCGGGGGTGGGGCGGCTCAACGGCGACGCGATGATCGCGGCGTTCACCACCCAGAAGTGGATCTCGATCCAGTACGACCGGAGCACGTTCCCGTTCTGAGCCTTCGCCGACCCCGGCCCCGACCCCGGCCTTCGGCTTCCGGCGGGGTCGGCGCCCGGTTCCCGGTGCCCGAAGCCTTCTCTCCAGGCCTTTTCCCGTCCTCTTCGGGCCGACTTTCCCAAGGCGGACACCCGCTGTCCTAGTCGCTCCCTAACGTGGCCCCTGTCGGTGAAGAAAGCGACGAATTTCCATTGCGGAAGCAGGGATGGCGGACCATGAACGCGACACTCCCCACGGACATGCCCGGCGACGAGCTCGGCACGCTGCTCGACTGCCTGGAGGTGCAGCGCGCCGCCCTCGTACGGGCCTCCTTCGGGCTCACCGAGGAGCAGGCGGCGAGCCGCCCGACCGCCAGCGAACTGAGCCTCTCCGGCCTGATCAAGCACGCGGGCGAGGCGCAGACGAACTGGCTGCGGATGGCCCAGCGGAGGCCGAGCGAGGTACGGCGGAGCCCGGAGAACTGGCACGAGAGCTTCCGGCTGGTCGGCGACGAGACGATCCCGCAGGCGCTCGCCTTCCTGGAATCCGCCAACAAGGAGCTGACCGAGTTCGTCCGGAGCGTGCCCAGCCTGGACGAGACCTTCCCGCTGCCCGACGTGCCCTGGTTCCCCCAGGGGGAGGTCTCGATCCGCTGGATGCTGCTCCATCTGATCCGTGAGATGGCCCAGCACACCGGCCATGCCGACATCATCCGGGAGTCCCTGGACGGCAAGACCTCCTCCGAACTGATCGAGCTGGAAGCGGCCGAAGCGCGGAAGGGCGCGGAGAAGGAAGCGCGGTAGGAAGCGGAAAGAGCGGCGGAGGAGACGGATCACCGTCTCTAGTCAACGTTGATCAGTGCCCTCATTAGACTCGGGGCATGTCAGCGATCCGACTTCTCGTCCTGGGCGCGGTCAAACAGCACGGCCGCGCCCACGGCTACCAGGTCCGCAACGACCTGGAGTACTGGGGCGCGCACGAGTGGTCCCACGCCAAGCCCGGCTCGATCTACCACGCGCTCAAGCAGATGGAGAAGCAAGGACTGCTGCGCGCCCACGAGAGCGCGCCGAGCACGGCCGGCGGTCCGCCGCGGGTCGAGTACGAGATCACGGACGCGGGCCACGAGGAGTACCTGCGCCTGCTGCGTACCTCCCTCGCCACGTACGACCAGGCCACGGACGTCCTGTCGGCCGGCATCGGCTTCATGGTGGACCTGCCGCGCGCCGAGGTGACCGGGCTGCTGCGCGAGCGGCTGCGCGGTCTGGACGCGTGGCGCGCGGAGGTCACCACGTCCTACACGCCGGAGGGCGGGCCCGGACAGCTCGGCCACATCGGCGAGATCATGCATCTGTGGACGCACACCGCCGACGCCGGGCGGGCCTGGACCGCCGGACTGATCGAGCGGATCGAGGCGGGGGCGTACACCTTCGCGGGGGAGGGCGAACCCTTCGTGGGCGTCCTCGCGGACGGGCAGGAGAACCCGTACGCCCACTGAGGCGGCCCCCGGCTTCCCCGACCCCGTCCGGCTTCCCGCCTCTCCCCTCAGTGGTGGAACGAGGTCGCGGCCGTCTTGTCGTGGGTGAGCGGGCGGGGCTGGCGGCGCAGCTCGGGCAGCAGTCGTTTCAGGTCCTCAACGAACAGCTCGGCCAGATCGGCCGAGAAGCCGTTGCGGCAGACGACCCGCAGCACGGACAGGTCCTCCCGGTTCTTGGGGAAGGTGTACGCGGGCACCAGCCAGCCGCTCTCGCGCAGCCGCCGCGACACGTCGAAGACGTCGTACGCGGTGACGTCCGGGCCCGTGGTGAAGGCGAAGACGGGCAGCTCGTTCCCCCGGGTGAGGAGCCGGAAGTCGCCCATGGCCTCGACCCGTTCGGACAGGCCGCGGGCGACGTCCCGGGCGGTCTGCTGGACCGCGCGGTAGCCGGCCCGGCCCAGCCGCAGGAACGTGTAGTACTGCGCGACCACCTGCGCGCCGGGCCGCGAGAAGTTGAGCGCGAAGGTCGGCATGTCGCCGCCGAGGTAGTTGACCCGGAACACCAGTTCCTCGGGCAGCTCCTCGGGGGTGCGCCACAGCGCCCAGCCGACGCCCGGATAGACGAGCCCGTACTTGTGTCCCGAGGTGTTGATCGAGGACACCCGAGGCTGCCGGAAGTCCCACTCCAGGTCCTCGTCGAGGAACGGCGCGATCATGCCGCCGGACGCCCCGTCGACATGGACGGGGATGTCGAGGCCGGTCCGTTCCTGGAGCGCGTCGAGCGCGGCGCACAGATCGGCGACGGGCTCGTAGGAGCCGTCGAAGGTGGAGCCGAGGACGGCGACGACCCCGATGGTGTTCTCGTCGCAGAGCGCCGCCGCGGCCTCCGGGTCGAGGTGGAACCGCTCGCCCTCCATGGGGACGAGCCGGGGCTCGACCTCCCAGAAGTTGCAGAACTTCTCCCAGCAGACCTGCACGTTGATCCCCATGACCAGATTGGGGCGGGCGCCGGGGTAGCGGTCGGCGTTGCGCCTGGTCCAGCGCCGCTTGAGGGCCATTCCGGCGAGCATGCACGCCTCGGAGGAGCCGGTGGTGGAACAGCCGACGGCCGCCGACGGGTCGGGGGCGTGCCAGAGCTGGGCGAGCATGGCGACGCAGCGGCGCTCAAGTTCGGCGGTGCGCGGGTACTCGTCCTTGTCGATCATGTTCTTGTCGCGGCAGTCGTTCATCAGCACCCCGGCCTGCGGCTCCATCCAGGTGGTGACGAAGGTGGCCAGGTTGAGCCGCGAGTTGCCGTCGAGCATCAGCTCGTCGCGCACCAGCTGGTACGCGCTCATCGGCGGCAGCGGCCCGTCGGGCAGCCGATGGCGCGGCGGGGCCTCGGTCATGCCGCCGACGGGGTTGGCCTCGCCGTAGAACGGGTTGAAGGCCAGTTTCCGGAACGGCTTCTCGGCCTCCGGCCCCTCGGGGCCCTTGTGCAGCGCCACGGTGGACTCCTTCTGGTGAGTGCGGGGGTGGTGAGTGCGGTGAGTGCGGGAGTGGTGAGGGATACGGGGGATGCGGGGGACGCGGGGGTACGGCCCGGGGCGGGCGGGGCGAGTGGGGAGGGCGGGTCTCAGTGCAGGGCGTGACCGTCCTCGTCGAGTTCCAGCAGGGGGCGTCCGGTGACGGCCAGCCAGGCGGGCAGGGACGCGAGACAGAGCAGCGCGAGGATCGCCGGGGAGGCGGCGACGACGGCGGCGACGAAGAGGCTCACCCAGCCCTGCCGGGTGGTGGCGAGCAGCACGCCGAGGACCGCGGAGGAGACCGCCACCGCCGGATGGATCGCGGGCACCACCGCCTGGGCGGCCAGCCCGAACGCGGCGCCGATGAAGACCATGGGGAAGACCCGGCCGCCGCGGAAGCCCGCGGCGGCGGCGACCAGCAGCGCGGCCGACTTGACCACGGCCAGGCCCAGCAGCTCGCCCCAGCCGTAGGAGGTGGAGGAGGCGACCAGTTCACGGGTCTCGGCCAGGCCCTTGAAGAGGGTCAGATGCCCGCCGAGCACCCCGAGCAGACCGAGGACGAGCCCGCCGAGCGGCAGCACCAGCATCGGATGCCGGAGCCGGCCGAGCGCCCGGTGGAGGGTAGGGAACACCGCGCAGGCGAGCAGCCCGAAGAAGGCGGCGAGCGTCGCCACGACGAGGGCGGCGAGCAGATCCCCGAAGCCGGGGGAGTCCAGCGGCGGCAGGCCCATGGCGAAGCCGGGGTGGGAGGCCAGCTGGGTGGTCAGCGCTCCGGCGCCGGCCGCCACCAGTGGCGCGAACAGCCGGTCCCACAGCGAACCGCCCATCCCGCCCGCCCCGCCGGGCCGAGGTGCCCCCGGCTTGGTGGCGAGGGTCTCGGACAGGACGAGCGCGGCGGCCACGGGCGTGCCGAACAGCGCGCCGAAGGTCCCCGCGGTGGCGAGCCCCACCCACAGCGCGCCCGGCGGCGCAGGCCGGCCCGGACGGGCGACCATCCGGCCGAGCCAGTACGCGAGGGCGACGGCCGCCGCGATCGTCGGGTTCTCCGGACCGAGGCTGACCCCGCCGGCCAGCGACAGGGTGCTGGCCAGCAGCAGCCCGGGCACCACCCCGGCGGCGAGCGGCGGCCCGCCGAGCCCGGAGGCCGCCGGGTCGGGCCCCGCGTGCCCGTACACCTTCCAGACGACCAGCCCCACCGCGATCCCGGTCGCCGTGAGCACGGAGATCACCCACAGCGCGGAGTAGCGGCCGACGCCGAGCGCGTCCGGCAGGGTGGACCACAGCACGTGCTGGAGCTGTTCGGCCAGGGCACTGATGCCCAGGAACAGCAGCCCCGCGCCCACCCCGACCACCAGTGCGGGCAGGATCTGGGGCAGCAGCGTCCTCAGAGGCGTCCCGGGGACGGGAGTGGGGGCGGGTGCTTCGACGGCCACGGGCCCACCATAAGTGGGCAAAAGGGGCGCGACATCCCGAGATCCGCGAGCGGGTCGGGGCCGCACCTCACGTCACGTCAGTGCCCCTGGGGGAATGCGACCGGCACCTGAAGCGGAGGAAAACCGATGGAGCACGCGGCCGGACAGGCCGCCGGGCTCGCCGGGGTCCACGCACTGCTCGACGTCCTTGAGCGGGAGCGCGCGTGAGGCGCCTCCACCGACCGCCCCCGAGAGGGACGGGTCCGGAGCGGGCCGAAGCGGGCCCGGACGGGGGCAGGCGGAACAGTGTTTATCCTCGTGCCACCCGCCATGTCTGCGGCCGGGGGGACTGATTCGGCCGGGGCGGGCTCGACACAGAGGGGATTTCCTTGCGCGCGACATCCATCGGCGCCGTACTCACCGGCGCCCTGGTCCTTTCCGCCTCCGCCGTCACCGCTCCGGCCGCGCAGGCCGCGGAGACCGGAATAGTGATCAAGAACGTGTCCGTGAACGGTGGCAAGCCCATCGTCCTCGGCACCACCCAGACCGAGTCGTTCACCCTCTCGGTGACGGCTTCGGACAACTCGGGAATCAGTGGCAAGTTCGCGTTCCTGATGATCCAGCGCCAGGTCGGCAGCAGCTACTGGGCGTACAGCGGCACTCCGAAGTGCACCGCGAGCAGCGCCACCACCTCGACCTGCAAGCTCGACTTCAAGCTCGACTCGGGCTGGGGCGTGCCGCGCAACACCCTCGCGGGGCCGTGGAAGGTGGTCGTCCAGCTCCAGGCCAAGGACGGCGACCTCTACAACAACGGGGGCAAGCTCACCCACCCGGTCCTGCGCCGCGCCAAGCTCACCGCGGACGCCGGGCCCGAGCCGGTGGCCAAGGGCAAGACGCTCAAGGTCACGGGCAAGCTGACCCGCGCCAACTGGGACAAGCGCACCTACTGGGGCTTCCCCGGCGTGCCCGTGAAGCTGCAGTTCCGCAAGGCGGGGACCAACACCTACACGACGGTCAAGACGGTCACGACCAATTCGTCGGGCAACCTGTCGACGACGGTCAAGGCCTCGGCCGACGGCTACTGGCGCTGGTCCTTCGCGGGCACCTCCACCACGTCGGCGGTCAACGCCACCGGCGACTACGTCGACGTGCGCTGATACCCCCGCCCGCCCCGCCCCGCCCGCCCCGCCAGGCACCGGCCGGTCCCGCCCGGTCAGCCCAGCTCGCCCTGCCCGGCTCGCCCCGCCCCGGTCGGCTCACCCCGGCCGGCCGGGTCGGCCGGCCGGGGCGGCCAGGCCGGCCCGCGCCGTCCCGGAGCCGCCCTCTTCGCGTGTTGTGGTGGGGGGGGGGTCGGCAGCGCACCCCCCGGACGGGCCGCCAGCGCCCCGCCCACCCGCGCCACACCCACCCACCCCCCCCCCC
>NZ_JBEYZX010000033.1:0-84860 GCF_040646255.1 Streptomyces sp. NPDC046203 | reverse complement strand
ATCAGGGTTCCTCGTTCCGTGGGCGGTGCGGGGTGGTGCGGTGCGGCCGGCGTACGCGGTGGTCTCGGATCTTCGGACCGTCGTGAGGACAGAAACCGACGCGCGCGCGGCCGTACGGGAGCGGCCGGGACCGCAGTCGACGGCTCCAGGGCCGGGCCGGTGCCGGTGCCGGTGCCGCCGGACGGGCCGGGGCCCGCCGCAGGCTCCCCGGCCCCGGCGTACGCGGCTCCCGCGTACGCGAGTCCGGTGTACGTGGTTCCGGTGTACGCGGCGCCGGCCGAGGACTCCTCGCCCACGGGGCGCCCCGCGCCGTTCACCGCGCCGTTCACCGCGCCGTTCACCGCGCCGCTCACCGCACTCCCCACCGCGCCCTGGCCGGAGACCCGGCGCGGGCGGGGCGGGTGGGGCGGGCGCGCGGCGGCGCCGTCCGGGAGGGTGTCGTCCACGACTCGTCCCGTCTCGTCGTTCTGCTCGATGTCGTCCGGCATGGCTCCCCCTCTCACCGGTACTCCGACAGTCTGCGGTTGCCGCCGACGACCACTCCGGCCGCGGCGAGCACGCCGAGCACGGCCACCCCGAGGGGCAGCCCCGTCAGCGCGTTCCGGCCGCCGTCGGCGGCGCGGGTGAACTCGTCCTGCTCATGGGCCAGGGCGCGGCCCAGTGCCGCGTCGACCTGGTCGAAGGACTGCCCGGTGGACAGGGCGGTGCCGGTGATCAGGTTCATCGCGCCGGTGAAGTCGCCCTCGTCGTCGAGTGTGCGAGCCTGCTGGTGACGCTCGCGCCATTCGGTGGTCCGCTTCGACGCCTCGGTCAGCGGGTCGCCCCCGGCCTTGTCGTCGGCGAGCCGGGCCGCGGCCTTCAGGTCCGAGGTCAGCGCGGTCATGCTGCTGGTGTAGTCGGCCTCGTACTTGTCGGTCTTGCCGTCCTCGGTGAGCACGGCGCCGCGCGCGACCACGGCCAGGTTCTCGTTGGCGCGGGCCTTCAGGGAGTTGATCCGGGCCTGGTTGAGCACCTGGAGGGACTCCTGGCCGTGCGCGCGGGCGTCGTCGAGCCCGGCCCGGGCGAGCCCGTGCCCGGTGGCCAGCCACACCAGCGCGGCCAGGGTGGCCGCCGACGCGGCCAGCAGCCCGTGGTTGAACACCCGGTTGGTCCGGCGGTAGTCGCGGCGCTGCGCCCAGACCAGCACCGCCAGCGCCAGGACGCCGAGCGCGATCGACAGGAACGGCCAGGTGCGGGCCGCGTCGTCGTCCTCGTGGAGCCGTCCCGTCTCCGCCGCGTACAGCCGCTCGGCGGCCGGCAGCAGCCGGGTGCTCATCGTCTGGTTCGCGTACCGCAGATAGGCGCCGCCGAGCGGCAGCCCCTGCCGGTTGGCGGCCCGGGCCCGCTCGATCAGGCCCGTGTAGCGCGGCAGGAACTCGTTGAGCGTGGCGAGTTCGCGCGCCGAGGTGCCGTCGGGGCCGGTGTGCGCGGCGGCCTTCACCAGGAGCCGGGAGGCCGTGGTGACGTCGTCCGTGTACCGCTTGCGGATCTCGGCGGTCTCCTGCGGGCCGGCCAGGAAGCCGCTCGCCGCGGTGGCGTCGGCGTCGGCGAGCGAGCGGTATATGTCGGCGGCGTCGGCGCTCAGCGGCTGGCTGCGGTCGACCACGTCGTCCGCGTACGAGGACCGGTAGGCGACCTCGAAGGCCGTGACGGCGCCGAAGGCGAGCACGAGCAGCGCGAGCAGCGCCCCGAGGATCCGCAGCCGGCCCGGCTCGGTCGTGGCGGCCCGGCGCAGCGTCGCGCGTCCCTGCGACCACACTCCCGGCGTCTTCGGTGCCCCCGGCGACCCGTCCGGGGCCGCGACGGCGGATCCCTGGCCCGGTCGCGGTGCCGGCGGCCCCGGCTGCGCGGGCACCTGGGCGCCCGGCCGTGCGGGCGCGCCTGCCGTACCCCGCGCCGCGGAGGCGGCGGGCGCGTTCGGCGGGTATGTCACGTGACCTCCCCCTCGGTCTTCGACGTCGACCCCGTCCTGCCGGTCTGCTTGCGGACGGCGACCCGGCCAGCAGTATGGCGGCAAGGCCCCGGTCCCCACACCGGGATTGACTCGATCTTGTTCCTATCCTGCCCCACGTCCACGCCCTCGCGGCGGACGTACCCACATCAACTCCCAACACTGTGAATACGCTTGCGGCCCCGATTCGGTTCCGTTCCGGCTGTCGCTCGAAGGAGTGAACAGGCGTGCGGAGCGCCCTGGGAGGACGCCCCGCACACCTCGTACGCAACCCGTACGCACCACCCGACACGTACGCACCACCCGGCACGTACGTCACCTCCGATGCTCCCGGCTCACCGCCGTGAACCGGATCGGGAAACGGCCGTCCCGCTCACGCGTAGTGCGCCCGCAGCCGCGCCGCCGCCTGTGGCCTCGCCCCCTCCTTGTCCAGCACGAGCAGCCCGGCCCCCAGCACCGGCGGGGCCGTCACCACCCGGATCACCGCCTTCGGCGCCCGGGCCGCGAGGAGCTCGGCGATCCGCTCGTCCAGCCGGGGGTGGCGGGCGGCCAGCACACTGCCGCCGAGCACCACCGGCGCCTCCTCGTCGAGGAGCCGGAGCCGTCCCAGGGCGACCGTCGCCATGGCCACGACCTCCTCGGCGAGCCGGTCCACCAGCGCGCGGGCCACCGGGTCGCCCTCCGCGCTCGTACGGAACAGGACCGGTGTCAGCTCGTGCTTGCGCGCCGGCGGCAGATGCCCCCGGTGCAGCGCCTCGATCAGCGCGTACATCGACGGCAGCCCGAAGTGCTCCGGCAGCGTGCGGGCGAGAGCCGTGGCCTCGCCCCGGCCGTCCTCGGCGCGCGCGGCGAACCACAGGGCCTCGTCGGCCAGTCCGCCGCCCCCGCCCCAGTCCCCGGATATCTTCCCGAGCGCGGGGAAGCGGGCCGTGCGCCCGTCCGGCAGCATTCCGGCGCAGTTGATCCCGGCGCCGCACACCACGGCCACCCCGCGCGGCTCGTCGACCCCGGCGCGCAGCAGCGCGAAGGTGTCGTTGTACACCCGGTTCGTCCGGCTCCAGCGCCGTTCGCCGAGGGCCTGTTCCAACTCCTCTTCCTCGACCGGCAGATCGGCGTTCGCCAGACAGGCCGCGACCCGGGCGAACCGAGGGTCGAGCCCCGCGCCGCCCGCCGCCTCCCAGGCCCGCCGCGTGATCTCCGCGAGCACGTCGACGGCCGCCTCGACCCCGACCACCGGTGGCTGGAACCCGCCGCCGCGCGCCTCGCCGAGGACCTGGCCGTCCCGCGAGAGCACCGCCACGTCCGTCTTGCTGTTCCCCGCGTCGATCGCGAGCAGCACCCCGTTCAGCGATCTCATGCCCACGGCAGATGCTCCCGGTTGTGCGCGATCAGCCGGTCGGTCAGCCCGTCCGCCCGCTCGATCTGCCCGATCAGGGGATGCGCGAGCAGCGCCTTGAACACCCGGTCCCGGCCGCCGCGCAGCGCCGCGTCCAGGGCCAGGTCCTCGTACGCCGTGACATGGGAGATCAGCCCCGCGTACAGCGGGTCGAGCGCCGGCACCGGCAGCGGCACCGCGCCCTTCGGTCCGACCGCCGCCTGTACCTCGATCACGGCGTCGTCGGGCAGGAAGGGGAGCGTGCCGTTGTTGTACGTGTTCACGACCTGGTACGGCGAGCCGCCGCCGGCCGCGCCGTCCGAGGTCCCGCCGGCCGTCCCACCTGACGCTCCGCCCGAGGTCCCGCCCGAGGTCCTGCCCGATGTCCTGCCCGAGGTCCTGCCCGAGGTCCCGCCGAGCAGCGCCGCCGCCAGGTCGACCGCCGCCTCCGAGTAGAAGGCGCCGCCCCGCTTGGCGAGCAGCTCCGGCTTCTCGTCGAGCGCCGGATCCCCGTACATCTCCAGGAGCCGCCGTTCCATCTCCGCGACCTCGGCGGCCCGCGACGGCTTGGTGCGCAGCTCCTCGACGACGGCGTCGTGCGCGTAGAAGTAGCGCAGGTAGTACGAGGGGACGACGCCGAGCCGGTCGAGGACGGAGACCGGCAGGCGCAGGTCCTCGGCGATGCCGGCGCCGTGTTCGGCGAGCAGCCGGGGCAGTACGTCCTCGCCGCCGGGCCCGCCGAGCCGCACCCCGGTCTCCCAGGTGAGGTGGTTGAGGCCGACGTGGTCGAGGTGGAGGGCGGATGGGTCGAGGCCGAGCCGGGCGGCGAACTTCCGCTGGAGGCCGATCGCCACGTTGCACAGGCCGACGGCCTTGTGCCCGGCCCGGAGCAGCGCCCGGGTCACGATGCCGACCGGGTTGGTGAAGTCGATGATCCAGGCGTTCGGGTTGGTGCGGCGGACGCGTTCGGCGATGTCGAGGACCACGGGGACGGTGCGCAGCGCCTTGGCGAGGCCGCCGGCGCCGGTGGTCTCCTGGCCGACGCAGCCGCACTCCAGCGGCCAGGTCTCGTCGCGCTGCCTGGCCGCCTGTCCGCCGACCCGCAGCTGGAGCAGGACGGCGTCGGCGCCCTCGACGCCCGCGTCCAGGTCGGAGGTGGTGACGATCCGGCCGCTGTGGCCCTGCTTGGCGAAGATCCGCCGGGCGAGCCCGCCGACCAGGTCGAGCCGGTCGGCGGCCGGGTCGACGAGGACGAGTTCGGTGACGGGAAGGGTCGCGCGGAGCCGCGCGAACCCGTCGATCAGCTCGGGGGTGTAGGTGGAACCGCCCCCTACGACAGCGAGTTTCATCTTCTCTGGCTAACCCTTCACTCCGCTCAGTGCGACTCCCTCGACGAAGGCTTTCTGGGCGAGGAAGAACACGAGGATCACGGGGGCCATGACCAGGACGGTCGCGGCCATGGTCAGATTCCATTCGGTGTGGTGCACGCCCTTGAAGGACGCCAGGCCGTAGCTCAGCGTCCACGAGGACGGGTTCTCGGAGGCGTAGATCTGCGGCCCGAAGTAGTCGTTCCACGCGGCGAAGAACTGGAAGAGCGCGATCGCCGCGATGCCCGGCTTCGCCAGCGGCAGCACGATCCGGAGCAGGACCCGGACCTCGCCGCAGCCGTCGAGCCGGGCCGCGTCGAGGAGGTCGCGGGGGAGCGTCAGCAGGAACTGGCGCAGCAGGAAGATGGAGAAGGCGTCACCGAAGGCCGTCGGGACGATCAGCGGCCACAGGGTTCCGGACAGGTCCAACTGCCGGGTCCAGAACAGGTACATGGGGATGACGAGGACCTGCGGCGGCAGCATCATCGTGGCCACGACGAGCATCAGGACCAGCCGTTCGCCCCGGAAGCGGAAGGTGGCGAGCGCGTACGCGACGGGCACGGACGACACCACGGTGAGGACGGTGCCGAGGCCCGCGTACAGCAGGCTGTTGCGCCACCAGGTGAGGAAGTCCGGGGTGGTGAACACGGCGCGGTAGTTGGCCCAGTTGAAGGTGTCCGGGGTGAGGTCGCGGGTGAGGGCCTGCTGGTCGCTCATCAGGGAGGTGAGGAGGACGAAGACGAAGGGGAGGGCGAAGAAGAGCGCGGCGGCGACGGCGAGCGCGTGCACCGCGATCCAGTGGAGGACGGCGGTGCGGCGGACGGTACGGGGGGTACGTGGGGTGCGGAGGCCGCGGGGGGTACGGCGCCGGGGGCGCTTCCGTGCGGCGCCGGACTCTTCCCGTACCTCCGGCGAGTCGAAGAGAATGCTCATGGCTCAGCTCCCCGCCCCGGCAGCACCGGCAGCACCGGCGGCACCGGCCGCGACGCCGCTCCGCCGCCGCATGAGCAGCGCGGTGAGGGACAGCGCGAGGGTGAACAGGACGAGCGCGACGACACAGGCCGACCCGTAGTCGAAGCGCTGGAACCCTTGCTGGTAGACGAGTTGGGGCAGGGTGAGCGTCGACTTGTCGGGGTAGCCGGGCTCGAAGGGCCGGCCGGATCCGCCGGCGGCACCCGAGGCGATTTGCCCGGCCACCAGCGGCTGGGTGTAGGACTGCGTCGCCTGGATGACCCCGGTGACCACGGCGAACAGCACGACCGGCGCGATGTTCGGCAGGGTCACGTAACGGAAGCGCTGGTACGCCGAGGCGCCGTCCAGCTCGGCCGCCTCGTACTGCTCCCTCGGTACGTCGAGCAGGGCGGCCACGAAGATCACCATCAGGTCGCCGACGCCCCACACCGCGAGCACGGTGAGCGCGGGCTTGGCCCACGCCGGGTCGCCGAACCAGGCGGGACCGTCGATCCCGAACCGGGCCAGCAGCCCGTTGACCGGCCCGGTACCGGGGTTGAGCAGGAAGACGAAGGCGAGCGTGGCGGCCACCGGCGGCGCGAGGAACGGCAGGAAGCACAGGGTGCGCAGCAGCCCGGCGCCCCGCTTGATCCGGGTGACGAGCAGCCCCACGCCGAGCCCGAAGACGACCCGGCACACCGTCGTCGCGGCCACCAGCCACAGGGTGTTGCGCAGCGCCGGCCAGAACAGCGGCGAATCGCCGAGGACGTACGACCAGTTGGCGAGTCCGGCGAACGACGGGGCGGTGAACCCGTCGTAGTCCATGAAGGAGAAGTAGACGGTCGCGGCCAGCGGGTAGGCGAAGAAGACGCCGAAGCCCACCAGCCATGGCGAAAGGAACGCGAGCGTGCGCAGGGCCCGGCGCCGGCGTCTCGTCCGGAGGCCGGCGGTCGCGGGTGGCGCAGTAGTCCCGGCGGTCGTGGTGGTCGCCGCGCTCACCTCGGTCACCCGCGCCTGGCCTGGGCCATGTCGGCGTCGATCTGCCGCTCCGTCCGCTGGAGTCCCGGGACGAGGCCGGAGGAGTCCCTCTCCTTCTCGAACCCGTAGGCGAAGTCCTGGAGGGTACGGAGATACGCGCCGCCGTCGAGGGTGCCCGGCGCCGTGTTGGACCGCTTGTTCCGGGCGATGTCGAGGAAGGTCTTGAAGCGCGGATCGAGCTTCAGGCCGGGGGACTTGAGCGCGGCGAAGGTGGAGGGGACATTGCGGATGTCGTTGGCGAAGGCGACGACGGCCTCGGTGTCGGTGGTCATGAACTTCACCAGTTCCCAGGCGGCGTTCTGCTTCCGGCTCTGCGCGGAGACGCCCATGATCGTGCCGGAGAGGAAGCCCTTGCCGTAGTCGATCCCGTCCTCGTCCGGGACGGGCATCGGCGCCACGCCGATCTCGAACGGCACCTTGGCGTCCAGGGCCATGCCGAGCCGCCACTCGCCGTCGAGTTGCATGGCGACCTGACCGGTGTGGAACGGATGCTCGGCGCCGAACTCGTCGCCGAGCCCCGTGCGGAACCGCTCCAGCTTCTCGTAGCCGCCGAGTTCGTGGACCATCTTCTGCTGGAAGCGCAGCAGATTCCCGACTGCGGGATCGAGGGCGAGGGACGCCTTGCCCTTCGAGTCGAAGTATCTCGGTCCCCAACTGCCGAGGTAGTGCTCGATGTTGTTCTCGTAGCCGTGGTAGTTCGGCAGGAAGCCGACCCGCTCGTATCCGTCGCCGCGCGGCTTGGTGAGCTTCTTGGCGACCGCGCGGAACTCGGACCAGGTCTTCGGTGGGCCGTCGATGCCGGCGTCCTTGAAGGCGGTCTTGTTGTAGTAGAGCCCGTACGCGTCGGTGAGCAGCGGCATCGTGCACCGCCGGCCCTCGAACCCGGTGTATTCCAGAAGGGGCTTGGGGAACGTCTTCGCCAGGTCGAGCCCGGACTTCTCGATGAAGGGGGCGAGGTCGGCGAGCGCGCCCGAGGAGCAGAACCGGCCGACGTTGGCGGTCTCGAAGGAGGAGACCACGTCCGGTCCCCTCGAACCTCCGGCCCGCAGCGCCTGGTTGAGCTTGTCGTCGTCGATCCCGCCGACGGAGTGGACCTTGATGTGGGGGTGGGTCTTCTCGAACCGCGCGATGTTCGCGTTGATGGCCCGGACCTCGGAGGGGGCCGACCAGCCGTGCCAGAAGGTGATCGTGGTCCGCCCGCCGGGGCCGTCGTCGGCTTTGTCGTCGGCTCCGCCGGCCGGGGAGCCGGTGCACGCGGTGGCGGACAGGGCCAGCGCCAGGGCGGTGCCGACGGCGGCGAGGGGGGTGAGGGCGCGCCGGTGAGGGTGGGCGGGCGACATGACGGTGTTCTCCGGTCGGGGCTGGGAGGTGGGGGGGGGAGGGGAGCGGGGGAGCGGGGAGTGGGGAGGGAAGGTGGTGGGGGAAGTCAGGTGGGGAAGAATCGGCGGGAAGAGTCGGCGGGTCGGCTCAGTGGGGGTGGCGGGAGGTGTCGAAGACCTCGTCGCGGGTGGCGGCGAGGGCGGAGACGAGCGCCCCGCACAGCACCGGCCGCCGCTCGACGGTGCCGAGCACCAACTGTGGCTGCGCGTCGGAGAGTTCGGCGAGCTGTTCCTGAACGCGGGCGCGAAGCGGCTCCCCGCCGGGGCGGACGGCCGCGCCGGTGAGGACGACGAGCCCGGGATCGAGGACCGCGACGAGGGTGGCGATGCCGACGGCCAGACGTTCGGCGTACCCGTCGAGGAGGCGGGCGGAGGGCCCGTGCTCGGTGTGCCGCGCGGCGGCCTCGGCGAGCAGCCGGGCCGCGGTCGGCACATCGGTCGGCCCGCCGCTCTTGCTACCACGGCCCGTCTCGATCCCGCAGTCGCGCGCGAGCCGGAGCAGCGAGCGGACCCCGGCCAGCTCCTGGAAGCCGCCCGCGCCGGCCTCGGCGACCCGCCGCACCAGCGGGGTCCCGGGCACCGGCATGAGGCCGACCTCCCCGGCGCCGCCGGTGGCACCCCGGTGCAGCCGGCCGCCGAGCACGAGCGCGGCGCCGAGCCCGGTCTCGTTCCACAGCAGCACGAAGTCCTCGTGCCCGCGCGCGGCACCGGTCCGCTGTTCGGCGAGCGCGACCAGATTGACGTCGTTCTCGTACGCGACCGGCATCGGCAGCGCGTCCGCCAACTCGTCGAGCAGAGTGGGGGAGTGCCAGCCGGGCAGATGGGCCGCGTAGCGCAGCCGCCCGGTGGCCGGGTCGAAGGCCCCGGGGGTACCGATGACCAGACGGTGTACGGCTCCGAGGGCGAGCCCGGCCTTCTCGGCGGCCCCCGCGAGCGCGCCGGCCACCTGACGTACCACCCCGCCCCGTCCGGGCGGCGTGGCGGGCAGCCGGAACTCCCCGACGATCTCGCCGGTCACATCGGCGACGGCCGCGTGGATCCGGTCGGCGGTGACATCGAGCCCGGCGGCGTACGCGGCGCGCGGATTCACCGCGTACAACTGCGCGTTCGGCCCCGGCCGGCCTTCGGACATCCCCGTCGCCTCGACGAGTCCGGCGGCTTCGAGTCGGGCGAGGAGCTGGGACGCGGTGGGCTTGGACAGGCCGGTCAGCCGGCCGATCCGGGTCCGCGACAGCGGCCCGTGCGCGAGCAGCAGATCGAGCGCCGCCCGGTCGTTCATCGCCCGCAGGACGCGCGGGGTCCCGGGTGTGCCGGTGCTGCCGGTACGCGGGTCCGGGCCGGGAGCCGTACTCGCCATGACGCCTCCGTCCCCCTGCCTCGGCCGCACTGTCAGGAAGGTTTCCTGTCTATTCGAAAGGACGGTAGGACGGCGCCGGGCGAACCGTCAATACGGGACAACCGGACAACCGGACAACCGGACAACCGGACGACCGGACGACCGGCGGGCAGCCGGGCGCCGGACCGCGCCTAGGCCTTGCGGGCGAGCAGGTGGATCTCCCGGAACTGCCGGAGGTCGGTGGGCTCGGGCTCGCGCACCATCCGCGCCACCTCGGTCAGGCCGGCCGCGCGCAGCAGCGCGGCCATGTGGTCGGGCCACCAGCGGTGGGCGGGTGCGACGGCGTGGTCGAACTCCTGCGTCGCGGGAGACGGCCCGTCGGTCGCCGAGAAGCCGATCAGCAGATGACCGCCGGGCGCGAGGATCCGATGGAACTCCGCGAGGATCGGCGGGAGTTCGGACGGCGGAATATGGATGACGGACCACCGGGAGAGCACACCGCCCAGGGTGCCGTCGGCGATGTCCGGCGCGGCCATCGAGCCCACCTCGAACCGCAGCTCGGGATGGGCCCGCCGGGCCAGTCCGATCATCGCGGGCGAGGCGTCCACGCCGAAGGCGTCGACCCCCGACTCCGCGAGATACGCGGTGACATGACCGGGCCCGCACCCCAGATCCGCGACCCGGCCGTCCCCCGCCGCACGGGCGAGCTCACCGAAGGCGCCCAGGATCGCGCGGTCCAGCGGGAGGCCCGGGAGGCTGTCGCGGAAGAGATCGGCATAGGTGGAGGCGACACTGTCGTAGGCCGCGCGGGTGGAGTGAGAGGCTTCTTCTTCGACCATGCCCGCGAGGGTAGTTACCCCGCTCGCGGGCCCGGTCATGGCTTCGGGGCGACGGTCGGGTTCACGCCACCGGGGTCTGCGGACCGTCCTGTTCCTCGGGTGCGGGGGTGATCCAAACGGCTTCCAGATCGCGGCAGCGGACGGTCAGTGTCGCGTCCGTGAGCGCGATCTCGTGCAGGCAGCCGGCCGGATCCGGCAGCAGCTCGTCCAGCAGGAACGTGTCCTTGTTCATCCAGTCGATGGCGTGCGCGTAGTCGAAGGAGAAGTGGACGACCCCGGCGTACCGGATCTCCAACTCGTCCTCGTGCTTCCACGGGTTGGGAGTGAACCGCACGACGAGCGACCCGCTCTTGTCCGTCGCCACCCGCACCTCGGCCAGTCCCAGATCCTTCACGCAGCGCAGCGAGCTGAACCGGTAGTGATCGGGGTCGGTGGCGAAGGCCCGCGCTCCCGGCGGGAGTTCGGGTGCGAGGCGCGGCAACTCGTCAAGGTAGGGGTAGGGGTCGGTCACGAACCCGGGATACTCCGCCTCCCAGGCGACTTTCACGTACCGCATCCGTCCCCGCCCCCGCCTTCGTTCGCTGTCGAGCCGCCGAAGGCATTCTCGCCGGTGCCCGATGGCGGCCTCGCGGCAGGGGAGTGCCGTCGTGGCCGTGGCCCTGATGGCACTCCTGATTCTGTGCCCCCGTCCTCGCCTCAGGCCTGCGACGCGGCTCTGACGAGCAGCTCCTCGACCGCGCGGTGCGCGTCGGCGTCCTCGACCCAGCCGCGGGCCCAGTCGAGGGCCGTGCCTCCGCCGGACTCCGGCAGGAGCGGATCGGCTCCGTAGCGGAGGAGCAGCTCCGCGAGGGGCAGGTCCGCGTGCGCCGCGACCGCGGCCAGGGGCAGCCCGTCGCGCCGGCCCCGCGACTCCAGATTCGGTGAGGCGCCGGCCCGGAGCAGGAGCGACGCGCAGCGGTACTCACCTTGAACGGCGGCCAGATAGAGGGCCGTCGACCCCTCGTGGCGGGCGTCCGGGTCCGCGCCGAGGGACAGGGCCTTCCGCAGGTCCCCCACCCGGCCGTCCCCGGCCGCGGCGCACAGCCACTTGGGCAGTTTCTTCCTGGTTCGGTTCTTCACGACTCGGTCGGGCGCCGCTTACTTCCGGGAGGTGCGGAACGTACAGTGGTGCGCCCGATACCCCTTTCCGTACGTCCGGCTGATCTGGTCCTGTACGTCGCGCTGAGCGGCCTTCTCGGCCTCGCCCTGGGTCAGGAACCGCCGTGCGGGCAGGGCGGCCCGCCGGCCCGAGGGCAGGCGATGAGCGCCCGCGAGACGAACTGCCGTGCCTTCGAGTAGTAGCCGTGGACGACATCGTTGCCCGAGGTCAGGAGAAGCGTCTCGCGGGAGCGCTGTAGTCGGTCCCAGACCGGGAAGTGTTCCTCGTCGGCCGGCGGGTTCTGGGTGAGCTCGCTTTCCAGCCACGCCACCGCGTCGTCCGCGACGGCGTACGTACCCCGTACCTGGGCCCGAGGGCGTCCGAGCCAGTCCTTGATCTCGATGGGCGGATAGTCGGCGGGCACCTCGCCCCGCCGGATCGCCGAGTCCGGATAGGACCGGCCGGTGTACGCGTACGCGTGCCAGTGGTGCTGCGTCACCGGCGCAGCGTATCCACGGGGATACCCCTCATCCGGCACGGGACACGGCCCTCCGTGCGAGTTCGGCCATTCTCGCGGGCTCCTCCAGGATCAGCGCCCCGACCAGGTATTCACGGGTCCAGCGGACGGCTTCCTCGGGGGTTCGCAGGAGCCTCGCGGGCGGGATTTCCGCGCGCAGCGCGGGGTCCGCCAGGGCCCGGGCGAGGAGGTCGCGGGTCATCTCCTCCGCCAGCCAGTGGAACGTCCGCTCCTTCAGCGCGAAGGTGAGATGCAGGGACGTCTCGTCGCCCTCGGTGTACGGGGAATGGACGAATCCCCGGGGCAGCCAGAACACGTCGCCGGGCTCCAGGGTGAAGGTCTGCTCCGGTGGTGTGTTGGCGAGAAAGTGCCGTTCCTCGGAAGTGAACCCCCGTTCGAGGAAGTTGTCGTGCTCCGTCGTCGGGTTCTCGACGAACGGCGGATGGAGCGGCCAGGTCTTGCGGCCGGCGAGCTGCGCGATGAGGGTCACGTACGGGTCGTAGTGGTACTTCAGCCCCTGGGCGCCGGGCGGCGTCATGACGGTTCGTGAGGGAGTGGGAGAGTCGGGGAAGGGAGCGGGGCCCGTCACCGCGTGCGGTGACGGGCCCGGTAGGCGGGTCAGACGACCGGTTCGGCCCTGGTCGGCCACTCACGCGCGAACGCCGTGACCTCCACCGCGCAGTCGACGGCGGCCGATTCGTCGTGCCGGGGACCCGCGCCCGTGTAGTGGTCGAACCATCGGGCGAGGTGCGCGCAGAGCGTGCGTCCCGGGGCCGGTTCGGGGCGGGTGCGCAGTCCGTGGTCCACGGAGAGGACCTGTGCCGCGGACTCCCCGGGTGTCACGGGGCGAGCCTTCGTACGGGAGCGGTCAGGGCGCGGATCCACTCCCGTTCGGCCTCGGTGGGCGCGCGCAGGTCCGCCGGTTCCGGATTCCACTCGCTGCCACCGTACGGCGGACGCAGATACAGGGCCCCGTGGTCGTCGAGGGCCGTCACCTCGCCGATGCGGGGCGGCTGCCATCCGGTGTCCACGACGAACGAACCGACTGCGGGCAGCGGGCTGGAGCCATTGAGGGGCGCGTGGGAAGAAAGGCGCGCCTGCTTATCTGACAACACAACTCCTCTCTGTAGCGGATTCGCTACCAGGAGTCGTCAGGCTGGCGTAAGGCCGGACTGTCTTCAACTGGTCATACGCGAAGGGGGACTTGCGTGAATCGCAAGGAACTGAACCCGGAGAACGGCTCGCTGGCGGCCTTCGGAGCGCGCCTGCGCGTGGCGCGCGGGGCCAGAGGGTGGACGCAGGGCGAACTGGGCGAGCGGCGGGGGTACTCCGGTAAGCATGTCTCGGCCGTGGAAATTCTCTGGAAATCCCCCATTCTTCGTTTCGTGAGGAGTCTGGATCGGATTTTCGGAGCGGCGGGAACCGACGATTCGTTCGAGCGGGAGTGGCGGGAAATCCGGTACGGATAGCTGCTCGCGGGGTTCCCGGAGTACGTGCGGTACGAGGCGCGGCTGACGCAGATCCGGCTCTACGAGGTCGGAGTGGTGCCTGGCCTGCTCCAGACCGCTGAGTACGCTGCCGCCATCGCCGAGGGCCATGTCCGGCGGGGTGCGATCACGCCGGAGCAGGCGGAGGAGCGGGTGTCCCTGATCAAGGACCGGCAGGCGGCCCTCGTCCGGACCGCCCTTCCGTTGATCTTCGTGGTTGTGGACGAGAGTTGCATCCGGCGACCCGTGGGCGGACCGGGCGTGATGAACGCCCAGTTCGACTGGCTGATCGAGTTCGCAGAGCGGCCGAACACCAACCTCCAGGTGGCTCCGTGTGGCCTCGGGTGTCGACGGCCGCTCGGCCTTTTCGAGTCCTCCTACATCAGAAGGTTCTGGACGGTCCCGTCCTGGACGTCTCCGTCGCCGCCTTCTCCTCCTTCGTCGCGAGCGTCAAGCGCGGTCGCTGACCGACGAAAGGGCGGCCCCCACCTCTCCGGTGGGGGCCGCCTTTTCGCGTGTGCGGCTGCCGCCGCCCGCCGGGCTATTGGGTGACGTTCTGGCAGAGCGCGTAGACGGTGATGCCGCCGACGACGCCGGTCAGGCTGCCCTGCCAGCCGACGGCGTTGCCGCCCGAGAGGACCGGGGCGTTGATGTCGAAGGCGGTGCCGCTGAGCCCCGAGATGGCGCCGCCGGTGGCGATGTCACCGGGGTTGCACATCGCCGACGTCGTGTTGGTGGCGTTGGAGGTGACGACGTAGTTGGTGATCGACGTGGGAGTTCCCTGAGGCCCCTGGACACCCGCTGTGCCCTGCGGGCCCTGGACGCCCGGCGAACCCGGATCCCCCTGCGGCCCGGCGCCGCCGGTGGTGCCCTGTGGTCCGGTGGCTCCGGCGTTGCCCTGGGATCCCTGCACGCCTTGCGCGCCCGGATCCCCGGCGACGCCCTGCGGCCCGGTTGTGCCGATGTCGCCCTGCGGTCCCGTGGCACCGGTGTCGCCCTGTGGACCCGCCGCGCCGGTGGTGCCCTGCGGACCGGTGGCTCCGGCATCGCCCTGGAATCCCTGCGTGCCTTGGACTCCTGGGATCCCGGGCAGGCCCTGCGGGCCCGTCGCGCCGGCGTCGCCCTGCGGGCCGGGCGTCCCGGAGGTCCCCGGAAGGCCCGGTTCACCGGGGACACCCTGCGGGCCCGTCAAGCCGATGTCGCCCTGTGGGCCCGTCATCCCCGGAGTGCCCGGAGTTCCCGGCTCGCCGGGAACACCCTGCGGGCCGGTGGCGCCGACGGCCCCCTGGGGGCCCTGCGCGCCCGCCGGGCCCGGTTCGCCGGGGACGCCCTGCGGCCCCTGCGCGCCCCCCGCCTCCCCGGACGGGCCCTGGGGGCCCTGCGGTCCCTGCGGCCCCTCGTGGTCGTGATCATGGTCGCTGTCGTGTCCGTAGTCGCCGTCATGGCCGTGTCCGTAGTCGTGGTCGCCGTCGGCCGGGCCCAGGGCACCCATGGGCCCCGGCAGTACGACACCGCGGCCGCCGTCGGCCCGGTGGATCGCGTCGGCGACGGCCACCGCGCCGGAGGCGACATTGAGGGACACGGCGAGCAGGCCGGCCGACACCAGGGTCACGGACCTCAGGCGGGAACCTCTGATGGTGCTACGGCTCACGGGGGAACCCTCCTCGGGCTTCCAGGGAACGGGCCGCGGGTGCGCGAACTGCCACGTCACCCCAGGGCCCCGGGACAAAACCAGCTCTCCCAGACCATCACCGGTGCACGCGAAGGCGGCCCCCACCGGAAGAGTGGGGCCGCCTTCGTATGCGTACGGCTGTGGTTTTGGCGGTGTGGCGTTACTTGCCCGGCTTCGGGAGCGGGGACGCCGCCGCCGACTGGGGGGAGGACAGGGAGCCGAAGACGGACGGGGCGTTCATGCCGGCCGTGGGGTCGGCGCCGGCGGGGGGCGCGTCGAGGGGCAGGCCGCCGACGATGCTGATGCCCTCGGCGTCGAGGGCGCGCTTGACGCGCCAGCGCAGTTCGCGTTCGACGCCGAGCCGGGTGCCCGGCATGGTCTTCGCGGCGACGCGCAGCGTCATCGAGTCGAGCAGCACCTCGGTCAGACCGAGCACCTCGACCGGGCCCCACAGGCGCTCGTTCCACGGCTCGTCCTTGGACATCGCCTCCGTGGCGTTCACGATCACCTCGCGGACGCGGTCGAGGTCCTCCGTCGGGCGGACGGTGACGTCGACGGCGGCCGTGGCCCAGCCCTGGCTGAGATTGCCGATGCGCTTGATCTCGCCGTTGCGGACGTACCAGATCTCGCCGTCCGCGCCGCGCAGCTTGGTCACCCGCAGGCCGACCTCGATGACCTCGCCGGACGCGACGCCCGCGTCGATGGAGTCGCCGACGCCGTACTGGTCCTCCAGGATCATGAAGACGCCGGACAGGAAGTCGGTGACCAGGTTGCGCGCGCCGAAACCGATGGCGACACCGGCGACACCGGCGGAGGCGAGCAGCGGCGCCAGGTCGATCTTGAAGGCGCCGAGGATCATCAGCGCGGCCGTGCCGAGGATCAGGAACGAGGCGACCGAGCGCAGCACGGAGCCGATGGCCTCCGAGCGCTGCCGGCGGCGCTCGGCGTTGACGAGCAGACCGCCCAGGGCCGTGCCCTCGACCGCCTGCGCGGACCGGTTCATGCGGTCTATCAGCTTGGTCAGGGCCTTGCGGACCAGCATCCGCAGGGTCAGGGCGACGATCAGGATCAGGATGATCTTGAGGCCGGTGTTCAGCCAGGTGGCCCAGTTCTGCTCCACCCAGCCGGCGGCGTCCGTGGCACGTTCGGCGGCCTCGTCCAGGGTCACCGGAACGGATGTCCGGTCGTCGGCGGTCGATGGCGGCGGGGCGGCGAGCCAGGACACGGGGGACAAGGGGGGACCTCCAAACAGGCGTACGCAATCCCTCCACAGTAACGGGGGACCGTACGGGTGCCCCGGACCGTGTGTGCGGAGTGCGCGGGGGCGGGCACAGGGCGTACACGGGGTGTACGAGCGAAAGACGGGCGCGGGCCGGGGACGACTCCCTGATGCCCGTGGATGTGGCCGAGAACACCTCGCGGGCTTTCCTTCAACGTGGTGGCGTACGGACCGGGCATGAGGGGAGACTGGGATCAGTTTCGTCCCGGCGCGAGCCACGCGCCGCCGGCGTATGGGAGGCACCGTGCCGCATGTCCTGGTCCTCAACGCGTCGTACGAGCCACTCGGCGTCGTACCGCTCCGTCGCGCACTCGTCCTCGTCCTGGAGAGCAAGGCACTCTGCCTGGAGGAGTCCGGCGCCTTTCTGCACAGCGAGAGCAGCGTGATCGCCGCGCCCAGTGTGGTGCGGCTCAAGCGTTTCGTACGGGTCCCCTACCGGGGGCCCGTTCCGTTGACCCGCAGAGCCCTGTTCGCCCGTGACGGCGGACGCTGCGCGTACTGCGGTGGCGTCGCAACCAGCGTCGACCACGTCATTCCGCGCAGCCGCGGGGGGACCCACGTCTGGGAGAACGTGGTGGCGGCCTGCCGCCGCTGCAACCACCTCAAGGCCGACCGGCACCTGCGCGAACTGGGCTGGCGGCTGCGGCACCAGCCCTCTCCGCCGACCGGCCTGGCCTGGCGGATCATCGGCACCGGCCACCGCGACCCACGCTGGCTGCCGTATCTCCAGCCCTATGGCGCGGACGACGCCATGGCCCGGATCGACTCGGTCGTCACCGCCCCCCAGCAACCGCAGGGGGTCGTGGCGGCGAGTTGAGCCGGGCCTTTCGCGTTCGGGGGGGGGGTCGGCGGGTTCGGCGGCTTCGGCGGCTTCGGGGGTTACGGGGGTTACGGAGGCGACGACGGCTCGGAGACCGCCTCAGCGGCTTCGGGAGCATCGGAGGCTTCGGGGGCTTCGACGGGGCGCACGCGCACGGCCGCGCGCCCCGGAGACGCTTCCACGCGCCTGCCGCCCGCCGACTACCGCCCCGCCGCCCGCTGACTACCGCCCGCTGACTACGGCCCTGCCGTCCCGGCGCTCGGGTACGGCGGTCAGCCGGCGTCCGGCTCCGTCACCGCGTACGCCTCCACGGACCACAACGAGTAGCCGTACTGAGTCGCCCGCGCGTCGCCCTGGATCCGTACGAAACGGGTGTCCGGCGCGTCGAACCGGACCGACTCCACCCCGCCCCGGCCGTCCGCGACCGTCGCCGCCGTACGCCAGGTGCTGCCGTCGGCGGAGACCTGGACGCGGTAGTGGGCGGCGTACGCGTCCTGCCAGTGCAGTACGAGGCGGCCGACCCGGGCCGGCGCCGCCAGCTCCATCTGCCACCAGGCGCCGTCCTCGGCCGGCGAGGACCAGCGGGTCGCCGGATCGCCGTCCAGGGCGGAGGCGGCGGGGAAGTCGGGCGTCTCGTCGCCGGACGAGGCGGCCATGGCCGTACGGGCCAGATCGGGGCCGCCGGTACGCGGGAACGCCCGGACCGTCAGCACCCGCTCCTGCCCGGCGAACGCCACGGGGACCGCGTACGAGCCGGTCGGCACGTCCGCGCCCACCGACACCTCCAGCGGCACGGTGGTACGGGCGCCGCGCGGCACCACGGCCTCCCTGGCCGGCTCCTTCGGCAGCCGCACCGTGATGCCCTTCGGCGGGCGTACGGTGAGCGCCCCGCGCACCTCGGACGCGCGCCGCCCCGTCAGGGTGACGTCCACCCGCTGGGCCGGGCCGCCGGACTCGGCGTCCGTCTCGGTACGGGCCAGGTCGAGCCCCGCGCGCGGTTCGTCGGCGAACCACGGCACCAGCGAGCGCACCCGCCCCGGCGGGCCCGTCCACACGATGCGCAGGGCGTCCGCCCGCAGCCCCTTCAGGTCCGCCTGGGTCCAGCCGGAGGCCGCGAGCGGGGCGAGCCGGCGCCAGCCCTCGCCGGGCACCCGCGCCTCCAGCCGTCCGACACCGACGGGCCCGCCGCCCTTCGTGCCCGCCTTCGTGCCCGCCTTCGAGCCCTCCGCGCTCCCCTTCTCGCCCTTCGTGCCCTTCGTGCCGGCCTCGGGGTCCCCGGAGCCCTTGGCGGGCTCGGCGGGTGCGGCGGGCTTGGCGGGTTCGACCGGTTCGGTCATCACGGTCAGGGTGTCCAGCGGGCGGGAACGGTCGAGGCGGAGGGTGTACGCCTGGTCCGTCGTCTGTACGGCTCCCGCGCCCGGCGCCGTGCCCTCGCTCCCGGCCCCGGCCCCGTCCGTGCCCGTACCCATGCCCGTACCCGCGCCCGCACCGGAGCCCGTGTCCGCGCCCGCACCCGTGCTCGTGGGCCGATGGGCGGCGGGTTCGCCGCCCGGCCCCCGGTCCGCGCCCGTCCAGGCCGCCGACTCCTTCGCCGCGCGCGTCAGGAAGGCGTCGAGGACGCCCTTGCCGACCGTCACCCCGCCCGGCCGCAGCCCGGCGCGCTGCCGCTCCAGTTCCAGCTGGGCCCGCCACGCCGTGGCGCCCTCGCCGCGCGCCTGGGCGAGCAGCATGTCCACGGCGGCCTCGCCCGCCGCGCCGTACCGGGCGAGCCGGTCCAGCCACGGTCCGGCCTCGGTGCCCAGCGCGCCGCCCTGCGTGTCCTTCAGACGCGCGGGCGCCTGCCGCATGACGGTGAACGCGGCCCGCAGCTCGCGCCCCGCCTTCTCCCGCGCCGCCGCCGCGCCCTCGCCGGTGCGGGCGCGGCCCGCCCAGAAGGCGTCGAGGAGCGGTTTCAGATAGGCCGACTCTCCATGCGGGTCGAGCAGAGAGGAGGTGCCGTTGCCGGCGAGCGCGCCGAGCGCCTCGCGGGCGGCCGGGTCGGGGCCCGCGAGGTCGTCGACGGCGGCCCGCCAGGACTCCTCGGGGTGGTAGCCCTTGGCGTTCCAGGCGAAGTCGGCGACGGTGAACAGCGGCACGCGGGAGGCGGTGGCCTGTTCCATGGCGGTCGCGAGATATCCGGCGGACCCGGCGGCCACGGCCGGCTCGCGGCCGGTCGCGGGGCCGAGGAACAGCCGGTCCTGGGCGTAGTCGTTGACCGGGTAGTCGTCCATGGTGAGCAGCGGGTGGCGCAGCGCGTCGCGGGCCCCCGCCAGCTCCTTGCCGGTGATGGTGCGAGGCACCACCCCGACGCCCGTCCACGCCACCTCCACGCGCGCGTCCAGGGCTTCGGCGAGCGCGGTGCGGTAGTCGGTGGCGCCGTCCTGGTAGTACTCGGTCGGCAGCAGCGACAACGGCGCCGCGCCCGGGTGACGGGCGGCCAGATGCCGGGCGAGGGCGTTCGCCACGCGCGCGTGGGCACGGGCGGCGGCCCCGGGACCGCGCCCGAAGGCGTCGGCGTCGCCGGAACAGTGCCACTCGCTGTAGCTGACGTCCTGGAACTGGAGCTGGAACGCCCGCACCCCGAGCGCCCACATCGCGTCGGTCTTCTTCTTCAGCGCCGCCAGGTCCTCCTCGGAGGACAGACACATGGCCTGGCCGGGCGAGACCGCCCAGGCGAGCGTGACGTGGTTGGCCTCGGCCCGCGCCGCCAGCTCGCGGAAGGCCGCCCGCTCCGCCGTCGGGTACGGCTCGCGCCACAGCGCGCCCCGGTACGGGTCGTCGCCGGGCGCGTAGAGGTACCGGTTCTGCTTGGTGCGGCCCAGGAAGTCCATCTGGCCGAGCCGTTCGGCGGACGACCAGGGGCGGCCGTAGAAACCCTCGGTCAGCCCGCGTACGGCCGAGGTGGGCCAGTCCCGGACGGTGACGCCCGGCACGACCGCCCCCGCCCCTGCCCCTGTCTCTGTCCCCGCCTTCGCGCCCGTCTTCGTCTTCGCCCCTTCCCCCGGACGGGTGATGAGTTGACGCAGGGTCTGTACGGCGTGGAAGAGGCCGTCCTGGCCGGCGCCGGCCAGCGCCACCGTGTCCCGGCCCGCGAAGCGGCCGGTGGCCAACCGGTAGCCGCCGGCGGGCAGATCGCCCCGCTCGCGCGCGCCGAGCGCGCGCAGGGCCGCGTCGGCGTCCGGATGCTCGTCCGTCCCCAGCCGGAGTACGGGGCCGCGCCCGGGCAGTTTCTTGTGCACCGTGCGTACGCCGGAAGCGTGAAGGAGCGCGCGCAGCGCGGAGACGGCGTGCGGGTCGGTGCCGGGCGGGGCCACCAGGGTGACTTCGGTGCCGAGCCGGACGGCGGGCTCACGGGTCGCGGCGAGCGACTGGGGACGCGGCCAGACGGACGGGACGTCCCCCTGAGCGGTCCGGTCGGTCCGGTCGGTCCGGTCGGCCCGGCCGGGGGCCGTGGCGGGAGCGGGATCGGCGGCGGGACCGGAAGGCGTGGTGGGTCTGACGGGCGTGACGGGCGTGACAGGTACGTCGGGGAGGAACGGGGCCGCGGGGCTCGCGGGGGCGGCCGAGGCGGCGCCCGGAACGGCCCCTCCGAGCAGCCCGCCGATGATCGCCGCCGCGACGGCCGTCGCGGTCCGCTTGCTCCGCCCGACGCGCACGCGGATCTCCTCTCGCTTCCCCCCTGGGTCACAAGTCGGTTACGAGCCCACCACTCGGGCCGACGGGGTGTCAATGCGGCTGGTCGATGTGTCCGCATTGCCTGGTGCGCTTTCGGCGGGGTGGCACTCTTTCGCCGGATCCCGCCGGTAAAACGGGCGGCGGGGGGTAGATCTTGTTGTGCCATCCCGCCCGGCGCCGCCTCGCGGCGCCCCGCGCCGACCCGCCCGCGCCGCCGAACGAACCGGGAGACCCCGTGACCGCCACCGACCCCGCCGGCACCCCCACCCTCGCCTCCGCCCGGATACACATCCCGGCCCAGGGCCGCACGCTGCCGCTGACCAGCGAGCCGCCCCTCGCCGACGTCGCCCCGCTCACCAGCGAACCGCCTCTGGTCGAGGCGCCACCCCTCACCAGCGAACCCACCGTCCGCGCCGCGGCGGGAGGTTCGGAGTCCCCCGGAGTGTGACGTGACCCTGGCCCGTCTCGCCGCCCTGCACGGCGTCGCCACCGAGTACGCCCCCTCGCGCGGTGTCACGGTCGCCGTGCCCGAGGCCACCGTGGTGGCCGTCCTGCGCGCCCTGGACGTCGACGCGAGCACGCCCCAGGCGCGCGCGGCGGCCCTCGAAGCGGCGGAACGGGCCGAGCGGGAACGGCTGCTCCCGCCCACCGTCGTGCTCTGGCGCGACGAGCCGAGGGAACCGAGCCCCTCGAAAGGGCACAAGGAGCCGCAGAAGGAGCCGCAGGGCCGGGAGCAACCGGGACGGCCGGGGGCGGCGGGCGAGACCGGACAGCCGGGGCGCCGCCGGAACCACAGCGGTGACCCGGACGCCTCGAACGTCCCGCCCGGCCCCGGCATCCCGCCCGGCCCGCCCGACCCAAGTGGCCCCAGCGGTCCCAGCGGCCCCAGCGGCCCCAGCGGCCCCCGGCCGCCGACCGGCCCCTACGCCCTCCGGCTGCCGACCGGCACCCGTGTCACCGTCACCACCGAGGACGGCCGCACCCTCACCGGCCGGAACTGGCGCCTCCTCCCGCTCGGCGTCCACCGGCTCTCCGCCCAGGCCCCCGACGGCCGCGCCGGCACCGCCACCCTGATCGTCGCCCCCGCGCGCGTACCCGCCCCGCGCGGCCGCTCGTACGGGCTGCTCGTCCAGCTCTACTCGCTGCTGTCCACCCGCTCCTGGGGCATGGGCGACCTGGCCGACCTCGGGGAGCTGGCCGACTGGGCGGCCCGTACCCACGGCGCCGGATTCGTGCAGGTCAACCCCCTGCACGCGGCGGTGCCCGGGGCGCCGTCCGACCCCTCCCCGTACCGCCCCTCCTCGCGCCGCTTCCCCGACCCGGTCCATCTGCGGGTCGAGGACGTTCCCGAGTACGCGTACGTCGACCCGGCCCGCCAGAGCGAGCTGGAGCGGATCGCGGCCGACGCCGCCGAGCTGCGCGAACGGGTACTCGACAAGGGCGCCCTGATCGACCGCGACGCGGTCTGGGCGCTCAAGCGGCGCGCCCTGGAGCTGGTCCACACCGTCGACCTCGGGCCCGGCCGGCGGGCCGCGTACCACGACTTCCTCGCCGAACGCGGCCGCGCCCTGGAGGACCACGCCACCTACCAGGCCCTCGCCGAACGGCACGGCCCGCACTGGCGCCGCTGGCCCGAGGAGCTGCGCGACCCGCGCCACGCCGAGACGGCGGTCCGCGCCGACGCCGCGCTCGCCGCGCGCGTCGACTTCCACTGCCGGCTCGCCTGGCTGACCGACCAGCAGCTCGCCGCGGCGGCGGCGACCGCCCGCGCCGCCGGCATGGCGGTCGGGATCGTGCACGACCTGGCCGTGGGCGTGCACCCGGACGGCTCCGACGCCTGGGCGCACCAGCACGTCTTCGCCGCCGGCATGTCGGTGGGCGCCCCGCCCGACGCCTTCAACACGAGCGGCCAGGACTGGGGCTTGCCGCCCTGGCGCCCCGACGTGCTGGCCGCCGAGGGCTACGCCCCGTACCGGGGGCTGCTGCGCGAACTGCTGCGGCACGCCGGAGCGCTGCGGATCGACCACGTCATGGGCCTGTTCCGGCTCTGGTGGGTCCCGGAGGGCGGTACGCCGGACCAGGGGACGTACGTACGCCACGACGCCGAGGCCATGCTGGCCGTACTCGCCCTGGAGGCCCACCGGGCCGGGGCGGTGGTCGTCGGCGAGGACCTGGGGACGGTCGAGCCGGGGGTACGGGAGGCGCTGGCCCGGCGCGGGGTGCTCGGCACCTCGGTGCTCTGGTTCGAACGCGACTGGGCCGGGGACGGCGCGAGCGGCGCGGGCGGGGACGAGACCGGCGGCGATCAGGGGAGCGGGCGGCCGCTGCGGCCGGAGGAGTGGCGGGCGGACTGCCTGGCCACCGTCACCACCCACGATCTGCCACCCACCGCCGCCCGGCTCACCGGCGGCCATGTGACGCTGCGGCACCGGCTGGGCCTCGCGGGCGGCGACGTGGCGCGCGAGCGGGTCCGGGACGCGGCCGAGACCGCCGGGTGGCTGGGGCTGCTGACCCGGCTCGGGCATCTGCCGGAGGGGCCGGGCGACGAGGTCGCGGAGATCCGCGCGTTCCACCGCTTCCTCGCGGCGACCCCGGCGCGGCTGGTCGGGGTGTGGCTGCCGGACGCCGTGGGCGACCGCCGGCCGCAGAATCTGCCGGGGACCTGGGACGCGTACCCGAACTGGCGACTGCCCCTCGCGGACCCCGAAGGACAGCCCCTGACCCTGGAGGAACTGGCCTCCTCGCCGCGCGCGCACGACCTCCTCGGGGGGCTCGCGGAGCGCTTCGGGGCTCATACGGCACCCCCGGGCGCGCGGCCCGTTTAGGTGTTCGCTACTTTTGCACCGTGGACAAGAAGAACGCTCTGCGCGCCGGCGCCGTCGCGGCCGGTACGACGCTGATGATGCTGCTCATGTCGTCTCCCGCGCTCGCGCTGGTACGCGACGACGGTGACGACCCGGCCCCCAAGCTCGAGGTCATCGAGACCCTCGGCCTTTTCGTGGCCGCGCCGATCGGGCTGTTCCTGGTCATCGCCGGCCTGGTGATGCTGCTCGACAAGTCCAAGAAGAAGGCGTAAGCCTCACTCGTTCTGACGCGAGGGCGCCGCGCGGTACACCCGTACCACGCGGCGCCCTCGCATGTCTTCATGCCCTTCGGGAGCGGTCTTTCGGGGGCCTGGCGCTCCCCGGGCGCGGCCGTACGGGCCCGCCCGACCCGCCGTGTCCGCCCGACCCGCCGCGCCCGCGCCCGTACGCGTACGGCCGTCAGCCCGTCGTGGCCAGCAGTTTCCGCAGCAGCCCGGCCAGCTGCTCCGCCTCCTTCGGCGTGAGCGCCGCCTCGACGGCCCCGCGCTGACGGCCGAGCCCGGCGCCGACGGCCTGGTCCACGAGAGCGCGGGCCTCGTCGGTGAGGGTGACCCGCAGCCCCCGCCGGTCGTTCGGGTCGGGGTTACGGGTGATCAGTCCGGCCCGCTCCAGCTTGTCGAGCCGGCCCGTCATCCCGCCCGTCGTGATCATCAGCGTGGCGGTCAGCTCGCGCGGGGAGAGCGTGTACGGCTCGCCGGAGCGGCGCAGCGTGGCGAGGACGTCGAACTCGCCCAGGGACATCCCGCCGTAGGGCTTGTACGCCTGGCCCATCTCCTCGCGGATCGCGGCCGAGATCCGGTTGATCCGGCCGAAGACGGCCATCGGCAGCGTTTCGAGATCCGGGCGGACGGCGGCCCACTGGTCGGTGATGGCGTCGACGGCGTCGTGCTCGGGGCGGGTGGCCTGGCCGGGCGTGGTGTTCTCCATGAGATCAGTTTCCCCTCTCCCTCAAGTCGATGACAAGAAAGCCACTTGCACGCAAGTAGCTTAGTGCTAAGTTAATTACCGCCAAGCCGAATGGCGGGGCGGTGTGGAGGGCGCGACCCTCGCGTCCCACGCCCGCCCGACGGCTCGGTAGTCCGGCAGCCGTATCCCAGGGGGGAACCCGTCATGCCCAGCAAGGCCGCCACCGTCGCCCTGACCGCCCTGGCCCCGATCTCCTGGGGCTCGACCTACTTCGTCACCACGGAGTTCCTGCCGGCCGACCGGCCGCTGTTCACCGGACTGATGCGGGCCCTGCCCGCCGGGCTCCTGCTCCTGGCCCTCACCCGCAAGCTGCCTCGCGGCGCCTGGTGGGGGAAGGCGCTGGTGCTCGGCGCGCTGAACATCGGCGCCTTCTTCCCGCTGCTCTTCCTCGCCGCCTACCGGCTGCCCGGCGGTGTCGCCGCCGTCGTCGGCTCGGTCGGCCCGCTCTTCGTCGTCGGCCTCGCGGCCCTCCTGCTGGGCGACAAACCCACCCTGAAGTCCCTGCTCGCCGCCATCGGAGCCGCGTTCGGCGTCAGTCTCGTCGTCCTGAAGGCGGGCGCGGCCTTCGACACGGTCGGCGTGCTCGCCGGTCTGCTGTCCGCCCTGTCGATGTCGGCGGGCACCGTCTTCACCAAGCGCTGGGGCCGCCCCGAAGGCGTCGGCGCCCTCACCCTCACCGGCTGGCAGCTCACCGCAGGCGGTCTGCTCATCGCGCCCCTCGCCTTTCTGATCGAGGGCGCCCCGCCGGCCCTCACCGGCACCCACCTGGCCGGCTACGCCTACCTCGCCTTCGGCAACACCGCGATCTCCTACTTCCTCTGGTTCCGGGGCATCGGACGGCTGAGCGCCTCCTCGGTCACCCTGCTCGGCCCGCTCTCCCCGATCACCGCCGCCGTCATCGGCTGGGCCGCGCTCGGCCAGGCCCTCGGCCCCGTCCAGATCGCCGGCATGCTGATCGCCTTCGGCGCCACCCTGGTCGGCCAGCTGTCCCCGCGCGCCACCGGTACCACCGGCACCCCGCGCGCCCCGCAGACCCCCAGCACCCCCACCGGTCCGGACGCTGCCCCGAACGGCCCCACGGGCGCGAAGGGCGTGCGGAACACGGCGGGGGACACGGAGGGCGCGCGGGAGCGAGCCGGGGAGGAAACGTTCGGCCGTACGGAACGGAACGCCCGGGAAGTATCGATGGACCCGGAGGTTTCCGCGGTGCGACGGTAGGAGTATGAGCCCGACCGCAGCCGAGCGCTCGACCGCCACCGAGGGGCCGGCGTCCACGGGGATCATCCCGAGTGGCGCCGGCCCCGGTGTGCTGCTCGCCCTGCTCGCCACCGTCGTCTGGTCCGGCAGCTTCGTCGTCGCCCGGGCCCTGCACGAGACCGTGCCGCCCGTCCAGAACGCCTTCTGGCGCTGGATCATCGCGATCGCCGTCGTCGCGCCCTTCGCCGCCCGCGCCACCTGGCGGCAGCGGCATCTCCTGCGGCGGCACCTCGGCTATCTGGTCCTTGCCTCGCTGCTCGGCATCACCGTCTACAACACCCTGGTCAACGAGGCAGGAGAGACCACCCCCGCCGCCAACATGGGCATGATCATGGCCGCCTCGCCGGTCCTCATGGCGGTGTACGAGCGGCTCACCGGCACCCGGCTCGGCATCCGGCGCACCACCGGCATGGCCATCGCCTGCGCCGGCGTCCTGCTCCTCGTCGGCCGGGGCGGCTTCCCCACCCACTTCGGCTCGGGCGACCTGTGGATGTTCGCGGCGGCCCTCGCCTTCGCCGCGTACAGCGTGCTGCTCAAGCGCCGCCCCGAGGAGATCGACGGCGCGGTCTTCCTCCTCACCACCTTCCTGCTCGGCACGGTGATGCTGCTGCCGGTGTACGTGGTCAGCCTCGTCCTCCAGGGCGGCTTCGCCTTCGCCACCGGCACGGTCGGTCCGCTCGTCTACGTCGGGATCTTCTCCTCCGCCGTCGCCTTCTTCGCCTGGAACCGGTCCATCGCCCTCATCGGCGCCGCCCGCGCCGGGGTCGTGTACTACCTCCAGCCGGTCTGTGTCGCGCTGCTGTCCTTGGCCCTGCTCGGAGAAACGTTGAGCCTGCTCGGCGTGGGCTGCATGGCGCTCATCCTTGGCGGGGTGGCGCTCAGTTCCGCCCGATAGGTTGCCGCTCATGACCGAGTGGGACATAAAGAAGCTCCGGATCCTGCGCACCCTGCGCGACCGGGGCACCGTCACCGCCACCGCCGAGGCGCTGCGCATGACCCCCTCGGCCGTCTCCCAGCAGCTCACCAACCTCGCCCGGCAGCTCGGCGTCCCGCTCCTGGAGGCGCACGGCCGCCGGGTCCGGCTCACCGGGGCCGCGCATCTCGTGCTGCGGCACGCCGAGGCCGTGTTCGCCCGGCTGGAACGGGCCGAGGCCGAACTCGACGGACTGCTGCGCGGCGAGGCGGGGCAGGTGCGGGTCGCCGCCTTCCCGACCGCCGTGCCCGCGCTCGTCGTCCCCGCCGTACAGGCCCTGCGCACCGCCCACCCCGGGCTCGACGTCCGGATCCGCGAGGCCGAGGCGGCGGAGTCGTACGACCTGCTCGCGGCCGGCGAGGCCGACCTGGCGCTCTCGCTCGCCGCCCACGCGCCGACCGCCCGGGACCCGCGGTTCAGCCGTGTACCGCTGCTCGCCGACCCGCTCGACGTCGCCCTGCCCGTACGGCATCCGCTGGCCGAGGCGCCCGGCCTCCGGCTGGCCGACCTGGCCGCCGAGCCGTGGATCTACGGGGGCTCCGGGCCCTGGTCGGAGATCACCACGGCCGCCTGCGAGGCCGCCGGGTTCGTACCGGAGCGGGCGCACACCGCCGCCGACTGGACCGCGATCCTCGCCCTGGTCGAGGCCGGGATGGGGGTCGCCCTGGTGCCCCGGATGGCCGCCGCCGAACGGCGCACGGGGGTGGGCTCGGGCGTCGTCATGCGGGTCCTCTCCGCCGACCGGCCGCGCCGCCATGTCGTCGCGGCGGTACGGCGCGGGGCCGAGGGCCGGCCCGGGGTGGCCCGGGTGCTGGCCGCGCTGCGGCAGGCGGCCGTACGCCGGGAGGCGTAGCGACGGGCCGCCGGGGGAGCGGCCGGGGAAGCCGCCGGAGGGACGGGGGAGGGGCGGGGGAGCCGGGCCGGTCCGGAGCGACGGTTCAGCGGGGCTGAAAAGACCTGTCGAAAACATGCGATGGACCCGGGGGAGCGGGGGCGGCACAGTCGACGCATGAGTCTCGACGAGAGCGCAGCCACCCAGGAACAGGACCAGGACCCCTACCAGCGCGATCAGGCCCAGGCCCAGGCCCAGGCCCAGGCCCAGGCCCAAACCCAGGCCCAAACCCAGGCCCAGGACGACGACCCGCACGCCAATGACGCCGCGCCCTACGGCGGCGGGGACCCGTACGCCGACTACCGGGCCGGCGACTTCCCGTTCACCGAACTCGTGGACCTGGCCGACCGCCGCCTCGGCGCCGGGGTCGTCGCCGCCAACGACGAGTTCTTCGCCGAGCGCGAGAACCTGCTCCTGCGCGAGCGCGCGGTCTTCGATCCGGAGCGCTTCGGGCACAAGGGCAAGATCATGGACGGCTGGGAGACCCGGCGCCGCCGGGGCGCCGACGCCGGCCACCCCTTCCCGGCGCCCGGGGAGCACGACTGGGCGATCGTCCGCCTCGGCGCGCCCGGCGTGGTCCGAGGGATCGTCGTCGACACCGCCCACTTCCGGGGCAACTACCCGCAGCGGGTGAGCATCCAGGCCACCGCCCTCCCGGGCGCCCCGAGCCCGGCCGAACTCCTGGACGCGAAGTGGGAGGAGCTGCTGCCGCCCACCCCCGTGCGCGGCCATGCCGCCAACGGCTTCGCGATCACCGCCGAACGCCGCTACACCCATCTCAAGGTCTGCCAGCACCCCGACGGCGGCATCGCCCGGCTGCGGGTGCACGGCGAGGTCGTGCCGGACCCCGAGTGGCTGGCCGTCCTCGGCACCCTCGACCTGGTCTCGGTCCTCAACGGCGGGGTGTACGAGGACGCCTCGGACCGCTTCTACTCCTCGCCCACCCAGATCATCCTGCCCGGCACTTCCCGCAAGATGGACGACGGCTGGGAGAACCGCCGCCGCCGGGTGCGCGACACGAACGACTGGGTACGTTTCCGGCTCGCCGCCCAGGGTGCCGTCCGCGCGGTCGAGATCGACACCGCGTACCTCAAGGGCAACGCGGCCGGCTGGATCGCCCTCCAGGGGCGCGACGGCGAGACGGGGGAGTGGTTCGAGATCCTGCCGCGCACCCGCCTCCAGCCCGACACCCTCCACCGCTTCCGGCTCGACGCGCCGGCGGTCGTCACCCATGTCCGCCTCGACGCGTTCCCGGACGGGGGCGTCGCCCGGATGCGGCTGCACGGCGAACTGACGGAGGAGGGCGCGGCCCGACTGGCGTCCCGGTACGCGAGCCTGACGGGCTGACGGGCTGACGGGCTGACGGGGCGACCGGGCTGACGGGCTGACCAACCGGCAGGCCGGGCCGACGGGCGTCCGGGCAGGCATATGCCAGCCCAGGCACCCCGAAACGGAACAGCACCCCAGGCATATGCCCGGGGTGCTGTTCCGTCTGTCGTACGCCCTGACCAACCGGTACGGATCAGGCCGCGGCCGCGTCCGCCGCCCGCGCCTTCAGCGCGCGCTCGATGCCCGCGCGGCACTCCGTCACCATGCGGCGCAGCGCCGGAACCGGCTGGTGCTCGGCGATCCAGGCGTCCGTCGCGGCCAGCGTCTCCTCGGAGACCTGGAGCGTCGGGTACAGGCCGACCACGATCTGCTGCACCATCTCGTGGCTGCGGGTCTCGGAGACCTGCTTGATGGCCGCGAAGTACTTCGCCGTGTACGGGGCGAGCAGCTCGCGCTGGTCGGTCTGCACGAAGCCGCCGATGACGGCCTCCTGCACGGCGTTCGCCAGCGTGTCGCTCTCCACGACCGACGCCCACGCCTCGGCCTTGGCGGCCTCGGTGGGACGGGCCGCGCGGGCCGTCGCGGCGTGCCGCTCGCCCGCCGCCGTGCGGTCGCGCTCCAGCTCGGCCGCGATCTCCGGCTCCTCGAACCGGCCGGTCGCCGCGAGCCGCTGGACGAACGCCCAGCGCAGCTCGGCGTCCACGGCCAGGCCGTCGACGCTCGCGGAGCCGTCGAGCAGCGCCGCCAGGAGGTCGAGGTCGGCGTCCTCGCGGGCGGTCGCCGCGAAGGCCCGCGCCCAGGCCAGCTGGTGGTCGCCGCCCGGCTCGGCCGCCCGCAGCTGCTCCAGCGCGAAGGCGCCCCAGCGGGCCAGGCCCTCGGCACGGAACTCCGGCGCCGCGTACAGCTCCAGCGCCAGCTTGGTCTGCCCCTGGAGCGACTGGACCACGCCGATGTCGGTCTCCTTGGCGATGCCGGAGAGCACCAGGGCCAGGTAGTCGCGGGTGGCCAGCTCGCCGTCGCGGGTCATGTCCCAGGCGGAGGCCCAGCACAGCGCGCGCGGCAGCGACTCGGTGAAGTCGCCCAGGTGCGCGGTGACGTTCTGCAGCGACACCTCGTCGAGCCGGACCTTGGCATAGGACAGGTCGTCGTCGTTGAGCAGCACGACCGCCGGCCGCGGCCGGCCCACCAGCTGCGGAACGGCCGTCAGCTCGGCCGCCTCGATGTCCAGCTCCAGACGCTCGGTGCGCACCAGCTTGCCGGCCTCGTCGAGGTCGTAGAAGCCGATCGCGATCCGGTGCGGGCGCAGCACGGCCTCGCCCTTCGCGCCGGCCGGGAGCGCCGGGGCCTCCTGGCGGACGGCGAAGGCGGTCAGCGCGCCGTTCTCGTCGGTCTCCAGCTCGGGCCGCAGGATGTTGATGCCCGCGGTCTCCAGCCACGCCTTCGACCAGGACTTGAGGTCACGGCCGGAGGTCTCCTCCAGCGCGCCGAGCAGGTCGGCGAGCCGGGTGTTGCCGAACGCGTGGCGCTTGAAGTACGCCTGCACGCCCTGGAAGAACTCGTCCTGCCCGACGTACGCCACCAGCTGCTTGAGCACCGAGGCGCCCTTCGCGTAGGTGATGCCGTCGAAGTTGACGAGCACGTCCTCCAGGTCGTTGATCTCGGCCATGATCGGGTGCGTGGACGGCAGCTGGTCCTGGCGGTAGGCCCAGGTCTTCTCCGCGTTGGCGAAGGTGGTCCAGGCGTTCGGCCAGCGGGTGCCCTCGACGGATGCCTGGCAGGCGACCGAGGTGAAGGTGGCGAACGACTCGTTCAGCCACAGGTCGTTCCACCACTCCATGGTGACCAGGTCGCCGAACCACATGTGCGCCAGCTCGTGCAGGATCGTCTCGGCACGGCGCTCGTACGCGGCGTCCGTCACCTTCGAGCGGAACACGTACTGGTCGCGGATGGTGACCGCGCCCGCGTTCTCCATCGCGCCCGCGTTGAACTCCGGGACGAACAGCTGGTCGTACTTGGCGAACGGGTAGTCGTAGTCGAACTTCTCCTGGAACCAGTCGAAGCCCTGACGCGTGACGTCGAAGATGTGGTCGGCGTCGAGGTACTCGGCCAGCGACGGGCGGCAGTAGATGCCGAGCGGCACGACCTGGCCGTTCTTGCCCTCGTAGGTGGAGTGCACCGCGTGGTACGGACCGGCGATCAGGGCCGTGATGTACGTGGAGATGCGCGGCGTCGGCGCGAACTCCCAGACGCCGTCCTTGCCGTCCGGGGTCGGGCTGTTGGAGATCACGGACCAGCCGTCGGGGGCCTTCACGGTGAACCGGAAGGTCGCCTTCAGATCGGGCTGCTCGAAGGAGGCGAAGACGCGGCGGGCGTCCGGGACCTCGAACTGCGTGTAGAGGTAGACCTCGCCGTCGACCGGGTCGACGAAGCGGTGCAGGCCCTCACCGGTGTTGGTGTACGCGCAGTCCGCGACGACCTTCAGCTCGTTGGCGCCCTCCTTCAGGTGCGGCAGCGCGATCCGGGAGTCCCGGAAGACGGCGGCCACGTCGAGGGAGTGCCCGTTGAGGACCACCTCGTGAACGGCGGGGGCGACGAGATCGATGAAGGTCTCGGCTCCGGACTCGGCGGAATCGAAACGGACGGTGGTGACGGACCGGTAGGTGCCGCCCTCCCGCGCACCGGTGAGGTCCAGGTCGACCTCGTACGCGTCCACGTTCAGCAGCTTCGCCCGCTGCTGCGCCTCTTCACGGGTCAGGTTTGTGCCAGGCACCCGGTCAACTCCTCGGTTTCGTGATGTTTGGCCCATCCTTCCACGGTGCCGACCGGGGGCGCACGGAACATTTCCCAGGGCGAACAACGGATGCGCGCGGGCGTACGCGGGCGAGGCGGCGGGCGCGTGCGGGGGCGAGGCCCGGGGCGCGTACGGAGGGAACGGCGGGTGGGTACGGAGGAACGGCGGGCAGCGCGAAGGGCGGCCACCCCACCGGGGTGACCGCCCTTCCGTACGCGTGTGCCGGGGTCAGCCCTTCAGCTCGGCCGCGACCAGCTCCGCGATCTGCACGGCGTTGAGCGCCGCGCCCTTGCGCAGGTTGTCGTTGGACACGAAGAGCGCGAGACCGTGCTCGACGGTCTCGTCGACCCGGATACGGCCCACGTACGAGGCGTCCTTGCCGGCCGCCTGGAGCGGGGTCGGGATCTCGGACAGCTCGACGCCCTCGGCGTCCTTCAGCAGCTCGTAGGCGCGCTCGACGCCGATCGGGCGCGCGAAGGACGCGTTGATCTGGAGCGAGTGGCCGGAGAAAACCGGGACGCGGACGCAGGTGCCGGAGACCTTGAGCTCCGGGATCTCCAGGATCTTGCGGGACTCGTTGCGGAGCTTCTGCTCCTCGTCGGTCTCGTGCGAGCCGTCGTCGACGAGGCTGCCGGCGAGCGGCAGTACGTTGAACGCGATCGGGCGGCGGTAGACGCCGGGCTCCGGGAAGGCCACGGCCTCGCCGTCGTGGGTCAGCTCGGTCGCGCGGTCGGCGACGGCCTTGACCTGGCCGTCCAGCTCGGCGACACCGGCCAGACCGGAGCCGGAGACGGCCTGGTAGGTGGTGGCGACCAGGGTGGTCAGCTCCGCCTCCTGGTGCAGCGGCTTGAGCACCGGCATGGCTGCCATGGTGGTGCAGTTCGGGTTGGCGATGATGCCCTTGGGGCGGTCCTTGATCGCGTGCGGGTTGACCTCGGACACCACCAGCGGGACCTCGGGGTCGCGGCGCCAGGCGGAGGAGTTGTCGATCACGACGGCGCCCTGCGAGGCGACCTTCTCGGCGAGCGCCTTGGAGGTGGCGCCGCCGGCCGAGAACAGCACGATGTCGAGACCGGTGTAGTCGGCGGTGGACGCGTCCTCGACGGTGACGCCGTCCAGGACCGTACCGGCGGAGCGCGCGGAGGCGAAGAGCCGCAGCTCGTCCAGCGGGAAGTCGCGCTCGGCCAGAATCCTGCGCATGACTGTGCCGACCTGACCGGTGGCTCCGACGATTCCGACCTTCACGGGGACTCCTCCGTAGGGATGTGCAGGTGATGCGGGTGATGCCGCTTTTCCATCATGCGTATGTCCCCGTATCGCTTGTCCAATCCATTGTCCAAGGAGCGGACGGCTCCGGCGCGGCGGGGCGGTGGTGGACGGCGGTGGGGCCGCGGCGGGCGGAATCGGCCCAGGTCGGGGCCGGTCGGGCCCGGTCGACGGGGGAGTGCGGGCCGGTCACTGCTCCACCAGCAGCGCCCAGCGCACGGTCGGCGGCGCGGTGATCCGTACGGTGTCCAGGTCCGGGGCGGTCGCCGTATGCATCTCGTTGCGCGTCACGGTGACCTTGCCTTCGACGCAGTCCTCCTGGAACTCGGTCCAGGTGGGGGAGAGCCGTACGGTCATCTTTCCCCTGCCCTGGCACGCGGCCTCGACGGCCAGGGGCTCCGCGCCGGGCTTCTTGGCCACGGCCAGTTCGGCGCTCCCGGTGCGCGGTCCGACGCGGAGGAGGGCCTTCTTGCCCCTCGGCTCAAGGGCGTGGACGACGGCTGCCGAGGCGTCGCCGGGGGCTCGCGTGCCTGTCGCCGCCGGCGCGGGTGCCGAGGAAGGTGCCGTCGAGGAGGGGGATGCCGCAGCGGCCCCGCCCCCGGCACTGGTGCATCCGGTCACGAGCAGCAGCAGCGCCGCCGTGCCCGCGAGCGCGGCGGCCCTGGTGCGGGAGCCCGCTCTCCCGCCCTTGACTCCCCTGGACACGGATATGGCCACGGCCATGGACATCCCCTCCCGTTTCCCGGCTCCGAAGGCGCCGGACAAGGGAAACGCTAGGCAGCCGGAAGGCGTGAGGAGGGGAATCGCCCGAGCCCTGAGGAGAATCTGATCTTCCGGGGCGGAGATCCGGCCAACCCGCACCGCCGGGTGAGACCTCCGGCCTCGGGGGTGAGGCACCCGCTTAGGCCTTCAGGGGCAATCCGGGAGAAACGCCGATGAGATGAACGATTCAATCCGCATGGCGTGATCTCGAAGTTTCTAGGGTTGCCCCCGCGAACCGGAGCGACAGTCCTCGCCCGAAGTGAGAGGGAGACCGTAGATGCCCGAGATCAACATCGAACTCACGCCTGAGACCCAGAAGCAGTTCAGTGAAGGGAACTGGTCGCTCTACGGCTTCAAGGCCGTGAGCGCCGGCGGCGCGACGAACGGCCGTCCTGTGGTGTGGTTCGGGACCAGCGACCTCCTGGAAACCGTGACCGTGGACTGGCAGGAGAGTTACGGCACCTTCATCGCCACAGGCCACGAGATCCCCAGCGGTGTCATCAAGACATCGACCAAGCGGGACATCAAGCTGGGCCAGGTCATGACCGTCTCGGCGAAAGGCAGTGTGTCTCTCAGCACCACCAACGCCGTGGCGGGCAGCATTTCCGTGAAGAGCGAGGCGACCAAGCTGTACACCACGGGTGTCTCGCAGACGAATGTCAACGGGGAGATGCTGCCTATCGCCGCCTTCCCGCTCCATGGGCAGACCACCGTGGTCATGAAGCCGATGAACATCGTGCTTCTCACGTTCGCGAACACGGACCTCTCGAATTCCTTGGTCAAGGAGACCGCGATCGCCAAGAGCGTGATCGTCGACATGACCGAGAACGCGAAGCCGGTGAACATCGGCTACACGATCAACGTGGGATGGGATACGAGGGGGCTGACCAACGTGGAGCATGTGGAGACCAACGCGGACATCGTGGGCAAGCTGATCCTCTAGCGGATGTCCCACGGGGCGCGGGAGCGGCCGGTTCCCAAGGGCCGTCAGGAGCCGGCCGCCGCGACGGACCGGCACCCGCGAGCCGCCACGACACCGTGCCCCACGGAATCACCACGCGAGACATCCTCCCGCTTCTGGAGAGCGGGATTCCCAATCCGTCCGGCGGGTGGCACCGCCCGGACCACACAGCTTCCCGATCACTCCCCACCGGCCGGGCGAGGGCTCTAACCTCGGTGGATGCGAACCGAGTTGCGGGTGGCGGCCTACGCCGTGTGCGTGCGGGACGGGGCGATACTCCTGGCCCGCTGGGTGGCGCCGCACGGCGTCCGGCAGTGGACGCTCCCCGGCGGGGGCCTGGAGCACGGCGAGGATCCGGTCGAAGCGGTCGTCCGCGAGGTCGAGGAGGAGACCGGGTACGCGGCCGAGCCCACCACCCTGCTCGGCATCGACTCCATCCGCCGCACCTGGCCGCGCCGCCTCGGGGCCGTCGGGGACTGGCAGGGGCTGCGCATCGTCTACGAGGCCCGGATCACCGGCGGCGAGCTGCGCGCCGAGAGCAACGGTTCCACCGACCTCGCCGCCTGGCATCCGCTCGACACGCTGCCCGGTCTCGACCGGCTCCCGCTCGTCGACGTGGGCCTCCGGCTCTGGCGCGACCGGCCGCCGCTCGGCCGCTCCCCGTCCGCCGACCCGGCGGACGGCTGAAAACGGCTCAACCGTCCCGAACGGTCTCAACCCGGCGCACCCTCCCGCGGTCCTGTCCCACCAAGAACCGTCGATCATCGTCCGGCCGGCCCCGGTCGCACCGTGATCGCGGTCCGTACACGACCACGGGAGCCCGTATGCAAGCCGTCCGCGTCCTCCGTACCGCCGTCGCCGCCGCCCTCGCGGCGGGTCTCGCCACCACCGCGCTCGCCGTCCCCGCCCTGGCGGCGGCGCCCGCCCCGGCCGGGCACTCCGTCACCCGGCAGGCCCTGGAGGTCAATGTCGCGGACGGGGTGCCCGGCGCCGTCGCGGCGGCCCGCGACGACCGGGGCCGCTGGGCCGGTACGGCGGGCGAGCGCGGGGCCGCCGACCGGTTCCGGGTCGGCTCCATCACCAAGACCTTCACCGCCACCGTGCTGCTCCAGCTCCAGGCCGAGGGCCGGCTCGACCTCGACGACCCGGTCGAGAAGTGGCTGCCCGGCGTGGTGCGCGGCCACGGCCACGACGGCCGCAAGGTGACGCTCCGTCAACTGCTCAACCACACCAGCGGGATCTCCAACTACACCGTCGATCCCGCCTTCCAGAAGCAGGTCTTCGGTGCGGACTTCCTGGAGCACCGTTACGACACCTGGACCCCCGAGCAGATCGTCGCCGTCGCGATGCGGCACAAGCCGGACTTCGCCCCCGGCTCTTCCTGGAACTACTCGAACACCAACTTCGTGCTCGCCGGCATGGTCGTCGAGAAGGCCACCGGCCACTCGTACGAGAAGGAGGTCGAGCGGCGGATCATCGAACCGCTCGGACTGCGCGCCACCCGGGCCCCCGGCACCGACCACCGAATGCCTCGGCCGCACTCCACGGCGTACTCCAAGCTGACCGCCGACACCGGACCGACGTACGACGTGACCGAGCTCAACCCGAGCCTCGCCGCGGGCGCCGGGGAGATCGTCTCCGACACGAACGACCTCCAGACCTTCTACCGCGCCCTGTTGAAGGGACGGCTGCTGCCGCCCGCCGAGATGAGGGAGATGACCGACACGGTCGCCACGACCCTGGGGCCGAACGTCCGTTACGGCCTCGGCCTCGCCCGGCAGACGCTCAGCTGCGGCACCGTGGTCTGGGGGCACAACGGCGGCATCCACGGGTCCATCTCCGAGGCCCAGGTCACCCGCGACGGCGAGCACTCCCTCGCCGCGAACCTCAACGCCGACTGGACGGGCGACTCCCAGGCGATCGTCGAGGCCGAGTTCTGCCACAAGCCCGCCAAGCCCGCCAAGCCCGCGAACCCCTCCAAGTCCGCCACCGCCGCCAAGACGGGCGCGACCGACCTGGCCGGCCCGAGGAACTGACCGGCCGCCCCACCCGCCGGGCCGGTCGCCCCACCCGGCGGGCCGGGCGGCCGGTCCGCCAAGCCGCCCCAAGGGACCGACGCCCCCGCCGACCGCCCCCGCCGGCCGCTCAGCGGGGCAGCACGACCACATGGGCGGCCGGCGGCCGGTCCGCCGCGGCCATCAGCGCCGTACGGACCACGGTCGCCTGCTGCTCCCTCGCCTCGCGCAGCCCGCGGGGGCTGAGCCGGACGACGGTGACGCCCAGCCGCTCCAGATGCTCGCGCTTGCGCGTGTACGCGGCGTCCAGGGTGTCCTCGTCGCGCCGGGCCGCCCGGGTGTCCAGCTCCACCGCCACCGCCTGGGCCGGCCAGTAGGCGTCCAGGGCGCCCAGGTGCGGGCCGCCGGGCAGCCGCAGATCCACGTTCCACAGTGGGTCCGGCAGCCCGCAGCGCCGCACCATCGCGTACAGCCGCTGTTCGGCGAGCGCCCGGCCCTCGGTGAGCAGGACGTCCACGGCGGCCGCCACCTGCGGCCGGCCGAGCAGCCGGGCCCGGCTCAACTCGCGGACGACCATGCCCGGTTCGCAGTGTCCGCCGCCGACCGCCTCGGTGAGGAGGCGACGGACGGTGTCCGCGTCCGCCGGCTGGGCCACCGCGTCGGCGAGGGCCCGTTCCACCGGGGCCACCGGCAGCCCGTCGATCTCGACCGGCAGCGGCGGCCGGGCCGTGCGTACCACCCGGACCCGGTCGGTGGAGCGCGGTCGCCGGGTGCGCGGGACGAGGATGTCGATCCGCTCGATCAGGTCCGGCCGGGGAGCGGTGGCGAGACGGTGCAGGGACAGCGCGGCGAGCCCGGTGAGCATCGCCTCGGCGCGGCCGTGGCGGACGGCCGCCCGGAACCGGTCCATGCCGGTTTCCGTTCCGGTCTCCGTGCCCGTGGGGATGTCGTAGTTCATGACGACGGTCTTCCGTCATACGACAAGGGGATAACCGCTGTTGCCTATTCGTTGCCCAATCAGGACAACTCCTCCCTAAAGAATAGGCGTTCGAATGCCGATACAGGGCGGCCCCGGTGGATGTCCGTCCACCGGGGCCGCTCGCCTCACCTCAGGGGTTCCGCCGGGCGCGCGCTCACACCGCGCGCTGGTCGCACTCCTGCGCGCGCAGCGCCCGCGCCAGGTCGTCGCGCGCCTCCAGGACGAGCCGGCGCAGCGCCGGCGCCGCGTCCGCGTGCTCCGCGAGCCACGCGTCCGTCGCCGCCAGCGTCTCCGGCCGGTCCTGGAGCCCCGGGAACAGACCGCGCACCACGTCCATGCCGATCTGGATGGACCGCTCCGCCCAGATCCGCTCGATCGCCGCGAAGTACTTCTCCGCGTACGGCGCGATCAGCTCGCGCTGCGACGGCTGGACGAAGCCGCCGATCGTCGCCCCCACCAGGGCGTTGGACAGCTGGTCGGACTCCACCACCTGCGCCCACGCCTGCGCCTTGACCGCCTCGGACGGGCGGGCGGCCAGGCAGCGCACCTGGTGCCGCTTGCCGGTCGCGGTGTCGTCGCGGGTCAGCTCCGCGCCGATCCGCGCCTCGTCGGCTCGCCCGTGCGTGGCCAGCGGCTCCAGGAACGCCCAGCGCAGCTCCTGGTCCACCTCCAGACCGTCGATCACGGCCGTACCGTCGAGCAGTCCCTCCAGGAGCTGGAAGTCCGCGTCCGACGAGGCCACGGCGGCGAAGAAGCGCGCCCAGGTCAGCTGGTGCTCGCTGCCCGGCGCCGCGATCCGCAGCTCGCCGAGCGCGCCCTCGGCGAGCAGCCGCCCGCCCTCGGCGCGCCACGCGGGGGCCGCGTAGTGGACGACGGCCGACCGCGCCCAGGCGTGCACCATCTGGAGTACGCCGATGTCGGTCTCGCGGCCCGCGAAGTCCAGCGCCACGCGCACGAAGTCGCGGGCCGGCATCAGACCGTCGCGGGTCAGGTTCCACAGCGCCGACCAGCACAGCGCGCGGGCCAGCGGGTCGGTGATGTCGCCGAGGTGGCCGCGCAGGGTGGCCAGCGAGTCCTCGTCGAAGCGGATCTTGCAGTAGGTGAGGTCGTCGTCGTTGACCAGCACGAGGTCGGGGCGCTCGGCCCCGGCGAGCTCGGCGATCACCGTACGGGCGCCGGTGATGTCCGCCTCCGCGCGCGCGTAGCGGACGAGATCCCCGTCGGTCAGCCGGTACAGGCCGACGGCGGCGCGGTGCGGGCGCGGCTCGCCGCCGTCCTGGAGGACGGCGAGTTCGGTGATCCGGCCCTCCGCGTCATAGGTGACGTCGGGGGTCAGAGTGTTGACGCCGGAGGTCTGCAGCCAGGACTTCGCCCAGGCCTTCATGTCCCGGCCGGAGGTCTCCTCCAGGACGGTCAGCAGGTCGGCGAGGCGCGTGTTGCCGTACGCGTGGCGCTTGAAGTAGCGGCGCGAGCCCTCCAGGAACGCGTCCCGTCCGGCGTAGGCCACCAGCTGCTTGAGCACCGAGGCGCCCTTGGCGTACGTGATGCCGTCGAAGTTGAGCTTGGCGTCCTCCAGGTCGCGGATGTCGGCCGTGACCGGGTGGGTGGACGGCAGCTGGTCGGCCCGGTAGGCCCACGCCTTGCGGTTGTTGGCGAAGGTCACCCAGCTGTCGGTGAAACGGGTGGCCTCGGCGAGCGAGAAGGAGCCCATGAAGTCGGCGAACGACTCCTTCAGCCACAGGTCGTCCCACCACACCATGGTGACCAGGTCGCCGAACCACATGTGGGCCATCTCGTGCAGGACCACGTTGGCCCGGCGCTCGTACGCCGCCCGCGTCACCTTGCCGCGGTAGACGTACTCCTCGGTGAAGGTGACCAGGCCCGGGTTCTCCATCGCGCCGAGGTTGTACTCGGGGACGAAGACCTGGTCGTACTTGCCGAAGGGGTACGGGAAGTCGAAGTTCTCGTGGAAGAAGTCGAGACCCTGCTTGGTGACCAGGAAGACGTCGTCCGCGTCGAAGTGCTTCGCGAGCCCCTTGCGGCACATCGCGCCGAGCGGGATCTCCAGCTCGGTGCCGTCGCCCAGGACGCGCGTGTAGGAGTCGGTGACGTGGTGGTACGGGCCGGCCACGACACAGGTGATGTACGTGGAGATCGGCGCCGTCTCGGCGAACCGCCACACCCCGTCGGCGCCCTGCTCGCCCGCGCCGTTGGACCACACCGTCCAGCCCTCGGGCGCGGTCACCTCGAAGCGGTACGGGGCCTTGAGGTCGGGCTGCTCGAAGTTGGCGAAGACGCGGCGGGCGTCGGCCGGCTCGTACTGCGTGTAGAGGTAGACCTCGCCGTCCTCGGGGTCGACGAAGCGGTGCATGCCCTCGCCGGTACGGCTGTAGGCGCACTGGGCGTCGACCACCAGGACGTTCTCGTCGGCGAGGCTGTCGAGCGCGATCCGGTTGCCGTCGAAGACGACCGCCGGGTCGAGGGCGCGGCCGTTGAGCGTGACGGCGTCCACGGAGGGCGCGACCAGGTCGACGAAGGTGGCGTCGCCCGCTCCCGTACGGCGGAACCGGAGGGTCGTCACCGAGCGGAAGGTGCGGCCCGGCCGCTCGGTCCCGCCGACCGCCGAGCGCAGGTCGAGGGCGACCTCGTAGCCGTCGACGGCCACCAGCCCGGCCCGCTCGTGGGCCTCGTCGCGGGTCAGGTTCTCACCGGGCACGGTCACTCCTTCGTCGTGCGTTCGAAACAGCACCGATCCTGCCATGTGCCGGGGTGTCCCCGGGCGACGGGCGCCGGGGAATGCGGCCGGGGGCCGTGGTGTTCCGTCAGATCGACCACCTCGCTCGACCCGCTCGACCCGCTCCACTCGCTCGACCCGCTCCACCGTAGGCCGAAGCCCTTTCCTTTGAGGAGACGCATGTCCGAGAACGTGACCACCGCGGAATTCTTCTTCGACCCGCTGTGCCCCTGGGCCTGGCTGACCTCCCGCTGGATGCTGGAGGTGGAGCAGGTCCGTCCGGTCCACGTGCGCTGGAAGGTCATGAGCCTCGCCGTCCTCAACGAGGACCGCCTCGACGAGATGCCGCCGCGGTACCGCGAGATGATGGAGACCCAGGCGTGGGCCCCGGTGCGGGTCGTCATCGCCGCCCGCGAGCTGCACGGCGACGAGGTCGTCGGCCCGCTCTACACCGCGCTCGGCACCCGCTTCCACGTCAACGGCGAGGGCCCGACGCGCGAGGCCATCGCGGGCGCCCTCGCAGACGTCGGCCTGCCGGCCGAACTCCTGGAGTACGCCGACAAGGACACGTACGACCAGGAGCTGCGCGCCTCCCACAAGGAGGGCATCGACAAGGTGGGCCAGGAGGTCGGCACCCCGGTGATCTCGGTGCCCGGCGCCGGTGGCGAGGAGGTCGCCTTCTTCGGTCCCGTCGTCACCCCGACCCCGCGCGGCGAGGCGGCGGCCCGGCTGTGGGACGGCACCCTGCTGGTGGCGTCGACCCCGGGCTTCTACGAGATCAAGCGCACCCGTACGGCGGCGCCGAGCTTCGAGTAGGACCGGCCTGAGGAAGCGCCGGCCGCCGGGAGGCCGGCCGCCCTCCCCCTACGGAGGAACCCCCGTGATTCACGTCATCACGGGGGTTCCTCTTCTCACCGCCTGCCCGGTGACGGTTGAAAAGACGATCACGAGCAGGACGCTGCCGCCCCGGGCGCCTGGCCCGGGCGCCGGACGGGGGGTGTGGCTCAGAAGGAGATCAGCGGGACCGACGCCTTGGCCGTCTCGTAACGGCGGGCGACGTCCTGCCAGTTGACGACCCCCCACATGGCCTCGATGAAGTCGACCTTCTGGTTCTTGTACTGGAGGTAGAAGGCGTGCTCCCAGGCGTCGAAGACCAGGACCGGGACCGAGCCCTGGCCCACATTGCCCTGGTGGTCGTAGACCTGCTCGACGATCAGCCGGCCGCTGACCGGCTCGTAGGCGAGGACGCCCCAGCCGGAACCCTGGGTCGTCGCGGCGGCCTTGGTGAGCTGCGCCTTGAAGCCGGCGAAGGAGCCGAAGGACTCGGTGATGGCGTCCGCGAGCTCGCCGACCCCGTCGGCGGCCAGCGGCTCGCCGCCGCCGCCCTCCTTCGGGCTGCTCATGTTGTTCCAGTAGATCGAGTGCAGGATGTGGCCGGAGAGATGGAAGGCCAGGTTCTTCTCCAGGCCGTTGAGCGACGCCCACTGCCCCTTGTCGCGGGCCTCCGCCAGCTGTTCCAGCGTGTCGTTCGCGCCCTTGACGTAGGCGGCGTGGTGCTTGTCGTGGTGCAGCTCCACGATCCGCGGATCGATCACCGGCTCCAGCGCCGCGTAGTCGTACGGCAGCTCCGGAAGCGTGTAGACGGCCATGTGTCCTGTCCGACCCTTCGACTGACTGGCTGAATGCTTATTGCAATCAATGTGCAAGTGCAGGCTAACAGCAGGTGCGGTCGATGTGGATCAGTCCTTGGTCCTAGGTCGTGTCGGTCCGGCGGGCCCCGACACGCCCCGCCCCGGCCCGTACAGCACGATGCCCCGCCGAGCACTGCTCGGCGGGGCATCACGCGTGTTCTACGGGACTGCGGGGCTACGGGAGCCGTCAGGCCTTCTCGGCCGTCACGGGCTTCTTGTCGTCGCCCGCGGCCTTGTCGCCGGACGCGGCCTTCTTCTCGGCCGTGGCCTTGGCCTCGGTCTTGCCCTTGGCCTCGGCCTTCTTCTCGGTCTTCCCCTCGGCCTTCTCCTCGGCCGCGGCCGGCTCCGCCGGGGTCGCGCCGGGCAGGGCCGCCTCGGCGGCCGTCTCGTCGCCGCGCTTCTTCTGGATGATGAAGCCGACGATCGCGAGGAGGATGGTCAGCGCGCCGGTGTAGTAGAGCTGCTCGCGGGTCTCGGCCTCCATGGCCATCAGGATGAAGACCACCACCATGCCGACCAGCGCCGCGATGGTGAGGCCGGGGAACAGCCACATCTTCACGACCAGCTTCTCCGGCGTCTCGCGCTCGGTGCGGCCGCGCAGGGCCAGCTGGGAGGCGCCGATGAAGAACCAGACGACGAGGATGATCGCGCCGATGGTGTTCAGCAGCCAGATGAACGCCTTGTCCGGCGACCAGAAGCTGAGCATCACACAGCCGAAGCCGAGCACACAGGAGGCGAGGACGGCCAGGCGCGGCACGCCGCCGAAGGTGCGGCCCATGACCTGCGGGCCCATGCGGCGGGCGACCAGCGAGCAGGCCATCCGGGAGGCACCGTAGATGTTGGCGTTCATCGCGGACAGCAGGGCGACGAGGACGACCACGTTCATGATCTGGCCGGCGGCCGGGATGCCCAGGTAGTCGAGGGTCGCGACGTACGGGCCCTTCTCGGCGACCGCCGGGTCGTTCCACGGCATGATGGCGACGATGACGGCCATGGAGCCGATGTAGAAGATCGCGATGCGCCACATCGCCGTACGGACGGCCTTGGCGACGCCCTGCACCGGGTGCTCGGACTCGGCGGCGGCGATGGTGACGGTCTCCAGACCGCCGTACGCGAAGAGCGAGGCGAGCAGACCGAAGATCAGGCCGTCGACGCCGTTCGGGAAGAAGCCGCCACCGCCCCCGCCGGCCTTGCTCGTGGCCGCCTCGGAGGCCGCCTTGGCGGCCTCGTCGGCCGGGATGATGCCGACGATGGCGAGCACGCCGATGCCCAGGAAGAGGACGATGGCGCCGATCTTCAGAGCGGCGAACCAGAACTCGAACTCGCCGAAGTTCTTCACGGCCGCCAGGTTGGTGCCGCAGAACACCAGCATGAAGAGGGCCACCCAGGCCCACGCCGGGGTGCCGGGGAACCAGCCGACCATGATGCCGGCCGCGCCGAGGCCCTCCAGGCCGACGGCGACGCAGAGCAGGAACCAGAAGGCCCAGCCGGAGGTGAAGCCCGCCCACGGGCCGAAGGCGCGCTCGGCGTGGACGGAGAAGGACCCGGAGGCCGGGTTGGCGGCCGACATCTCGCCGAGCATGCGCATGACCAGCATGACGAGCACACCGGAGAGGGCGTAGGCGAGGACGATCGAGGGGCCGGCCTTGGCGATGCCTTGGCCGGAGCCGACGAAGAGGCCGGCGCCGATGACGCCGCCGAGGGCGATCATCGACAGGTGACGCTGCTTGAGGCCGTGCGACAAGCTTCCGACGGCGGCGGCGGAGGGGGCGGCGGGGGCGCCGTCCTTGCCGCCGTCGGACGGTGCGGGGGTGGTGCTCCGTGACATGGGCGAACTCTGTTCACTAGCCGAGACGGGAGAGTGGCCCACAGTGTGGAGGGGTATACCGCTCAGAGGGAACGCATGTCCGCTATACGGTCACGATCTTTACACAAGGTGAATTATTAATTCCGCTTAGTGCGGGGTGTAACGCGCTCGCGAATTCCGGCCACGACCAGCACCAATGCGGTCGCTCCGCTGGACCAGAGCACCTGCGGCCGGGACGCGTCGTCGAGCAGCATCAGCACCAGAACCACCGCCATCGCGGCCAGTGCCACCCAGGTGAGCCAGGGGAAGCACCACATACGGAGGGACAGCTTCTCGGGCATCTCGTGCTCGATCCGGCGCCGCAGCCGCAGCTCCGAGACCGCGATCAGCGCCCAGACGAACAGCAGCACCGCGCCGACCGCGTTCAAGAGGTAGAGAAAGACGGAATCCGGCCACTTCAGATTGAGGACGACGGAGACGAAACCGAATGCGACGGACGCGAGCAGCGCCCGGCGCGGAACTCCGCCTTCCGTGATCTTGAGCAGGCCCTTCGGCGCCTCTCCGCGCTCGGCGAGCGAGAACACCATGCGGGAAGCGCCGTACAGATTCGCGTTCAGCGCGGACAAAAGCGCCACGAACACCACGACATTCATGATCTGCCCGGCCGCCGGTACCCCGATGTGATCCAGTACCGCGACATAAGGCGACTCGCCCGGCTTGATCGCCGTCCACGGCAGCAGGGTCACGATCACCAGCATCGAACCCACGTAGAAGAAGAGGATCCGCCACACCGCGCTGCGCACCGCCCGCGCCACATTGCGCACCGGGTCGTCCGACTCCGCCGCCGCGATCGTCACGACCTCCAGACCGCCGAACGCGAACGCGACGACGAGCACTCCGGAGACCACCCCGGACCAGCCGTTCGGCAGGAAGCCGCCCTGACCGGTCAGATTCGCCATCCCCACCGGGGCGGAGTCCGGCAGCCAGCCCACGATCGCCAGCAGGCCGAGGACGAGGAACAGGCTGATGGCGCCCACCTTCAGCGCCGCGAACCAGAACTCGAACTCGCCGAAGTTCTTCACCGCCGACAGGTTGGCCGCGGTGAACACCACCATGAAGGCCAGCACCCAGCCCCACTGCGGCACCCCCGGCACCCAGCCGTGCGCGATCCGGGCCGCCCCCGTCGCCTCCACCGCGAGCACGACCACCAGCAGGAACCAGTACAGCCAGCCCACCGAGAAGCCCGCCCAGCGGCCCAGCGCCCGCTCCGCGTGCACGGAGAACGCCCCGGACGACGGCATCGCCGCCGACATCTCGCCCAGCATCCGCATGATCAGCATCGCCAGCGCGCCCGCCAGCAGATACGAGATCACGATCCCCGGGCCCGCCACCGCGATGCCCGCGCCCGAACCGACGAACAGACCCGCGCCGATGACACCGCCGAGCCCCAGCATCGTGAGGTGGCGCTGCTTCAGTCCGTGGGAGAGCGGCGCCGGCAGATCGTCCAGGACGGAGGGGGCGGCCGCGCCGGACCCGGCAGCGGTCCCGGACCGGGCCCCGGGGGCGGACCCGCCGGAATCGGGGCGTCCGGAAGGTTCGGCGGGTTCGGAAGGTTCGGCGGGTTCGTGCATGTGGGGGGCTCGTGCTCTCGGGTGGTGCTGCGGCTTTATGGGGACCCCACAGTCTCTCCGCTCGGCACCCTTGGACGCAAAAGGGACCAACTTGGTACGACTTCCCAGTGACCAGCATCACGTGGCGCGACGCGGGGATCGTGGGCTTTGTTTGATCTCCACGAAGGGGTCGGCCCGTGCTTTGTGGGCCGTTGATGGTGATCGGCCGCTCACCCCTGGCATACGGTCGAGCTGGCCCCCTGCGGCCCGCGCGGCCCCCTGGAGCCGCCCGCGGGCCCCCGGTGGTCCGCGCCGCTCCCCTCGGGGGTCCCTGCCAGGCGTGAACCGCTGTCCCTGCTGTCCCGCTTCACCCGCAGTCCCGCTGTCCCGCTTTCTCTTCTGCCTTCCTCCCGATCCCACACGGAGTACCGATGAGCACCGCAGCCCCCGTCTCCTCCCTCCGTTCCGGTACGGTCCTCGCCGACCTGATCCCGGCGAGCCGCGTCCGCGAGATCGCGCTGATCGCCGGCGGTGCCGCGCTGACCGGCCTCGCGGCCCAGATCACCGTCGCGGTCCCCGGCTCCCCGGTCCCGGTCTCCGGCCAGACCTTCGCCGCCCTCCTGGTCGGCACCGCGCTCGGCGCCCGCCGAGGCTTCCTCTCCCTCGGTCTGTACGCCGTCGTCGGTATGGCGGGCGTGCCGTGGTTCGCCGAGGGCGCCTCCGGCTGGTCCATGGCCTCCTTCGGCTACATCCTCGGCATGCTGCTCGCCGCGACCGTGGTCGGCGCCCTCGCCCGCCGCGGCGGCGACCGCTCCGTGCTGCGCACGGCCGGCACGATGGCGCTCGGCTCCGCGATCATCTACGCGGTCGGCGTGCCGTACCTCGCGCTGGCCACCGGCATGACGCTCGCCCAGGCCGTGGCCGCCGGCCTTGTCCCGTTCCTGATCGGCGACGCGCTCAAGGCGGCCCTCGCCATGGGCGCCCTGCCGGCCGCCTGGAAGCTCGTCGGCCGCAAGGGCTGAGCGGGCGAAGGGGGCGCCGTACCCACGCGCCCCCGCCCCGCCCCGCACGCTTGAAGGCGCGCTCGTACATACGAAAAGGCTCTCCGTACCCGATCTTCCGGGGTACGGAGAGCCTTTTCGTATGGAGGGACCGGCGCTGCCGGTCGGGGGAGGGGGAGCGTCAGCTCTTCTCGGCCGGTATCTCCGACGGCGCGGACTTCTTCATGATCCGCTCCTTGACGAGACCGATCACCAGCACGAGCAGGGCCACCCCGAGCGAGAGCACGACCTGCTGGCGGTTGTCGCCGCCGTCGAACACCATGTAGCCGATCACGAAGGTGATCATGCCGATGGTGGCCCAGGTCAGGTACGGGAAGAGCCACATCTTCACGACCAGCTTCTCGGGCTGCTCGCGCAGGATCATCCCGCGCATCCGCAGCTGGGTCACACAGATGACCAGCCAGACGAAGAGCGCGACGGCGCCGGAGGAGTTCAGCAGGAAGGCGAAGACGGTGTCGGGCCACTTGTAGTTGAAGAAGACCGCGACGAAGCCGAAGACCACCGAGGACAGGATCGCCGCCTTGGGCACACCGCGCTTGCTGACACGGGCGAAGGCACGGGGCGCGTCGCCGCGCTGGCCGAGCGAGAAGGCCATGCGGGAGGCGGTGTACAGACCCGAGTTCAGACAGGACAGAACGGCGGTCAGCACGATCACGTTCATGATCTGGCCGGCGTGGGGGATGCCGATCGAGTCCAGGGCGGCGACGTACGAGCCCTTCTCCAGGATCGCCTTGTCGTCCCAGCGCAGCAGGGTGAGGACGACGAAGATCGAGCCCAGGTAGAAGACGGCGATACGCCAGATGACGCTGTTGGTGGCCTTCGTCACGGCACGCTGCGGGTCCTCCGACTCACCGGCGGCCAGGGTGACGATCTCGCTGCCCATGAAGGAGAAGACGACCATCAGCACACCGGTGAGGACCGCGCCCGCGCCCATCGGGAAGAACCCGCCGGCGTCGGTGAGGTGCCCGAAGCCCGCGCCCGGGTTGTCCGAGCCCGGCAGCACGCCGAAGACGGCCAGCAGACCGATCACGACGAAGGCGCCGATGGCGACGACCTTGATGCCCGCGAACCAGAACTCGAACTCGCCGTAGGAGGCGACCGAGGCCAGGTTGGTGGCGGTGAGCACCACCATCACGATGAGCGCCCAGCCCCACTGCGGGACGGCCGGGATCCAGCCCTCCAGGATCTTGGCACCGGCGGTCGCCTCGACCGCGAGCACCACGACCCAGAAGAACCAGTACAGCCAGCCGATGGTGAAGCCGGCCCAGCGGCCGAGCGCCTGGTCGGCGTAGGCGGAGAAGGAACCGGAGGAGGGTCGCGCGGCGGCCATCTCGCCGAGCATCCGCATCACGAAGACGACCATCACGCCGACGAGCGCGTAGGACAGGAGGATGGCCGGTCCGGCCGCGGCGATGCCCGCGCCCGAACCGATGAAGAGGCCGGCACCGATGACGCCGCCGATGGCGATCATCGAGAGATGGCGGTTCTTGAGGCCGGGCTTCAGGCCGTCCTGGCCCGCGTTGTGGGCATCGGGTGTGCCGAGGGACTGCGAGTTACCACCGGTGTCGTCGGCGGATCCGCCTTCCTTCGTCAGAGTCGGCTGCGTGTTCATGAACGCTTCCTTCGATGTGGGGGGCGCTCGGGTGAGCTGGACACATAAAACCCGTATACGGCCCCATACGGAAGACCTAATTCCGGATCGTGATTTCGGACATACGGTCCAGAGCAGGCAGGACGGAGGTCCTGGACCAAGGTCCCGACCCCGCTTTCGGCTACCCGCGCCGGTCCGTGCCACACTCGGATCATGCGCGTCTACCTCGGCTCCGACCACGCCGGCTACGAACTCAAGACCCATCTCGTCGAGTGGCTGAAGGCCCATGGCCACGAGCCCGTCGACTGCGGTCCCCACATCTACGACGCCCAGGACGACTACCCGCCGTTCTGCCTGCGCGCCGCCGAGCGGACCGCCGCGGACGAGGGCAGCCTCGGTGTCGTCATCGGCGGTTCCGGCAACGGCGAGCAGATCGCGGCCAACAAGGTCAAGGGGGTGCGCGCCGCCCTCGCCTGGAGCGAGCAGACCGCCGCTCTCGGCCGCGAGCACAACAACGCCAACGTCGTCGCCGTCGGCGCCCGCATGCACACCCGCGACGAGGCCACCACCTTCGTCGAGATCTTCCTGAAGACCCCGTACTCCGGTGACGAGCGCCACACCCGCCGCATCGACATGCTCTCGGCGTACGAGACCACGGGCGAGCTTCCGGCCATCCCGGCCCACCACCCGCAGGAGCCCACCGCCTGATGCCCGAAGGGCACACCATCCACCGGCTGGCCGCCGACTACCGGGAACGGTTCGGCGGCCGGCCGGTGCGTGTTTCCAGCCCCCAGGGCAAGTTCGCCGACTCCGCCGCCCTGCTCGACGGCGCGGTCCTCGCCCGCACGGAGGCGCACGGCAAGCACCTTTTCCTAGGCTTCCCCGGCGGCGAGTGGGTCCATATCCACCTGGGTCTCTTCGGAAAAGTCACCTTCGGTGACGCCATTGCCACCGACGGTGCCGCCGAGGCCGTCGATGCCGCCGGAAAAAATGGCCGGAACCGGGCCATACCGCCGCCCACCGACACCGTCCGGCTGCGGCTCGCCAACCCGGACGCGTACGTCGATCTGCGCGGCCCCACCACCTGCGCGCTCATCACGGACGCCGAGAAGCGGGCGATACACGACCGGCTCGGCCCCGACCCGCTGCGCGCGGACGACGACCCGGACGGGGCCTGGCGGCGGATCTCGAAGTCCCGCACCACCATCGCCGCCCTCCTGATGGACCAGAAGATCGTCGCGGGCGTCGGCAACGTCTACCGCGCCGAGGTCCTCTTCCGGCACGGCATCGACCCCTACCGGGCCGGGCGGGAGCTGGGCGCGGGGGAGTGGACCGCGATCTGGGAGGACCTGGTCCTGCTGATGCGCGAGGGCGTCCGGCTGAACCGCATCGACACCGTCCGACCCGAGCACACCCCCGAGGCGATGGGCCGTCCGCCGCGCGTCGACGACCACGGCGGTGAGGTCTACGTCTACCGCCGGGCGCATCTGCCCTGTCATATCTGCGGCACGGAGATCCGCACCGCCGACCTGGCGGCCCGCAATCTCTTCTGGTGCCCCACCTGCCAGCGGCGATAGCCGCGCTTCCGGTTGGGGGCGCCGGGTGTGCCGGGTGTCCCGGGTGCGCAGGGTGTCCCGGCCATGCCGAGCGGCCGTCCTCCTCCCGGGGGCGGCCCGCCGGGATTTTCCGACTCCAGCCCGTGGTGTCCCTCTTGAGGGTGATTCATCCCTGAGTGCGGCGCCTTGGGTGGCACACTCGTACGGGTGATAGTGGCGCGCCCCGACGGGACGGCCGCCCGGGCTCTTTCGCGAGGGCCGGCGCGGTTTCGGCATATGACCGCATCGCAGGGGGCCCTCGGGGGAGGGGCCGAAGAGGGGGGTCGCGTCGCTACGATCCGCACGCGCCGCGTCCTGATGCACCGATGCACCGATGCCCGTCCTGATGCATGGATCTGACCTGCCGTTATGCCGTCATGCGGCGGCGGGCCGTGCGGTGGGCTGGGTGGTGTGGCGGGGGTGATGTGGCGGGGCCCGGCGAGGGGTGGGGACGACGGGAAGGGGCGGGCACATGACACAGCAGCCTGAGGACCAGGCCCAGGGACAGAACCGTGAACGGACGGCGGGAGTACGGCTGGCGCGGCTGCTGCGCCGGTGGTGGGAGGAGTCCGGCGGCCCCTCCCGAGGCACCCGGCCGACCCAGCAGGCACTCGCCGCCCGGGTGGGCGTCGACCAGACGACACTCTCGCGCTATCTGAACCCGGGACATCTCTCGACCGCGCCCCTGCGCGTGGTCGAGGCCCTGCACACCCACCTGCGGGCCCCGGCGGCCGAACTCGACGAGGCCCGCGCCCTGTGCGCGGCCGCGCTGCGGGAGAACAGCCGGCAGCGGACCGCCGCCCCCGGCGGCCCGGCCGGGCGGGGCGGGCTCACGGACACCGCTCCCCTGAGCACCGTTCCCCTGGGCGCCGCCCCCGTCGACACCCCTCCCGCGCGAAAGGAGGCCGCCGCCCGGACCGGCTCCCGCTGGCTTCCGCCGGTCCTGGTCGCGGCGCTCGTGGTGATGGCGTTCACGGCCGGGGTCGTCGTCCACGCCTGGTGGTTCGCCGCGGGGCGCGAGGACGAGGCGGAGGGCAGCGCCGCCGGGGCGGTCGCCACCCGGGTGGTACGGCACAAATGGCCGGTGCTGATCATGCGGGACGAGGACCAGTTCACCCGGGCCCGCGCCCTTCAGTACCTGCTGCGCTCACACGGCTACCAGGTGCGGACCGACGGCTTCTTCCGGGAGGACACCCGGGACGCCGTCACCGACTTCCAGCGCAAGCGCCTCCTGCCCGCCGACGGCAAGGTGGGGGACCAGACCTGGCCGGAGCTGGTGCGGGCGAGGGTGGTCGGCCCCGACTCCGGTCCGTTCGAGGTGCGGGCCGTCCAGGAACTCCTCGACAACGTGGGCCAGGGCGGCACCCCGGTCTCCGGCACCTTCACCTCGATGACCGCCGACGCCCTGAAGTACTTCCAGCGCACCTGCCATCTGCCCGACACCGGCCGGGCGGACACCAACACCTGGCTGGCCCTGCTGGTGGGTCAGCTGCCGGCCGTCTCCTCGCACGACGACTAGAGGCTGTCCGGGCCCGGTCGCCCCCGGCTTCGCATGAGGGCATAACCCCAGGTCGGAGCCATGCCCATGACGACGCATCCATGCGCATCGGCGGACGGCCCGCAACCGCTTCCCGGCCCCCGCCGCCCCGGGCCATGCTGATGCCGCGGCCGGCGCCCCGGACGCCCCGCCTCATCGGCGGGGCGCCGCCTCCGGGGCCGTATCCCGGTCCGCTTCCCGTCCGCACACCGCCCGAAGGGGGCATCCCCATGTCCGCTGTCGCCCGTAAGACCCTCGTGTCCGCGGTCTTCACCGCCGTCCTCACCGGCGGGCTGCTCGCCGGTTCCCTCGCGCCGGCCGCCTCGGCCCACACCCCGGCGGCCCCCGCCCGCACCCCGGCGGCACACGCGGCCACCTCGCTGGTCTTCGACAAGAACCAGAAGAACCCGGCCGACTCGCGGCTCCTCGTCTACCGGGGCAAGAAGCTCGTGGCCTCCTACCGGGCCGGCTCGGGCACCGGCGTCAAGAACGACTGCACGCGCAACAAGGGCTGGATGCCCAACGGCAACTGGAAGATCCGCAGCAAGTCCCGCACTTACGGGGGCCGGTACATCAAGGGCTACGCGGTCTACCTCCAGGACATGACCTGCTCCAAGGGCACCACCAAGCGCAGGGAGATGTTCATCCACTCCGAGATGAACCGGGACGGCTCCCAGGGCCGCACGGAGGCCCGGCGCTGGGACGGCGCGAGCGACTACAAGTCCAACGGCTGTGTGAAGGTCAGCCCGACCGACATCAAGAAGATGTTCCGGCTCCTGGACCGCATCGGCTGGCCGACCCACCTGCGCGTGGTCTCCTGACCGCGTCCGATCCCTCCGGTCCGGCTCCCGGACCGTGATCCCCACCCGGCCGCGACGACCCTGACGGGCTCGTCGCGGCCGGCGGCATGCGCGGCGGAAGGTGCTGCGGCAGGTGCGGGGCTCGGGTGGGGCGTACCCGGGGCTCCGGGCTCCAGGGCTCCAGGCGGGGGCGTGCGCGGGACCCCGGGCGGGGGCGTGCGCGGGGTCGTACACGGTCGTACGCGGGACCCGGCGCGGAGCCGGGCGCGGCCGTACGTCCCGTGGCGCGCGGGGTGGCACCCGGTGCCGTGTGCGACGGCTCATACGGCCATTCGGCGGCGCACGGCAGGAGTACGCCAGAGCGGACTGTTCGCGTCCGCGAAGTCCTACTTCGGCCTGATGGTGTCGTGCGAGGGCCCTGTGACGCCGTCGCCGCGCTCCGTAGCCACCGCCACCGGCGGCGACTTCCCCGCCGCCCGGCCGCCACGGCGGGCCCGAGCCGCCCGCCGGGGCCCTCCCTCCGGTGCGGCGGGGCCGTTCAGCTCCGCTCAATTCCCGCCAGAGCCGGTCCTTCCGGAATGCTCCCGTCGCGCGCCGGAGGCGGACCCTCCGGCGGCCGACCAGCGGCCTCTTCGGGCAGGTGCCGGCCCATACGTGCACCTGTCATATGCCACTGGCTTCTCCGGTTCACGATTCCGGCCATCCGATTTCGAATGCAATGTCACTCGGGTCCCCCTGCACGAGCTCCGATCGGGTGGATAGGGTCCAGCCCATATGACACGTCGTGGAGCGATGCCCGGATACGTGGCCCGGTGGCGCAGGAGCCTCCGCCGGGTCCGCGTCGGCCTGCGCCGGTCCGGGGTCGACTACTTCCGGGGCGACGGCTCCGACCGGTTCGCCCTCGCGGGTCTCCTCCTCACCGTCCCCGCCATCGCCTGCGGCACGCTTTTCGCCCCCGTCTGGTGCTCGCCGGCCGCCCTCGTGCTGCCGATCGTCGCCGGCGGACTGATCCTGCGCCCCGCCAGCCTGCTCGGCCTGTACGCGACGGCCGCCGCCGCGCTCATCGTCGAGTCAGTGGCCCTCGGCCCCTATACGCAAGGCCCCGCCCGGGTCACCCCGGGCATCGTCCTGGTCGTCGCCGCCTGCGGACTGTTCGGGCTGCTCGTCGCCCAGTTCCGGGCCCGCGTCGGCGTGCCCTGGCGGCGCGGCGGCACCATGCTCTTCGACCTGCGCGAACGCATCCGGGTCCAGAGCGCGCTGCCCCGCCTGCCCGGCGGCTGGCACCGCGAGATGGCCCTGCGCCCGGCCGGCGGCCAGTCCTTCTCCGGGGACTTCGTCGTCGCCGCCCGCACCCACGGCGGCCGCACCCTGGAAGTCGTCCTCACCGACGTCTCCGGCAAGGGCATGGACGCGGGCTCCCGCGCCCTGCTGCTGTCCGGCGCCTTCGGCGGACTCCTCGGCTCGCTGCCCCCGCACGCCTTCCTGCCCGCCGCCAACGGCTATCTGCTGCGCCAGGACTGGGACGAGGGCTTCGCCACCTCCATCCATCTCGTCCTCGACCTGGACTCCGGCGACTACGAACTCTTCTCCGCCGGGCATCTGCCCGCCCTCCAGCTCCACGCGGGCCGGGGTGCCTGGGAGGAGAAGTCCGCCGACGGACCGCTGCTCGGTGTGTACGACGCCGCCGAATACCACCCGGTCAAGGGCTCGCTCAGCCCCGGCGACGTCCTCATGCTCTACACCGACGGCCTCGTCGAGAGCGCCGAACGCGACATCGCCGAGGGCATCGACCGGCTCACCGGCGAGGCCGACCGCCATGTCGCCGGCGGCTTCGAGGGCGCCGCCTGGCACCTCATCGAGGCATGCGCCAAGGACGTCAACGACGACCGGGCGCTGCTTCTCATCAGTCGCAAGGGCTGACCCCCGGCGCCGGGGTAGGGATGGCCCCACCCCCGCTCCACCGGCCTGCGTCATAGCCGCTGACCTGCGCTGATCCGTACGTTCAAGGGGTCAAGAACGAACGTACGGAGGAACCCATGGGCCCGGACACGGCAGCCGTCGAACTCGCCGGAGTACGACGCCAGTACGGCAGGGGCGACCGTGCCGTCCACGCCCTGCGCGGCATCGATCTGCGCCTGCCGAGCGGCACCTTCACCGCCGTCATGGGGCCGTCCGGCTCCGGCAAGTCGACCTTCCTCCAGTGCGCCGCCGGACTCGACCGCCCGACCGCCGGCTCCATCCGGCTCGGCGGCACCGAGATCACCGGCCTCGGCGAGAACCGGCTCACCGAGCTGCGCCGCAGCCGTCTCGGCTTCGTCTTCCAGGCGTTCAACCTGCTGCCCTCCCTCACCGTCGAACAGAACGTCCTGCTGCCGCTGCGCCTGGCCGGCCTGCGCCCCGACCGCCGGCGCGCCGCCGAGGTGCTGGCCCAGGTCGGCCTCGGCGACAAGGGCGCCCGCCGCCCCGGCGAGCTCTCCGGCGGCCAGCAGCAGCGGGTGGCCATCGCCCGGGCCCTGGTCACCCGCCCCGACGTGATCTTCGGCGACGAGCCGACCGGCGCCCTCGACCCCACCACCGCCGCCGAGGTGCTGGCCCTGCTGCGGAGCGCGGTCGACCACCTCGGGGCCACCGTGGTCATGGTCACCCATGATCCGGTCGCCGCGGCCTACGCCGACCGGGTGATCTTCCTGGCGGACGGCAGCCTGGTGGACACGCTCCCGCGAAGCACCCCCGCCACGATCGCCGCCCGGATGACCGCGCTCGCCGCCCGTCCCGCCGCCCCGACCGGTCCCACCGCCGCCACCGCCCCCGCCCCCTTCGCCCACTACGCCGGGACGGCCGTCTGATGCTCCGCGCCAACGGACTCGCCCGCGCGGCGATCCGCTTCAAGCCGTCCGCCTTCGCGGGCACCTTCCTCGCCCTGCTGCTCGCCGCCGCCGTCGTCTCCGGCTGCGGACTGCTGCTCCAGACCGGTCTGACCGCCTCCGTGCCGCCCACCCGCTACGCCGGCGCGCCCGTGGTCGCCGCCGCCGACCAGCAGGTCCACGCCACCGTCCTGCGGGGCCCCGAGCCCGAGACCGAGGCCGTCGCGGTGCCCGACCGGGCCCGCCTCGACGCCCGTCTGGTCCGTACGGCCGCCGCCGTCCCCGGTACCGCCCGCGCGATCGGCGACGTCGGCTACCCGGTCCGGGCCGTCCCCGCCGACGCCCCCGCTCTCGCCTCCGCCGGCGCCCCGGTCTTCGCCGGCGGCCCGCTCGCCGCCTCCGGCTGGGGCTCCACCGCCTTCACCGGCGTCCGTACGACCTCCGGCACCGCCCCGGCCGGCCCGGACCAGGTCGTGACCGGCCCCGGCCTCGGCCGGCCCGGCGCCCGCCTCACCCTCGACACCCCGGCCGGCCGGCGTACCTTCACCGTCTCCGGCACCACGGACACCCCCGGCGTCTGGTTCACCGACGCCCGGGCCCTCGCCCTGTCCGGCCACCCCCGCACCGTCGACGCCATCGCCGTCCTGCCCGAGCCCGGCACCGACCCCGCCGCGCTCGCCGGCCGCCTCGGCCACGCCCTGGACGGCAAGGCCCTGGTGCACACCGGCGACGACCGCAGCCTCGCCGAGGGCGCCGCGCTGCCCGCCGCCCGGGAGCTGCTCACCGGACTCGGCGGCTCCTTCGGCGGCACCGCGACCATGGTCGCCGTCTTCACCGCGGCCGGCACCGTCGCGCTCTCGGTCGGCCAGCGCGCCCGCGAGTTCGCCCTGCTGCGGGCCATCGGCACCACCCCGCGCCAGCTGCGCCGTTCGATCGCCACCGAGGCCCTGCTGCTCGCCCCGCTCGCCGGAGCCCTCGGCTGCCTGCCCGGACTCGCCCTCGCCCGCTGGTGGTTCGACGCCCTGCGGGACCGGGGCGCGATCCCCGACGGCGTACGGCTCGACACCGGCCCGCTGCCCTTCCTCGCGGCCGTCGTCGCCGTCGTCCTCACCGCGCTGCTCGCCGGCCTGATGGCCGCCCGCCGTCCCTCCCGTACCGCGCCCGGCAGCGCGCTGGCCGAGGCGCAGACCGAACAGGCGGGGCCGGGACGGGTCCGCACCGGGTTCGGCCTGGCCGCCCTGGCCGGCGGCGTCGGCGTCGGCGGGGTCGCCACCGCCCAGTCGGGCATGGGCGCCGCCCAGGCCGCCCTCGGCGTCGTCATGCTGTTCATGGTGGCCGTCGCCCTGCTCGGCCCGTGGATCGCCCGGATCTGCGCCGCCCTGGCCAGGCTGCCGCTCGGCCGCCTCGGCGCCTCCGGCCACCTCGCCGCCGCCAACTCCCGTACCAACGCCCGCCGGCTCGCCTCCGCCCTCACCCCCATCGTGCTCGCCCTGGCCTTCACCTCCACCCTGGTCTTCCTCCAGACCAGCACCGAGCGGGCCACCCGGCACCAGCAGCGCGACGGCGTCGTCGCCGACCATGTCGTCACCGCCCCGGCCGGTCCGCTGCCCACCGACACCGCCCGCCGCGCCGCCGGGATCCCCGGGGTCACCGCCGCCGTGACCGTCCAGCGCACCGGCGTCCTCGTCCCCGACGACACCATGGGCTTCTTCCCCGTCGCGGCGCAGGGCGTCTCCGCCGACCCGAGCCCGGTGCTCGACCTCGACGTCCGCACCGGCTCGCTCGCCGACCTCGGCCCCGGCACCGCCGCCGTCGACGCCACCCTCGCCGAGACGGCCGGGGTACGGACCGGCCAGCGGCTCGCCCTCCGGCTGCCCGACGGCACCGAGGCCACCCCGCGCGTCGTCGCCACCTACGGCCGGGGCCTCGGCCTGGGCGAGATCACCCTGTCCGCCGCCGACCTCGCCGGACACGTCTCCAGCCCGTACGCCGACGAGCTGCTGGTACGCGGCGGCAGCGCCGCCGACCTCGCCGCGCTCGGACCGCTCACCGTCACCGACGCCGCGGGCCGGGCCGCCGCGCGCAGCCAGGACCGGGAACTCAACGCCTGGGCCAACACCGTCATGGCGGCCGTCCTCGGCGGATTCGCGGCGATCGCCGCCGCCAACACCCTGGTGATGACCGTCCTCGACCGCCGCCGCGAACTGCGCGTCCTGCGCCTCGTCGGCACCACCCGCCGCCAGGTCCTGCGCATGATCCGCTGGGAGTCCCTGCTGGTCACCCTCGCGGGCACCGTCCTCGGCAGCCTGATCGCCCTGGCCACCCTCGTCCCGCTGACCCGCGCCGTGACCGGCGAGGGCCCGTACATCCCGCCGCTGGTCTACGGGGCGTTCGCCACGGGCATCGTCGCCCTGGGCCTCGCCGCGACGTCCCTCCCGGCCCGCGCGGCACTGCGCTCGCCCGGTCCGTAACCCCGTCCGTAACCCCGGGACCCTGTCCGCGGCCGGTCCGGTCCGTAGCCTGGCCCGCATGACCGCAGCCCCGTCCCCGTCCCCGTCCCCTTCCCCGCGCCCGTACCTCACCCTCGCCGAGATCGAGGCGCTCGCCGTCGCCGCCCACGCCGGGCAGACCGACAAGGCGGGCCGGCCCTACGCGGAACATCTGCGGGCCGTCGCCGAGGGGGTGCGGGCGCGGGGCGGCGGCGCGGAACAGATCGCGGCGGGCTGGCTGCACGACGCCGTCGAGGACGACGCCCTCTCCGAGGAGTGGCTGACGGCGGCGGCCCTTCCCGACGCGGTCAAGGCGATGGTGCGAGCCCTCACCAAGCGCCCCGGCGAGGAACCCGAGGCATATGCCCAACGGATCCGTGCCACCCCCGGCGCCCTGCTCGTCAAGGAGGCCGACCTGGCGCACAACGCCGACCCGGCCCGGCTCGCCGCCCTCGACCCCGCGACCCGCGCCCGGCTCACCGCCAAATACGCCCGGATGTACACCTTGTTGGGCCTTGCCCAGCCCTCGGCACCCTCCGACGCGACACCATGAAATCCGTCACGTGGCCGGATTTCTCCGCCGACGATTCGTCACCCACCGGGCGCGGGCAGAAGGTTGATGGCACGATAGATGCGGCGGGGGGCCTGTGTGACGGGCGCTCCCGGCGGTAAGCGCGACCGACCAGAGGTGTGATCAGTTATGGCCGTTTCACTGTCCGTGGTGCTGCTGTTGGCGATCATCCTGGTGGTCCTGATCCGCAGCAAGAGCCTCAAGCCGGGACCGGCGCTCGTCGCCGTGCTCTTCGGCTTCTTCCTCGCCTTCACCGGCATGTCCGAGTCCATCCAGCGCTTCCTGAACTCGATATCCGCGTCGATCAGCGCCATCCAGTTCTGAGGCGCGCGGCGCGTACGGCGCGTGTGCCGGACGACCTGTACGGCGAGGCCGGGCCCGCCGGCGCGGGTGGCCCGGCCGCGTGAACTCCGTATCTCCGCAAGCCTGTAGCCCCGTACCGCCTCGCGACCGCCCCGCGCGCGTACGGCGACGCACATGACGAAGGCCCCCCGGACCATGTCCAGGGGGCCTTCGCCATCTTCAGAGCGGGCGACGGGAATCGAACCCGCGTAGCTAGTTTGGAAGACTAGGGCTCTACCATTGAGCTACGCCCGCGTGCACCGACATGCCGCAGGCTTTGGGGCCGCGGCACGGACGCCATCGTAGCGGGTTCCGGGAGGTCCGCGCACACGCCTCGGAAATCGAGGACGTCGGACTGTTCCCGTGCATGTACCCTACGTGTCGCACCGACGGGGTGTGGCGCAGCTTGGTAGCGCGTCCGCTTTGGGAGCGGAAGGCCGTGGGTTCAAATCCCGCCACCCCGACCAGCACGAGATCGACCAGCGCAAGATCACATTGTGGGCCGCCCGTCGCTTGCGGTTACTATGCAAGCTGCGTGCCCGTGTGTCTCTCTGGACCGGGCCGATCGGCCGGAACCACTCAGGTGGTACCGCCGGAAACCAGGAATCAGCCACCAAGGAGACCGAACCGTGAAGAGCGCCGTGGAGACCCTGAACCCGACCCGGGTTCGGCTCACTGTCGAGGTGCCCTTCGAGGAGCTCAAGGACAGCCTCGACGCGGCGTACAAGAAGATCAACCAGCAGGTCACGGTCAAGGGCTTCCGCAAGGGCAAGATCCCCGCGCGTGTCATCGACCAGCGGTTCGGCCGCGGCGCCGTGCTGGAGGAGGCCGTCAACGACGCGCTTCCGAAGTTCTACACCCAGGCCGCCAACGAGGCCGAGATCAACCCGCTCGGCCAGCCCGAGGTGGACATCACCGAGCTGAAGGACGGCGAGCTGCTGGCCTTCACCGCCGAGGTCGACATCCGCCCGACGATCGAGATCCCGGACTACTCCGGCATCGAGGTCGAGGTCGACGCCATCGAGGTCAGCGACGAGGACGTCGAGAAGTCGGTCGAGCAGCTGCGCGACCGCTTCGCCTCCACCAACCCGGTCGAGCGCGCCGCGGCCGAGGGTGACGTCGTCACCATCGACCTCGAGGCGAAGGTCGACGGCGAGGTCCTGGCCGACGGTGTCGCCGAGGGTGTCTCGTACACCATCGGTTCGGGCGAGCTGCTCGACGGCATCGACGAGGCCGTGACCGGCCTGGAGGCCGGTGGCGAGGCCACCTTCTCCTCGCAGCTGAAGGGCGGCTCCGCCGCGGGCAAGGACGCCGAGGTCACCGTCAAGGTCACCACCGTCGCCGCCCGTGAGCTGCCGGAGCTGGACGACGAGTTCGCGCAGATGGCGTCGGAGTTCGACACCCTCGACGAGCTCAAGGCCGACAGCCGCAAGCGCCTCGAGAACATGAAGCAGTTCGACCAGGCCACCCAGGCCCAGGAGCGTGTCCTGGAGAAGTTCCTGGAGCTGGCGGAGATCCCCGTCCCCGAGAAGCTTCTCGAGGAGGAGGTCAACACCCGCAAGCACAACCTGGAGCACCACCAGCTCGGTCAGATGGGTCTGACCATCGAGAAGTACCTGGAGTTCCAGGGCAAGACGGTCGAGGAGTTCGACGCCGAGACCAAGGAGCAGGCGGTCAAGGGCATCAAGACCCAGTTCCTGCTCGACGAGCTGGTCTCCCAGGAGAAGCTGAACGTGGAGCAGGAGGAGCTCACCGAGCACCTCATGCGTCGCGCCGCCTCCTCCGGCATGTCCCCCGACCAGTTCGCCCAGGCAGTCGTCCAGGGCGGCCAGGTGCCGATGCTGGTCGGCGAGGTCGCCCGCGGCAAGGCCCTCGCGGTCGTCGTCGAGGCCGCCAAGGTCGTCGACACCAACGGCAACGTGGTCGACCTGTCCGACGAGGACGAGGAGCAGGCCACCGAGACCGTCGAGGCCGCCACCGGCGAGGCCGAGGTCTCCGAGGACAAGTAAGGCTCTCCGGGCGGCCCGTTCGCCCGGTCAAGCCCGCTGTACCCGCGCCACGGGCCCGGACGCACCACTGTGCGCCCGGGCCCGTGACGTACACCGGCCCTTTCACGCGCGCTCCGCTTCATGCGCGCTCCGCCCACCTTGCGCTCCGAGCGAACAGTTCGGGAACCGGGATGGCGCCCGCCTACCAGCGCGTTAGGGTCCATGAATACGGGGGCACTGCCCCCAGAACGAGACGCGAGACGGCACGGGGCCGTCGGAGACGAGCAGGTGGATACGTGACGAATCTGAAGCCTTACGCCGCGGGTGAGCCGTCCATCGGTGGTGGTCTCGGCGACCACGTCTACAACCGGCTTCTCGGCGAGCGGATCATCTTCCTCGGCCAGCAGGTCGACGACGAGATCGCGAACAAGATCACCGCGCAGATGCTCCTCCTGGCAGCCGACCCGGAGAAGGACATCTACCTCTACATCAACAGCCCCGGTGGCTCGGTGACGGCCGGCATGGCCATCTACGACACCATGCAGTACATCCCGAACGACATCGTCACCATCGGCATGGGCATGGCGGCCTCCATGGGCCAGTTCCTGCTCACCGGCGGCACCGCCGGCAAGCGCTTCGCGCTGCCGAACACCGACATCCTGATGCACCAGGGCTCCGCCGGCATCGGCGGCACGGCCTCGGACATCAAGATCCAGGCCGAGTACCTGCTGCGCACGAAGAAGCGCATGGCCGAGATCACCGCGCTCCACTCGGGCCAGACGGTCGAGGCGATCATCCGCGACGGTGACCGCGACCGCTGGTTCACCGCCGAGGAGGCCAAGGAGTACGGCCTCATCGACGACATCATCACCCACGCCGCGGGTGTCCCGGGCGGCGGCGGCACGGGCGCCTGATCCGGCCCCGCACCGCAGCCCCAGCCCCACGAACGCCCCCAGGATGGTGAACAGCCCCATGACCCCGAACTTCTCCGCGAGCGGTCTCTACACCGGCCCGCAGGTGGACAACCGTTACGTCGTTCCCCGCTTCGTCGAGCGCACCTCGCAGGGTGTGCGCGAGTACGACCCGTACGCGAAGCTCTTCGAGGAGCGCGTGATCTTCCTCGGCGTGCAGATCGACGACGCCTCCGCCAACGACGTCATGGCGCAGCTGCTGTGCCTGGAGTCGATGGACCCGGACCGCGACATCTCGATCTACATCAACAGCCCCGGTGGTTCGTTCACCGCGCTGACCGCCATCTACGACACGATGCAGTTCGTCAAGCCGGACATCCAGACGGTCTGCATGGGCCAGGCGGCCTCCGCCGCGGCCGTGCTGCTCGCCGCGGGCACCCCCGGCAAGCGGATGGCGCTGCCGAACGCCCGGATCCTGATCCACCAGCCCTCCGGCGGCACCGGCCGTGAGCAGCTCTCCGACCTGGAGATCGCGGCCAACGAGATCCTGCGCATGCGCAGCCAGCTCGAGGAGATGCTCGCCAAGCACTCCTCGACGCCGATCGAGAAGATCCGCGACGACATCGAGCGCGACAAGATCCTGACCGCCGAGGACGCCCTCGCGTACGGTCTGGTCGACCAGATCGTCTCGACCCGCAAGGGCGCCGTCACGGTCTGACGCCCGACCTTCCCTTGACGCGGTACGCGGGGTGCCACGGAGCACGGCATGGCCGGATTCCGACCCTGTCAACCGCGTCAAGGGGGGCCCGGGTGGAGGGCCCGGCAAGGTACCGTCGAATATGAGGCACCAGGAGTCGCTGAACCAGGCGCTCCCAGGCGAAGGGGAAGCACCTCGTGGCACGCATCGGTGATGGCGGCGATCTGCTCAAGTGCTCGTTCTGCGGAAAGAGCCAGAAGCAGGTGAAGAAGCTCATCGCGGGTCCCGGTGTGTACATCTGCGACGAGTGCATCGACCTCTGCAACGAGATCATCGAGGAAGAACTCGCGGAGACGAGCGAGGTGCGCTGGGAGGAACTCCCCAAGCCCCGCGAGATCTACGAGTTCCTCGAGGGGTACGTCGTCGGTCAGGAGCCCGCCAAGAAGGCGCTCTCGGTGGCCGTCTACAACCACTACAAGCGCGTCCAGGCCGGCGAGAACGGCGGCGGGGCGGGCCGTGAGGACGCCATCGAGCTGGCGAAGTCCAACATCCTGCTGCTCGGCCCGACCGGCTCCGGCAAGACGCTGCTCGCGCAGACCCTGGCCCGGATGCTCAACGTCCCGTTCGCCATCGCCGACGCCACCGCGCTGACGGAGGCCGGCTATGTCGGCGAGGACGTCGAGAACATCCTCCTGAAGCTGATCCAGGCCGCCGACTACGACGTCAAGAAGGCCGAGACCGGCATCATCTACATCGACGAGATCGACAAGGTCGCCCGCAAGAGCGAAAACCCGTCGATCACGCGCGATGTCTCCGGCGAGGGCGTACAGCAGGCCCTGCTGAAGATCCTGGAAGGCACCACCGCCTCCGTGCCGCCGCAGGGCGGACGGAAGCACCCGCACCAGGAGTTCATCCAGATCGACACGACGAACGTGCTCTTCATCGTGGGCGGCGCCTTCGCCGGCCTGGAGAAGATCATCGAGTCGCGGGCCGGCGCCAAGGGCATCGGCTTCGGTGCGACCATCCGCTCCAAGCGGGAGATCGAGTCGAGCGAGGTGTTCCAGGAGGTCATGCCCGAGGACCTGGTGAAGTTCGGGATGATCCCCGAGTTCATCGGCCGTCTCCCGGTCATCACCTCGGTGCACAACCTGGACCGCGAGGCCCTCCTCAAGATCCTCGTCGAGCCGCGCAACGCGCTGGTCAAGCAGTACCAGCGGCTCTTCGAACTCGACGGTGTCGAGCTGGACTTCGACCGTCCCGCCCTGGAGGCCATCGCCGACCAGGCGATCCTGCGCGGCACCGGCGCGCGCGGTCTGCGCGCGATCATGGAGGAAGTCCTCCAGTCGGTGATGTACGAGGTCCCGTCCCGCAAGGACGTGGCCCGCGTGGTCATCACGGCCGACGTGGTCCGCGACAACGTCAACCCGACGCTGGTGCCCCGGATCGTGAAGAACGACGGACGGCACGAGAAGAGCGCGTGAGCCGGGAGCAACTCCCGCCGTAGGACACGAAGAAGGGGCGCCCCCGCCGGGGCGCCCCTTCTTCGTTGCCACTCAACCGAGGGCCGCGGCCGAGGGCCGGAGCCGCGGGGCCGGGCCCCGCGCCTCAGGAGCCCTGCCTCAGGGCCCGCGCGGCTTCAGGGCCCGCGCGTCAGATCTTGACGCGGACTTCCTTGCGGAACTTGGCGGTCAGGCCGGCCGCGTCCTCGGGGGAGCCGCCCTTGCCCGTGAGCAGGGATCCCATGTCGAGCGGGACCACGATGCCCACCGTGCTGTGGTCGGCCCACACACAGATGGAGATCGTGAACGCGGGCGTCTTCTCGGCGGGGTTGGCCTCCGTCTTGGACTGCTGGCACTTGAGAATGGCATCGCCCAGCTCGGCCGGGTTGTACGCCTGCGGGTCGCCCTGGAGCTCGCCCGTGCCCTCCTTGCCCTTGCCCTGGTCCTTCGCCGACTGCGCCTTGACGAAGGCGAAGATGGAGTCGACGACCTTCTCCGGGTCGTCGATCTCGCCGTAGAGGCCGTTGAACTGGAGCAGCTTCCCGGCCATCGGGTTGTTCGGGTCCTGCACCTGGTAGGACGCCTGGACCTCCTTGGCGTTACGGACTCCGTCCTTCTCCGCCTGCTTCAGCGACTCCTTGTCGCTCGACGACGCGTCGTCCTTGGAGGACTTCTTGTACTCGCCGAGCACCGTGGCCGGGGTGATCAGCTTGTGCGCGCCGTCGTCCGCGACATTGGAGCCGCCGCCCCCGCCGATGACGAAGTACGCGCCCACGGCGAGCGCCACGACGGCCGCGCCGCCGACGATCCAGCCGGCCTTGCTCTTCTTCGGACCGCCCGGCGGGGGCATGTCGTAACCGCCGGGGCCCTGCGGGGCACCGTACGGAGGCTGCGGCGGCTGCCCGTAGGGGCCGGGCTGCGGTCCGGGCTGCCCGTAGGGGTACTGCTGCGGCTGCGGGGGCTGCGGCGGGTATCCGTAACCCTGCGGCTGGCCGTACGGGCCGGGGGCCTGCGGCGGGACGCCCTGCGGGGCCTGGGGTGCCTGCGGTGCCTGCGGGGGGTATCCGTAGCCGGGCTGCGGCGCCTGCGGCTGCCCGTACGGGTTCGGCTGGCCCCCGTAAGGCCCGGGCTGCTGCCCGTACGGGTTCGGCTGGCCGCCGTACGGTCCTGGCTGATTGTGGCTCATGGACGGGTTCCCCTCACAGAATGCTTATGCTGCCGAACATCCTGTCGGAAGTCGGCGGCGAGAAGCGCGACGGGGCCCACACCGTTACCGAAGAATCGCGTTTCAGGACCGGGCGGTGACACCTTTAAACTGGCCCGGTGACCGATAACACTCAGCAGCACCCCGCAGCCACCCCCGAACTCCCGACCACGTACGCGCCGGCCGAGGTAGAGGGGGCGCTGTACGAGCGCTGGGTGGACCGCGGCTACTTCACCGCCGACGTGAAGAGCGACAAGCCGCCCTTCACCATCGTCATCCCGCCGCCGAACGTCACCGGCTCGCTCCACCTGGGCCACGCCTTCCAGCACACGCTGATGGACGCCCTCACCCGCCGCAAGCGCATGCAGGGCTACGAGGCCCTGTGGCTGCCCGGCATGGACCACGCCGGCATCGCCACCCAGAACAAGGTCGAGCAGCAGCTCGCCGAGGTCGGCAAGTCCCGCCACGACCTGGGCCGCGAGGAGTTCGTCGAGCGTGTCTGGCAGTGGAAGGAGGAGTACGGCGGCAAGATCCTCGGCCAGATGCGCCGGCTCGGCGACGGCGTCGACTGGAGCCGTGAGCGCTTCACCATGGACGAGGGCCTGTCCCGTGCCGTCCAGACCATCTTCAAGAAGCTGTACGAGGACGGTCTGATCTACCGCGCCGAGCGCATCATCAACTGGTGCCCGCGCTGCCTCACCGCGATCTCCGACATCGAGGTCGAGTACCAGGAGGACGCCGGCGAGCTGGTCTCCATCCGGTACGGCGAGGGCGAGGACTCGCTGGTCGTCGCCACCACCCGGGCCGAGACGATGCTCGGCGACACCGCCGTCGCCGTCCACCCCGACGACGAGCGCTACGCGCACCTGGTCGGCAAGCAGATCAAGCTGCCGCTGACCGACCGCACCATCCCGGTCGTCGCGGACACCCACGTCGACCCGGAGTTCGGCACCGGCGCCGTCAAGGTGACGCCCGCGCACGACCCGAACGACTTCGCCATCGGCCAGCGCCACGACCTGCCGTCGCTGTCCGTCATGGACGAGCACGGCGTCATCACCGTCCACGGCCCCTTCCTCGGCCTGGACCGCTTCGAGGCCCGCTCCGCGGTCGTCGGCGCCCTGCGCGAGCAGGGCCGCATCGTCGCCGAGAAGCGCCCGTACACGCACTCCGTCGGCCACTGCTCGCGCTGCAAGACCACCGTCGAGCCGCGCCTGTCCCTCCAGTGGTGGGTCAACGTCAAGCCGCTGGCCAAGGCCGCCGGCGACGCGGTCCGCGACGGCCGGGTCGCCATCCACCCGGCCGACATGTCGAAGCGCTACTTCGACTGGGTCGACAACATGAACGACTGGTGCATCTCGCGCCAGCTGTGGTGGGGCCACCGGATCCCGATCTGGTACGGCCCGGAGGGCGAGATCGTCTGCGTCGGCCCCGACGAGCAGGCGCCGACGGGCGAGGGCTGGCACCAGGACACCGACGTCCTCGACACCTGGTTCTCCTCCGGCTTGTGGCCGTTCTCCACGCTCGGCTGGCCGGAGCGGACGCCGGAGCTGGAGAAGTTCTACTCGACCGACGTCCTGGTCACCGGCCACGACATCATCTTCTTCTGGGTCGCCCGGATGATGATGTTCGGCCTGTACGCGATGGACGGCGAGGTCCCGTTCAAGACCATCGCCCTGACCGGCCTGGTCCGCGACGAGTTCGGCAAGAAGATGTCGAAGTCCTTCGGCAACGTCGTCGACCCGCTGGACTGGATGGACAAGTACGGCTCCGACGCCGTCCGCTTCACCCTGGCCAAGGGCGCCAACCCGGGCACCGACGTGCCGATCGGCGAGGACTGGGTCCAGGCGTCCCGCAACTTCGCCAACAAGATCTGGAACGCCACCCGCTTCGCGATGATGAACGGCGCGACGATCGAGGGCGAGCTGCCGCCGGCGGAGCAGCTGTCCGCGACGGACCGCTGGATCCTCTCGCGTCTCAACAAGACGGTCGCGCAGGCCGACGCGTACTACGAGGACTTCCAGTTCTCCAAGCTCAGCGAGGCGCTCTACCACTTCGCGTGGGACGAGGTCTTCGCCTGGTACGTCGAGCTGTCGAAGACGACGTTCTTCGCGGGCGGCGAGGGCGCGAAGGTCTCCGGCCGGGTCCTCGGCGAGGTCCTGGACGTCATGCTGCGTCTGCTGCACCCGATCGTCCCGTTCGTCACCGAGACGCTGTGGACCACGCTGACCGGCGGCGAGTCCCTGGTGATCGCCGACTGGCCGAAGGACAGCGGCTTCCGCGACGAGGCCGCCGAGCGCGAGATCGAGCTGGTCCAGCAGGTCGTCACCGAGGTCCGCCGGTTCCGCAAGGAGCAGGGCCTCAACGACGGCCAGAAGGTCCCGGCCCGTCTCGACCTCGACGGCACCGCGCTCGCCTCGCACGAGGCCGCCATCCGCCAGCTGCTGCGCCTCCAGCCGGAGGGCGAGGCATTCTCCGCCACCGCCTCCCTGCCGGTCGCCGGCGCGACGGTCTCCCTCGACCTGTCGGGCACCATCGACGTGGCCGCCGAGCGCAAGCGGCTCGCGAAGGACCTGGCCGCCGCCGAGAAGGAGAAGGCGCAGGCCGAGGGCAAGCTGGGCAACGAGGCGTTCCTCGCCAAGGCGCCCGACAACGTGGTCGACAAGATCCGTACCCGCCTCGCCAAGGCGGACGAGGACATCGCCCGTATCCGGACGCAGCTGGACCGCCTGCCGCAGGCGTAACCGGACGGGGAAGGGGTCCCTCCCGCGCATCGAGCGCGGGAGGGACCCTTTTTCGTAGGTGACACACCGTCAGAAAATTAGTCCGATCCGGACTAAGTGCCCGATCTCACAGTGATCGGGACTTCAGGACCACGGTGACGGGACCTTCGACCCGGGATGATGGCCTCATGCCCCCCTCGCCCGCCCCGCTCACGCTGCGCCGCTGTGTGGACCGGTGGGCCGTGTCGCCGCCGGCCATGGACGTCGTCGCCGCACTCTTCTCCTTCGGCCTGATGGTCCTGGACGTCCCCGGGCTCGCCCGTGAGGACGACTCGCTCCCCGGCTGGGTCGCGGCCCTGGTCTTCGCCGCCGCCGCGTCGACCCTGACGCTGCGCCGCCGGATGCCGTGGGTGCCGTTCGTGGTGGCCATGGGCACGCTGGGCTGGCTGCACGAACTGACGATGATCCAGTTCGCGCTGTACTCCCTCGGCCGCTTCCGGGGCCGCCGGACCGCCCTGCTGGCCACGGCTCTGTACGTGGTCGTCGCGTACGCCTACTTCAACCTGCCGGGCTGGCCCGACCGGCACGGCGACACCCTCAGCGACTTCCTCAGCCTGGTCCTGCCCATCGGCGTCCTCGCGGCGGGCGTCGGCATCGCCGCGTACCGCCAGGACCTGGTCGCCGCCCTGGAGGTCGAGCGCCGCGAGTCCGCCGCCCGGCAGGCCGTCCAGGAGGAGCGCATCCAGGTCGGCCGGGACGTCCACGACCTGGTGGGCCGGGAGCTGACCCTGCTCGCCGTACGCGCCGAGGTGCTGGCGGTACGCGCCCGGGGCCAGGCCCACCAGCAGGACTTCGAGGAACTGGCCGACACCGCCCGCCGCGCCCATCACATGCTCAACGAGACCATCGTCCGGCGCACCGACGACACCCCCGGCCTGGACGGTCTCGCGGCCCTCGCCGAGGAGAGCGAGCAGATGGGCAGCCCCGTGCGGCTCGACGTCGACGCCGGGGCGAAGGCCCTCTCCCCGCTGCGCCAGGCGGCGGTCCACCGGGTCGTCCGCGAGTGCCTCACGAACGCGGCCAAGCACGCCCCCGGCCTCCCCGTCACCGTCGCCATCACCCTCGACGCCGCCGACCTCCACCTGGAGGTCCACAACCCCCTCCCGGCCACCCCGCCGGACCGCGCCCCGGTCTCCGCCGGCACGGGCCTGCTCTCCATGGCGGAACGTGTCACGACGATGGGCGGCACCCTCCACGCGACCCGCACCGACGACGCGTACGTGGTGAGGGCGACGCTGCCGTCGGGCCTGCGGTAGCCCACCCCACCGCACGGCGACCTGCACCGCCCCACCGCACGGCCGCGCGCAGCGCGTCCCGCGCCGCTCCGTAGACTGGACCCGTGAGTGACTCGACTGACCCGCGCGACCAGGCCGACGACGACCAGTTCGACGGCATCGTCGACGAAGCGACCGACCGTGATCCCGATCTGGCGGTGATCGAGGCCGGCAGCCGCACCCTGCGCGCGATGACCGGCCCGCCGCAGGGCGACCCGGTGCCGTCCCGTCCGGAGGATCCGGAGGTGGACCGCGCGCTGCGCGAGGTCGAGACGGAGCTGTCGACCCGCTGGGGCGAGACGAAGCTGGAGCCGTCGGTCAAGCGGATCGCCGCGCTGATGGACGTGCTGGGCGATCCGCAGCACGCGTACCCGTCGATCCACATCACGGGCACGAACGGCAAGACGTCGACGGCCCGCATGATCGAGGCCCTGCTCGGCGCCTTCGACCTGCGCACCGGGCGGTACACCTCGCCGCACGTGCAGACCATCACCGAGCGGATCAGCCTGGACGGCGCCCCGATCGACCCCGAGCGGTTCATCGAGACGTACCGGGACGTGAAGCCGTACGTGGAGATGGTCGACGCCCGCGAGGAGTACCGGCTGTCGTTCTTCGAGGTCCTCACCGGCATGGCGTACGCGGCGTTCGCGGACGCCCCGGTGGACGTGGCCGTGGTCGAGGTCGGCATGGGCGGCACCTGGGACGCGACGAACGTCATCGACGGTTCGGTCGCGGTGGTGACGCCGATCGACCTGGACCACACGGACCGGCTCGGCGAGACGACCGGCGAGATCGCCGGCGAGAAGTCCGGTGTCATCAAGCAGGGCGCGACGGTGATCCTGGCGCAGCAGCCGGTGGACGCGGCGCAGGTGCTGCTGAAGAAGGCCGTCTCGGTGGACGCCACCGTGGCCCGCGAGGGCATGGAGTTCGGCGTCACCGCGCGCGAGGTCGCGGTCGGCGGCCAGCTGCTGACGCTGCGGGGTCTGGGCGGCGAGTACGAAGAGGTGTTCCTGCCGCTGTACGGCGCCCACCAGGCGCACAACGCGGCGGTGGCGCTCGCGGCGGTCGAGGCGTTCTTCGGCATCGGCGCGGAGCACGCCCGCACGCTGGACATCGACACGATCCGCCGCGCGTTCGCGCAGGTGGCGTCGCCGGGCCGGCTGGAGGTCGTCCGTTCGTCGCCGACGGTCGTCCTGGACGCGGCGCACAACCCGCACGGCGCCCGCGCGACGGCCGAGGCGGTCACCGAGTCCTTCGGTTTCTCCCGGCTCATCGGCGTGGTGTCGACGAGCGCGGACAAGGACGCCCGGGGGCTGCTCGAAGCGTTCGAGCCGATCTTCGCGGAGATCGTGATCACCTCGAACTCCAACGCGCGCGCGAGCGACCCGGACGAACTCGCCGCGCTCGCGGTCGAGGTCTTCGGCGAGGACCGGGTCGTGGTGGAGCCGCGCCTGGACGACGCCATCGAGGCCGCGATCACGCTCGCCGAGGAAGAGGGCGAGTACGCGGGCGGCGGTGTGCTCGTCACCGGTTCGATCTTCACGGTCGGCGATGCCCGGCTGCTGCTCAAGAGGGGCTGAAACCTGTGCGTATGCTCTGCGCCTCGACGCTGATCGGCGAGTTCTTCGTGATCGGCTTCGCCGGTCTGGTCGCGATGAAGGACGACACGCTGTCCACGTCGACGGTCTGGACGGTGTGCGGGATCGCCATGGTCCTGACGATCCTGCTGTGCGGGATGATCACCCGTCCGGGGGGTGTGCAGCTGGGCTGGGCGCTCCAGATCGCGCTGATCGCGAGCGGTTTCGTCGTCCCGGTGATGTTCTTCCTGGGCGCGGTCTTCGCCGTCCTGTGGTGGGCCTCGGTGCACTACGGCCGGAGGATCGACGAGATCAAGGCCCGCTGGGCGGCCAACGCTGCCGCCGCCGAAGGCTCGGCAGCACCTGACGCTGCGTGATGTTCCCTGGTGCGGGCCCGGTAGATTCAGTGGCCCGCGCCCCCTTGTCTGCTTTGTTCCACCCTGAAGTCTGTCCGAAGTCCCAAAAGGAGTTTTCCCGTGAGCCAGCGCACGCTCGTCCTGCTCAAGCCCGACGCCGTCCGCCGTGGCCTGGTCGGCGAGATCATCGGCCGTATCGAGCGCAAGGCCGGCTGGACCCTCGCGGCCCTGGAGATGCGCGAGCTGGACCAGGAGACCCTGGAGCAGCACTACGGCGAGCACAAGGGCAAGCCGTTCTACGAGCCGCTGATGGGCTTCATGGCCTCCGGTCCGGTCGTCGCGCTGATCGTCGAGGGCGAGCGGGTCATCGAGGGTCTGCGGACCCTGGCCGGCCCGACCGACCCGATCGCCGCCGCCCCGGGTTCCATCCGCGGCGACTTCGGCACCATCGTCCGCGAGAACCTGATCCACGCCTCGGACTCCGAGGAGTCCGCCGAGCGCGAGATGAAGATCTTCTTCCCCGGCCTGGTCTGATCCGGGTCCGGCGGGGCTCGGGCCGGGCTTCGGCCAGGGGCCGATCCGAGCCCGGGCCGACCTGAGCCCGGGCCCCGCCGGTTCGTCCGGTCCGGGATCCGGCTCCGCGCCGGACTCCGCGTCCGGCTCCGCGCCGGACTCCGCGTCCGGCTCCGCGCCGGACTCCGCGTACCGACCACATCCGGCCGATCCGGTCCCGGAAACGGTCCGTACGGCCGACCGGCCGACCGGCGGGGCACCGCCTCCGCCGAACAGCGCATGCGCCAGAGGGCGACCGAAGGAATTCGGTCGCCCTCTGGCATATGATCGCCGATCCCGGGAACGGATCGCCGCGTCATTCCGTCACCTATACAGAGGTGGAGCGAGGCGGTCCGCCGCGCGGCAGGCGCACGGGCGGCACTACGATGGAGAACTCCACGCCGCTGCCTCGTCAGCCACCACCTCGCCGTCCTGAGAAGCCGTCAACGCTCCGCTAGGGAAGGCCCGACGATCCTCATGGGAATCAAGGGGAACTCAATGTCGTTCATCGGCCGTGACATGGCTGTCGACCTCGGGACCGCCAACACGCTGGTGTACGTCAGGGGTCGAGGCATCGTTCTGAACGAGCCGTCCGTCGTCGCGATCAACACCAACACCGGTGGCATCCTCGCGGTCGGTGCCGAGGCGAAGAAGATGATCGGCCGGACGCCCGGCAACATCGTCGCGGTCCGCCCGCTCAAGGACGGCGTGATCGCCGACTTCGAGATCACGGAGCGGATGCTCCGCTACTTCATCCTCAAGATCCACAAGCGCCGCTATCTGGCCCGCCCCCGGGTCGTCGTCTGCGTGCCCTCCGGCATCACCGGAGTCGAGCGCCGCGCCGTCATCGAGGCGTCCACCCAGGCCGGTGCCCGCCAGGTGCACATCATCGAGGAGCCGATGGCCGCCGCGATCGGCTCCGGCCTGCCGGTCCACGAGGCCACCGGCAACATGGTCGTCGACATCGGCGGCGGCACCACCGAGGTGGCCGTCATCTCCCTCGGCGGAATCGTCACGGCACAGTCCATCCGGGTGGCCGGCGACGAACTGGACAACGCGATCATCCAGCACGTCAAGAAGGAGTACTCGCTCCTCCTCGGCGAGCGCACCGCCGAGCAGATCAAGATCACCATCGGCTCGGCGTACGAGCTCGAAGAGGACGAGCACACCGAGATCCGCGGCCGTGACCTGGTCTCCGGCCTGCCGAAGACCGTGGTCATCTCCGCCGCCGAGGTCCGCAAGGCCATCGAGGAGCCGGTCAACGCCATCGTGGACGCGGTGAAGACCACCCTCGACAAGTGCCCGCCGGAGCTGTCCGGTGACGTCATGGACCGGGGCATCGTCCTCACCGGCGGCGGCGCCCTGCTGCGCGGCCTCGACGAGCGGCTGCGCCAGGAGACCGGCATGCCGATCCACATCGCCGAGGACCCGCTGGACTCGGTGGCGCTCGGCTCCGGCAAGTGCGTCGAGGAGTTCGAGGCCCTCCAGCAGGTCCTGGACGCCCAGCCACGCCGCTGACGGCCCGCCGGGCCCGGGGGTGATCCCGGGCCCGGCGCCGTCGCGAGGCCGCCCGGCGCCCCCCGCACCCGGTGGATCTCGCGCCCCGCGCGCGTACGCGCACCCCGGTGCCGTCCGTACCCGCGCCCGTACAACTCCATCATCTGTCGACTCGAGGAAGGGCACGGCCGCCGCACGTGAGGGACACACGAGAGAGCCGGCTGCTCCTGGTGCTGTTGATCGCCACCGCGTTCGCGCTGATCACGGTGGACATCAGAGGAGGCCAGGAGTCACCGGTCGACGGTGCCCGGCAGGCCGCGGCCGCGGTCTTCGGCCCGGTCGAGAACGGAGTCGCCTCCGCGGTCGACCCGGTCGGCAACGCCATAGGAGCCGTCCGCGACTCCGGGGAGCGGAGCACCCGTATCGCCGCCCTGGAGAAGGAGAACGCGGCGCTCAAGACGAAGCTCGGCAGCGACGACCGCAACCGCAACCGGGTGCGCGAACTCGACGCCATGCTGAAGACCGCCGGGGCCGGCCAGTACGGCATCAAGGGCGCCCAGGTCATCGCCATCGGCGCCGCCCAGGGCTTCTCCTGGACCGTCACCATCGACATCGGCGCCCGGGACGGCGTCAAGCGCGACATGACCGTCATCAACGGCTCCGGGCTTGTCGGCCGCGTCACCACCGTCGGCCCGTCCACGTCCACCGTGCTGCTCGCCAACGACCCGGACTTCACCGTCGGCACCCGGATGGAGAAGAGCGACGAACTCGGCTTCGCCACCGGCCAGGGCGACCGCCCGCTGCTCATCCAGCTCCTCAACGGCAAGGCCAAGGTCAAGAAGGGCGACCGGCTCGTCACCTTCGGCTCGCAGGCCGACAAGCCGTTCGTGCCCGGCGTGCCCGTCGGCGAGGTCGTCCGCGTCGACCCCGCGGGCGGCGGTCTGACCCGCAACATCTACGTCCGCCCGTACGTCGGCTTCACCAAGCTCGACATCGTCGGCGTCGTCGTCCAGGCCCCGCGCAAGGACCCGCGCGACATGGTCCTGCCGCAGAAGCCCAAGCCCGCGCCGACCGTCACCGTCACGGCCCCGCCGCCGGCCCAGGACGGCCAGCAGGCCGACGGCCAGCGGCAGCCGGGACAGCAGACGGGTGGTCAGGCGCCGGTCGGACCGGCCGCGGGCCGCGTCCAGCAGCCGGGGCAGCCGGCCCAGCCGCCCGCCGCCCCGCCCGCCGACCAGGCGGACGAGAACCAGCAGCCGCAGGACCAGGGGGCGACACCGTGAAGATCAACCGCATTCTCCTGTCGGCGGTCCTGGTCGTCGTCGCCCTCGTCGTCCAGGTCTCCGTCCTCGCCCGGCTCCAGCTCCCCGGCGCCGTCCCGGACCTCGTCCTGCTCACGGTGGTCGCCCTCGCCCTGGTGTACGGGCACGTCACCGGCGCCCTCGCGGGCTTCGCCGCCGGACTGCTCGCCGACCTCGCCCCGCCCGCCGACCACGCGGCCGGCCGCTACGCCCTGGTGCTCTGCCTCGTCGGCTATCTGTGCGGCCTGGCCCGCCCCGAGAACGGCCGGCTGAAGTCCGCCACCGGCCCGATGACCGTGGTGGCCGCCGCCGCCGTCGGCTCCACCCTGCTCTACGCGGGAGTCGGCGCCCTCGTCGGCGACACCGCCGCCCGCCATGTCGGCCTCGGGTTCCTGCTGTTCACGGCCGTCCTGTACGACCTGCTCCTCGCCCCGTTCACAGTGCCGCTGATCATGGCCCTGGCCCGGCGCGTCGACAACGACCCGATCGCCGGTGCGACGGGGGCGAACGGCGCCGACGTGGCCTCCGGCTGGCTGTCCTCCGGCACCGGCCTGAGAATCGGCGGCCCGAGCAACGGACTGCGCATCAAGGCCGCCCGTAACCGCGCCTCGCGCGCCGGGCGGATCAAGGGAGTCAAGCGACTGTGACCCAGGGGGCAGCGGCAGCATGAGCAACATCCCCGAGACCGGGCGGACCCCCCGGGTCCAGATCCGGCTCGTCGTCATCCAGGTTCTCGTCTTCTCCCTGCTCTTCACCCTCGGCGGACGCCTCTGGTACCTCCAGATCCGCAACGGCAAGGAGTACGGGGACGAGGCCAAGAACAACCACGTCCAGCGGGTCGTCCAGCCCGCCGTCCGAGGCTCCGTCCTCGACGCCCGAGGGGTGCCGCTCGCCGACAACGAGACCCGGCTCGTGGTCTCCGCCTCGCGCACCGAGCTGATGAAGATGAAGGACGACGGCAAGGCCGTCCTCACCCGGCTCGCCGACGTCCTCCACATGAAGCCCGAGGACGTCGTCAACAAGATCCGGCTGTGCGACTCCAAGACGCCCAAGCCCTGCTGGAACGGCTCGCCCTACCAGCCCATCCCGGTCACCGACGAGGCCACCACCCAGCAGGCCCTCCAGATCCGCGAGCGCGCCGAGGACTTCCCCGGGATCACCGCCGAACCCGCCGCCGTACGCCGCTACCCGACCCCCGGCAAGTCCCGCACCTCCCAGGTCCTCGGCTATCTCTCGCCGGTCACCGACGACGAGATCGAGAAGGCGAAGACCACCGAGTCGCCGTATCTGCGCTCCGACATGGTCGGCCGCTCCGGCCTGGAGCGTACGTACGACAAGCAGCTGCGCGGCAAGGCCGGCGTCACCCGCTACGAGGTCGACAACCTCGGCCGGGTCATCGGCCAGGCCAAGAGCGACCCGGCGGTGCCCGGCGCCAACGTGGTCACCTCCATCGACGCCCGCGTCCAGGCGGTCGCCGAATGGGAACTGGCCAACGCCATGAAGGAAGCCCGCAAGACCTTCGACAAGAACACCAACGAGAACTACAAGGCCGACGCGGGCGCCGTCGTCGTCATGGAGGCCAAGACCGGCCGGATCGTCGCCATGGCCTCGCTGCCCGACTACGACCCCAACGCCTGGGTCGGCGGCATCTCCGCCAAGGACTACGCCGCCCTCACCGGCAAGAACTCCAACTTCCCGCTGCTCAACCGGGCCATCCAGGGCCAGGCCGCGCCGGGCTCCATCTTCAAGGTCGTCTCCACCACCGCCGCCGTCAACGCCGGCTACGACTTCGACGGCCGCTACCCCTGCACCAGCTCGTACTCCATCGGCAACCAGGTCTTCAAGAACTTCGAGTCGCAAAACCACGGCCCGATCTCGCTCGGCCGCGCCCTGGAGGTCTCCTGCGACACCGTCTTCTACGCCCTCGCCCACCAGCAGTGGCAGAAGGACGGCGGGATGAAGCCGAAGAGCCACCCGGGCGACTGGTTCTACAAGACGGCCCACCAGTTCGGCCTCGGCGCCGAGACCGGCATCGACCTGCCCAACGAGGTCACCGGCCGGGTCCCCGACCGCCAGTGGAAGCAGAACTTCTGGTCGGCCAACAAGGACTGGTGGTGCAAGAACGGCAAGAAGGGCGGCACCTACGTCCAGCAGCTCTCGTACGAGAACTGCCTGGAGGGCAATCTGATGCGCGCCGGTGACTCCGTCAACTACTCCATCGGCCAGGGCGACACCCTCGTCACCCCCATCCAGATGGCCACCATCTACTCCGCCATCGCCAACGGCGGCACCCTGTGGAACCCCACCGTCGGCAAGGCCGTCATCACCGCCGACGGCAGAAACGTCGAGGAGATCAAGCCCAAGTCGCACGGCAAGCTGCCGTTCACCAAGGCGACCCGCGACTTGATAGACGAAGCCCTCGCGGGTGTCGCCACCCGAGGTACGGCCGCCTGGCGGTTCGGCGGCTGGCCGCAGGACAAGGTCGCGATGCACGCCAAGACGGGTACGGCGGAGGTCTACGGCAAGCAGACCACCTCGTGGTTCGCCACGTACACCAAGGACTACTCGATCGTCATGACGATCTCCCAGGGTGGTACGGGCTCCGGCGCCTCCGGCCCCGCCGTGCGCAACATCTACGACGCGCTGTACGGCTTCGACGACTCCGGCAAGCAGGACCTGAAGCGGGCGCTGCTGCCGCAGCCCCAGAAGGACCTGCCGAAGATCGCGGCCGACGGCTCCATCGACGCGCCCGGCATCGAGCCGTACGACCCGAACGCGGGCAAGACGGCCGACACCCTGCCGCCGACGGAGGCGGGACCGCCCGCCGACCAGCCGGCCGATCCACCGCGCAAGCCCACCGACCCGCTGGCCGGACCGCCCGGCACCGCCCTGCGCGGGAGGGACTGACCGATGACCACGCCCCACGGCTTCTCCGTCTCCCGCTACGCGCCCAAGCGCGGCACGATCGCCCGGCTCGCCGCCCGCGACTCGGTGCTGCGCCGGCTCGACTGGCCCATCCTGCTGTCGGCGCTCGCCCTGTCCTTCCTGGGCTCGCTGCTGGTGTGGTCCGCGACCCGCGGCCGCACCTCGCTCAATCAGGGCGACCCGTACTACTTCCTGTTCCGGCACGCCATGAACACCGGGATCGGGCTCGCCCTGATGATCGGCACCGTCTGGCTCGGCCACCGCACGCTGCGCGGCGCGGTCCCGTTCCTGTACGGCATCTCGATCGTGCTGATCCTCGCCGTGCTCACCCCGCTCGGCGCGACCATCAACGGCGCGCACGCCTGGATCGTCGTCGGCGGCGGCTTCTCGCTCCAGCCCAGCGAGTTCGTCAAGATCACCATCATTCTGGTGATGGCGATGCTGCTGGCCGCGAAGGTCGACGCGGGCGACCAGCTCCACCCCGACCACGGCACCGTCGCCAAGGCGCTCGGCCTGGCCGCGCTGCCCATGGGCATCGTCATGCTGATGCCCGACCTCGGCTCCGTGATGGTCATGGCGGTCATCGTGCTCGGGGCGCTGCTCGCCTCCGGCGCCTCCAACCGCTGGGTCCTCGGCCTGATCGGCGCGGGCGTCCTCGGCGCGGTGCTCGTCACCGCGCTCGGCATGCTCGACGAGTACCAGATCAACCGGTTCGCCGCCTTCGCCAACCCGGACCTCGACCCGGCCGGTGTCGGCTACAACACCAACCAGGCGCGGATCGCGATCGGGTCGGGCGGACTGCTCGGCTCGGGACTCTTCAAGGGGTCCCAGACCACCGGCCAGTTCGTGCCCGAGCAGCAGACGGACTTCGTCTTCACCGTCGCGGGGGAGGAGCTGGGCTTCGTCGGCGCGGGGCTCATCCTCGTGCTGCTCGGCGTGATCCTGTGGCGCGCCTGCCGGATCGCCCGCGAGACGACCGAGCTGTACGGCACGATCGTGGCGGCCGGGATCATCGCCTGGTTCGCCTTCCAGGCATTCGAGAACATCGGGATGACCCTCGGCATCATGCCGGTGGCCGGTCTGCCGCTGCCGTTCGTCTCGTACGGAGGGTCGTCGATGTTCGCGGTGTGGGTGGCGATCGGGCTGCTCCAGTCGATCAGGGTGCAGCGCCCGATGACGGCGTAGTTCCCCGGCTTCGGCTCCTTCGGCTCCGCTGCTCGCCGCCCGTTTCGCCACTAGATTCGATGTATGGCACAGAAACGGGCGGCGGCGGAGCGCACGGGGAAGCGGCCGGGGGAGCGGGGCTCCGGTGCCACGACACACCGCGAGATCGAACGTAAATACGAGGCCACGGGGAAGACCCGGCTCCCCGACCTCACCCGCGCCCACGGCGTCGCCACCACCCGTGCCCGGGGCGTCACCGAACTCGACGCCGTCTACTACGACACCGCCGACCTCCGGCTCGCCGCCGACTCCCTCACCCTGCGCCGCCGCACCGGCGGCGCCGACGCCGGCTGGCACCTGAAGCTCCCCGTCGCCCCCGGCGTCCGCGACGAGATCAGGGCCCCGCTCTCGGACACACTCCCGCGCTCCTTGGCGGGGCTGCTGCGTTCCCGCGTCCGCACCGCCCCCGTCCAGCCGGTCGTCCGGCTGCGGTCCCGCCGCGACGTCACCCACCTGCACGCCGCCGACGGCACCCTGCTCGCCGAGGTCTCCGTCGACACCGTCCACGCCGAGCGCCTCACCGGCTGCCCGGGCACCGCGGACTGGACCGAGATCGAGGTCGAGCTCGCCGACGGAGCGGACCCCGAGATCCTCGACGCGGTCGAAAAACGCCTGGTCAAGGCCGGGATCCGGCCCTCCGTAGCCCCCTCGAAACTCGCCCGCGCCCTCGCCGCGACCGGCACCCCCGTTCCCGAGCGGCCCCCGGCCGGGGGCACAGGTACCGGTACTGGCGCCGATACGGACACCGGCACGGCGGGCTCCGTCGTCCTCGCCTACGTACGCGCACAGGCCGACGCCCTCGTCCGGCTCGACCCCGCCGTCCGCCGCGACCTGCCCGACGCCGTCCACCGGATGCGGGTCGCCTGCCGGCGGCTGCGCGGCGCCCTGCGGACGTACGGCGACGTCCTCGACCGCGAGGTCACCGACCCCCTCGGCGCCGAACTGCGCCGGCTCGCCGCCGAACTCGGCGCCGCCCGCGACCTCGAAGTACTCGACGACCGCATCCGGACCGCCCTCGACGCGATTCCCCGCGACCTCGCCGCCGGACCCGTCCACCGGCGCCTGAAGAGCTGGGCGAAGAGCCGGAACGCGGGCACCCGCCGCCGCGCCCGGGCCGCCCTCGACTCCCCGCGCCACCTCGCCCTGCTCACCCGGATCGACGCCCTGCTCGCCGACCCGCCCCTGCTCCCCGCCGCCCACCGGCCTGCGGGGCCCGTCCTGCGCAAGGCGGTCCTGCGCGACCACCGCCGCCTCGCCCGCGGGGTCGAGCGGGCCCTCGCGCTCGACCCCGGGACGGAACGCGACCACGCCCTGCACGACGCCCGCAAGGCCGCCAAACGCGTCCGCTACGCCGCCGAGGCAGCCGCCCCCGCCCTCGGCAAGCCCGCCCGCCGTCTCGTCACCCGGATGAAACGTCTCCAGGACTGTCTCGGCGACCACCAGGACTCCGTCGTCGCCCGCGCCGCGCTGCGCGAACTGGCCGACGCGGCCCACACGGCCGGCGAGACCGCCTTCACCTGGGGTGTTCTGTACGGCAGGGAGGAAGCGGCGGCCGCGGACCGCGAACGCGAGCTGCACCGGGTGTGGGCCCGCTCCTCCGCGCCCCGCTTCCGGGCGGCACGGAGCCGCTGAGCGCCGGGGTACGCTGGATAGTCGCCCCCCTGCCAGCTCACAAAGGTTCGAGATGTCTGCTGCCGAGTCTGTCTTTCCGCAGCTCGAAGCTCTGCTCCCGCACGTGCAGAAGCCGATTCAGTACGTCGGCGGAGAGCTGAACTCCACGGTCAAGCCGTGGGAGTCCGCCGATGTCCGCTGGGCGCTGATGTACCCGGACGCGTACGAGGTCGGTCTGCCCAACCAGGGCGTCATGATCCTCTACGAGGTACTGAACGAGCGGGAGGGCGTCCTCGCCGAGCGCACGTACAGCGTGTGGCCGGACCTGGAGGCCCTGATGCGCGAGCACAAGGTCCCGCAGTTCACCGTCGACTCCCACCGCCCGGTCTCCGCGTTCGACGTGTTCGGCCTGTCCTTCTCCACGGAGCTGGGCTACACGAACATGCTCACCGCCCTCGACCTGGCCGGCATCCCGCTGGAGTCGAAGGACCGCACCGTCGATCACCCGATCGTGCTCGCCGGCGGCCACGCCGCCTTCAACCCCGAGCCGATCGCGGACTTCATCGACGCGGCGATCATCGGCGACGGCGAGCAGGCCGTCCTCGACATGACGGAGATCATCCGCCAGTGGAAGGCCGAGGGCCGCCCGGGCGGTCGCGAGGAGGTCCTCTTCCGCCTCGCGAAGACGGGCAGCATCTACGTCCCGGCCTTCTACGACGTGGAGTACCTGCCCGACGGCCGCATCGGCCGGGTCGTCCCCAACAAGTCCGGTGTGCCGTGGCGCGTCTCCAAGCACACCGTCATGGACCTCGACGAGTGGCCGTACCCCAAGCAGCCCCTCGTCCCGCTCGCGGAGACCGTCCACGAGCGGATGTCCGTCGAGATCTTCCGCGGTTGCACCCGCGGCTGCCGTTTCTGCCAGGCCGGCATGATCACGCGCCCCGTGCGGGAGCGAAGCATCACCGGCATCGGCGAGATGGTGGACCGCGGTCTGAAGGCGACCGGCTTCGAAGAGGTCGGTCTGCTCTCGCTGTCCTCCGCGGACCACACGGAGATCGGTGAGATCGCCAAGGGTCTCGCCGACCGCTACACGGACGACAAGATCGGTCTGTCGCTGCCGTCGACCCGCGTCGACGCGTTCAACGTCGACCTGGCCAACGAGCTGACCCGCAACGGCCGTCGTTCCGGACTGACCTTCGCCCCCGAGGGCGGCTCCGAGCGCATGCGCAAGGTCATCAACAAGATGGTCTCGGAAGAGGACCTGATCCGTACCGTCGCCACCGCGTACGGCAACGGCTGGCGCCAGGTGAAGCTGTACTTCATGTGCGGCCTGCCGACCGAGACCGACGAGGACGTGCTCCAGATCGCCGACATGGCGATCAACGTCATCGCCAAGGGCCGCGAGGTCTCCGGCCAGAACGACATCCGCTGCACCGTCTCCATCGGCGGGTTCGTGCCCAAGCCGCACACCCCGTTCCAGTGGGCGCCGCAGCTGTCGGCCGAGGAGACGGACGCCCGTCTGCAGAAGCTCCGCGACAAGATCCGCGGCGACAAGAAGTACGGCCGCTCCATCGGCTTCCGCTACCACGACGGCAAGCCCGGCATCGTCGAGGGCCTGCTCTCCCGGGGCGACCGCCGGATCGGCGCGGTCATCCGCGCGGTCTACGAGGACGGCGGCCGCTTCGACGGCTGGCGCGAGCACTTCTCGTACGACCGCTGGATGGCGTGCGCCGACAAGACGCTGCCCGAGTTCGGTGTCGACGTCGACTGGTACACCACCCGCGAGCGCGGCTACGAGGAGGTCCTGCCCTGGGACCACCTGGACTCCGGTCTCGACAAGGACTGGCTCTGGGAGGACTGGCAGGACGCCCTCGACGAGACCGAGGTCGACGACTGCCGCTGGACCCCGTGCTTCGACTGCGGTGTCTGCCCGGCGATGCAGACCGAGATCCAGGTCGGCCCGACCGGCAAGAAGCTGCTGCCGCTCTCGGTCAAGAAGTAGGCGCGGGCGGGAAACCGGCGCGGGGACGGGCGTGACACGCCCGGGTCCCGTGTGAGTCCCGTGTGACGAAGGCCCGGCGGAGGACAACCCTCCGCCGGGCCTCCGGCGTCTGTGTGGGCATGAACACGCCCGACCCGGACCCCGCCCCGGACCGCGCCCCGGCGCCCGCCGAGGCCCCTGCCCCGGCGCCCTCCCGGGTGCCCGTCCCGGCCGCCCACGCCCCGCATCCGCTGATCCGGATCCCGGTCCGGGTCGTCGTGCTGGTCCTCGTCCTGCCGGTGCGCATGGCCTGGGACGCCGTGGAGGCCGGCGGGCACCTGCTCGAACGGCACCTGCTGCGGCCGGCGGGCCGCGCCCTCGGCCGGCTGCTGGACGGATCGGGCCGGGCTCTGGTCTGGCTCTTCGGACCGGTGGGACGGGTGCTGGCCCGGGCCGGCGCGGTGGTGTGGCACGGCCTGACCTGGGCGTTCACCGGGATCCGGCGCGCCCTAGGGTGGCTCGGCCGGGGGATCGGACACGGCCTCGCGGTCGCCGCCCGATGGACCGGCGCCGCGCTGGCCCGGCCCTTCGTCCTGGCCTGGCGCCATGTGATCGTCCCGGTCGCCGTCCACGGGATCGCCCGCCCGGCCGGCTGGCTGTGGCGGGAGGCCCTCGCCCCGCTCCTGCGCCGAGGCGTCGCCGCCCCGGCCGGGTGGCTGTACGCGCGCGTACTCGCACCGCTCGGCCGGGAGATCCGCGACGCGCTCGCCATCTGTTGGCGCGTCGCCGGATTCCTCTCGCACGCCGCGTGGCGCGGCCTCGCCTGGACGGTCCGCACCCTCGTCGTACGGCCCGTGGTCTGGGTGGCCCGCGATCTCGTCGCCCGGCCGCTCGGCTGGCTCCTGCGCCATCTGGTCCGCGATCCCGCCGCCTGGCTCTACCGGGAGGTCTGCGTCCCGGCCGGGCACCGGGTCCGCGACGCCGTCCTGAGCCCGGCCCGCACCGCCCTCACCCAGGTCCGAAAGACCGCGCGCGCCGTGCTCTCCGCCGCCCGGGACACCGTGCGCACCGCCCGGCAGGACGCGTGGCGCGCCCTCGTCGGCGGAGCGCGCCCCGGGCGGCCCGGGGAACCTCCGGCGGCCTCGGCGCGTACTCTGGGTAGTACAACGAACGTCCCCGGCGCGGCGCCCGCACCCGAGATCTCCTCGCACCAGCGGGGGTGAGCCGGGCGGGACCCCCGGGACACACCCGCCTTCGAGGGCGGCCGCCTCCCGCGCCCGCCCCGCACCGAGGAGAAGAACCACTGGGCAAGCGACAGCCCGAAGGCCCGCCGCCCGCACCTGCGGTGCAGCGCATCCGACTGCGCTACACCAAGCGCGGCCGCCTCCGGTTCACCAGCCACCGTGACTTCCAGCGCGCCTTCGAGCGCGCCCTGCGCCGTGCCGAGGTGCCCATGGCGTACTCGGCCGGGTTCACCCCGCACCCCAAGGTGTCGTACGCGAACGCCGCCCCGACGGGTACCGGCTCCGAGGCCGAGTACCTGGAGATCGCCCTCACCCAGGCGCGCGATCCCGAGACCCTGTGCCGGCTGCTCGACGAGTCGATGCCGACCGGTCTCGACATCGTCGAGGCCGTCGAGGCCGGCACCTCCGGTCTCGCCGACCGGCTCACCGCCTCCGTCTGGGAGCTGCGCCTCGACGGCGTCGCCACCGAGGACGCGGCCGAGGCCGTCGCGGCCTTCCTCGCGGCCGAGACCGTGGAAGTCCAGCGCAAGACCAAGAACGGAATCCGCACCTTCGACACCCGCGGTGCCGTCGTGGAGCTGACCGCGGCCCCCGCCCAGGGCGACGCCCAGGTTAATGGGCCGGTGGACAGCGCCTGTGCGATACTGCGGCTGGTTGTTCGGCACGTGACACCTGCCGTACGACCCGACGACGTCCTGTCCGGTCTCCGAGCTGTGGCCGACCTGGCGCCGCCGGTCCCCGCAGCGGTGACCAGGCTGGCGCAGGGGCTCTTCGACGAGGAGTCCGGCACGGTGACCGACCCGCTCGCGGCCGACCGCGAGGCTGTCTCGGCCGCTTCACCCACGGCCGCCGCGACCACCTCGGCGACGGCGCCGGGTGCCGGTGCCGCGTAAGGAGCGGTCGTCGTAGCGCAGCCCTGGTACTCGGGAGCCACCTGGGTCGGGCCGCGCACTGACCAGGAGACTTTCGCCAGGCCGTCCGCACAGGGCGTACGGAACCGGCGAGCCAGACATACAGCTCCCGTGCGGCGCCCGCGCCCCGGACGGCGGCACGGCACCGCGCCTCGCGCGCGTACGTGCCGCCGGACCGGAACCGACGCGGCGCCCGGGAGCGTGACGGGAGAACCGCCCGCATGCTCGAACAGCACGAAGAAAACGAGAACAACGCTCTCGGGGACAAGCTGCCGGCCCGCCGCCGGCGCCGCGCCGCCTCCCGGCCCGCCGGTCCGCCGGTGACGGCCGAGGCCGCCGCGTCCGAGACCGTCGTCGAGACCCCTTCCACCGACACGGACGCCGGCACCGGCACGCAGGCCGCAGCGTCCGCTCCGGCCGCCGCCGAGGAGCCGGCGCCCGCGCGTCCGCGCCGCCGTGCCACCCGCAAGACCAGCACGCCGGAGCCGGTGAAGGCCCAGGCCGCCGCCGAGACCCCGGCCGCCGAGCCGGTGGCCGAGGCCGCCCCGGCCGAGCCCGTCGCGGAGACGGAGGCCGCTCCGGCCCGCCGTACCCGTCGTCGTGCCACCCGCGCCGTCGCCGCCCCGGAGGCCCCCGAGGCCGCTGCGGTCGCGGAGACCCCTGCGCCCGCCGCCGAGGC